>DASSIJ010000384.1:0-18499 GCA_035692045.1 Pseudolabrys sp. | reverse complement strand
TCGACGCGTGCGAGCAGCTCAGAGAACGAATACGGTTTTGGCAGGTAGTCATCGCCGCCAGCCCGCAATCCTTTGACGCGGTCATCGACCTGACCAAGGGCGGACAAGATCAAGGCCGGCGTCTCCATGCCCTTCGCCCGCAAAGCGCCTATTAGTGCGAGGCCGTCGCGTTTGGGAAGCATCCGGTCGACGATCAGGACGTCATATTGGCCGTCAATCGCCATGGCGAGACCGTCATCGCCGTCGGTCGCCGCGTCGGCAACATGGCCAACCTCACGGAATGCCTTGACGAGATAGTCCGCAGCGTCGCGGTCGTCCTCAATGACGAGAAGGCGCATGGTGACCCTGTCCGGTTGCGCATCGGCCGTCCAGCCGAATGGGCGCTGCCCGTTAATATCCGCATAAGTGGGCATCGGTCACACCAATTCCAGTCATTTCGGTGGCGGGGTCAATTCCCTCCAGCGGCCGTCCCCCTCTTCGTACGCGAGGGGGTGGCGGAGACCGCCACCCCCTCTACGACCCCACCCCAGCGGGGGCGACGGATGCCAGGGTTGGAGCTCGCTCCGAAAGCGGGCCAATCAAAGCTCGCCTTCAGGAATTTGGCGGGACGGGCACGAAGCCCGCCCCGTTGAGGGCAGACCCACCGGCGGGGGCGACGGATGCCGGCGGGATGTCCCCAAACTCGTATCAGCCGTTTCCGATCGGCAAAGCGACGAAACGCGTGTTGTCACCTTTCTTCACTCGCATCAGGACACTGCGTTTGCCTTCGGTGCGGGCGCTCGAAACAACATCGCGAACGTCAGCGGGCGTCGAAACAGATTTGCCCGCGATCTCCAGAATCACGTCGCCGGTGGAGAACCCATGGTCTGCTGCGATGCCGTTGGAATCGACTCCGGTCACCACGACGCCTTCGGAGCCCGAGCCTGAGACGCGTGCAGCTGGCGCCAGCGTAAGACCGAGCTTGCCAAGATCAGCGCCGCTATCGCCATCTCCGGAATCGGTGCGGGCCTCTTTGGCATTCGGCAATTCGCCGAGTGTCAGGGTAACCGCCTTCTCCGCGCCCTTGTGCAAAACCGTCAGCTTGACGGAAGCTTTTGGAGCCATCGCTCCGATTCTCTTGGCGAGATCGCGGGCGTCCTTGACCTCCTTGCCGTCAACAGAAGTGATGACGTCGCCGGCTTCGATGCCGGCCTTCTGCGCCGGACTATTTGCCTGCGGCTCGGCGACAAGCGCGCCCTCCGCCTTCTTGAGACCGAGACTATCCGCGATATCCTGTGTGACCGGCTGTATCTGAACGCCGATCCAGCCACGCGTCACAGCCCCATGCTCTTTAAGCTGGGCGACAACAGTGCTGACGGTGTCAGACGGGATCGCAAAGGCGATACCAACCGAGCCGCCAGACGGCGAGAAGATGGCAGTATTGACACCGATCACGTTGCCATCGGTATCGAATGTCGGGCCGCCGGAATTCCCTTTGTTGACCGGCGCATCGATCTGGATGAAGTCGTCATACGCACTGGCGCCGATATCGCGACCGCGCGCCGACACGATGCCGGCTGTGACGGTGCCGCCAAGACCAAACGGATTGCCGACTGCAAGCACCCAGTCGCCAATGCGTGGGGACTTGTCAGACAGCTTTACATAAGGAAATGGACCATCTTCGACCTTGATCAACGCCAGATCAGTGCGCGGATCGCTGCCGATTACCTTGGCTTTATGAATCTTGCCATCGTCAGTCGTGATCTGAACGCTTTCAGCTTTCTCGACGACGTGGTTATTGGTGACCGCATAACCATCAGCGGAGATAAAGAAGCCAGAACCCTGGCCGGTGATGACGTTGCGGCCGCGACCGCGCGGCATGCCGTCCGACCCATTCGGTACATCAGGCATCCCAAAACGCCGGAAGAATTCGCGCAATCCCGGTGGAACGTCGTTGCCGCCGAGAGCACTGGCCTGCGAACCCCCGTCGACTTTCACGCGCACCGAAATGACCGCCGGTTTGACCTTTTCGACGATGTCGGCAAAACCGACGGGTGCCTGCAGCTTGCGAGCCTGCTCGCTCAGATTCTGCGCGACCGCAGTCGGATAACCACTGGATAGATTGAGGCCAGGACCAACCACGAGCGCCGCGGCGCCGAGACTGGCAATGGTGGTGGCGAGAAGGATGAGCCGGCGGGCCGGCAGCACACGCGGCCTATTGTAACCTTCAGAAGCGGGAACATCGCTCGACTTCATCAGCAAATCTCCATCGGGATTCGTTTGGCGCGGCTGCGCACTGTCCGAACCAGAAGATGGGGCGACGAGCCTTACAGCGTCCTGTCGAAAGCATTAAACTTTTGTAAGGTGGGATATCGAGCTACTTTTGAAATTGACGAGACTATTCAACGCTCAGGACCCGCAGGGTCGACCAAAGTCGAAAGCCGCTGTTGTTCATCCCGGCTCAAGGGGTCAGCCTCTGTGGCCACTGAACGCCGTCGGCGGGACATTATGAAAAGCCCTATGGTTCCCGCGGCCAGAGCGGCGGGCGGCAATCCCCATAAAAGCAATGTGTGCCATTCAAGCGGTGGCCTGAGCAGCACAAACTCACCATAGCGCGACACCAAAAAACTGAGAACTTGCTGGTCGCTGTCCCCTTTGGTGAGGCGTTCGCGCACGAGCAGCCGCAGGTCGCGAGCGAGCGGGGCTTCAGAATCGTCAATCGACTGGTTTTGGCAAACCATGCAACGCAACTCGCGGGACAAATCACGTGCGCGGCTCTCGAGCGCCGAATCTTTCAACATTTCGTCGGGCTGCACTGCTGGCGCCGCACCAGGCATTGCGAGTGACAAGAGCAAACCGATCAATGCGACGCGCCGCATGAACCCTACTCCGCCGCCTGCATTGCCGATTTCGCCGCTGGCTTTGGCGCACCGACGCGAAGCCTCCGGTCGGATAGCGAGAGCGTGCCGCCTAACCCCATCACCACTGCGCCAAGCCAGATCAGCAACACCATCGGCTTGTGGTACAGCCTGATCGAGACCGAACCGTCGCTGTTGGTGTCGCCAAGCGACAAATAGAGCTGGCTCACACCGCGTGTCATCAAGGCCGCTTCAGTTGTCGTGGTAGAGCGCGAGGCAAAACTACGTTTTGACGGCTCCATCACGCCGATCGGAACGCCGCCTTCCCGTACAGTGAATCTTGCCGCCAGCTCGCGATAGTTTGCGCCGGAGCGTTGCACAACACCATCGAACGAAAGTTCGTATCCGGAAATGGAAACAGTTTCCGATGGTTTGAGCGCGACAATGCGTTCACTTGCCCAGGTGTTCACACAGACGATGCCCAGCAATGTCACGGCAATACCCGTATGTGCCAATGCAGTGCCCCAGGCCGAACGCGGCAAGCCGGCAGCACGTTGGCCCACGACGGACAACGACACGCGGAACAGACCAATGCGTTCGGCGATGTCAACCATCGCACCGATCATGACAAATGCCGCCAAGCCGATGCCGAATGGCGCCATGATTGAACTTCGGTCTCCCACCGCAAATGTGAGAACAATTACAATGAAGGCAATGCCAAAGGCAGCCATCAGCCGTTGGGCAGCACCGAAAATGTCGCCGCGCTTCCAGGCCATGAGTGGACCAAATGGCATCGCAAGTAAGAGAGGAATAAAGAGCGGCGCGAAGGTCAGGTTGAAAAATGGTGGACCGACGGAAATTTTATCGCCAGTCAGAGCCTCGAGTGCCAAAGGATAAAGGGTGCCGACAAAGACAGTCAGGCAGGCGGTGGTGAGGAAGAGATTGTTGAGGACGAGCGCGGCCTCGCGTGAAATCGGAGCGAAGAGGCCGCCCTGCTTGAGCATCGGCGCGCGCCAAGCAAACAGCGTCAAACCACCTCCGATGAAGATCACCAGAATGGCGAGAATAAACACGCCGCGTGCCGGATCGTTGGCAAAGGTATGCACGGACGTTAGCACTCCCGACCTCACCAAAAACGTGCCAATCAGAGATAGAGAGAAAGCAAGGATCGCCAGTAGCAAGGTCCAGATTTTCAAAGCGTTACGCTTTTCCATGACCACTGCGGAATGCAGGAGCGCAGTGCCTGCCAGCCACGGCATGAGCGATGCGTTCTCGACTGGATCCCAGAACCAAAAGCCGCCCCAGCCGAGCTCGTAGTAGGCCCAGTACGAACCCATAGCGATGCCAACAGTGAGGAATATCCATGCAGCAAGCGTCCATGGACGCACCCAGCGCGCCCAGGCGGCGTCGATGCGGCCCTCGATGAGAGCAGCGATCGCGAAGGAAAAGGCGATCGAGAACCCGACATAGCCAAGATAGAGAAGCGGCGGATGAATCGCGAGACCGATATCCTGCAGGATCGGATTGAGATCGCGGCCTTCAAATGGAGCTTGCGGCAGCCGCAGGAAAGGATTGGAGGTGATGAGAATGAACAAATAGAAGGCGCAAGCGATCCACGATTGCACCGACAACACATACGCTTTCAGCGTCGTCGGTAAATTGCCGCCGAAGCCGGCAACCAAAGCCCCAAAGAGCGACAGAATCAAAACCCACAAGAGCATAGAGCCCTCGTGGTTTCCCCAAACGCTGGTGACCCTGTAGACCAGCGGCATCATCGAGTGGGAGTTTTCATAAACGGTCGCGACCGAAAAATCAGAGGTCACATAACAAATGATCAAAGCCAAAAATGAAAAGGCAACGAAAGCAAACTGCATCAACGCAGTGGAGCTCGCAAGGCGCATGAGCACCGCGTCGTACCTGCGAGCGCCGATGACTGGCACGACTGATTGAATCAGACCGAGCGCCAGCGCCAAGACCAAGGCATAGTGTCCAAGCTCCGGAATCATCGCGGGTTGCTCCCGGGGCTTTTTCCCTCACCTTCCTGCCAGCGCCCGGATTTCTTCAGGGCGTCGACCACCTCGCGAGACATGTAGCGCTCGTCATGTTTGGCAAGCACCGTGTCGGCGGCGAAAGCGCCGCCGGGCTCGAGCTTGCCCTCCGCTACCACTCCCTGCCCTTCCCGAAACAAGTCGGGCACGATACCTTGATAGTGTACAGCAACGTCGGCCTTGCCGTCGGTCACGGCGAAGCGCACCTGCAGATTGTCGCCGCGCTCGATACTGCCTGGTTTCACCAGCCCACCAATGCGCATACGCGTGCCTGGCGCAATCCGCTTTTCGGCGAGGTCGGTCGGAGAATTAAAGAAGACGATTGAATCGCGTAAGGCGCTAAGCACCAACACGGCCGCAACGGCAAGGACGCCAAGACTTGCGCCAATCAGGACCAATCGTCGTTGCTTGCGGGTCATTTCGTCTCGTTCAGCCTTCGAGGCCCAAGCTCTTGATCATGTCGCCCAGTCGCCGGAGCTTGTCGGGATCGTTGGTAAGCGCCCGTTTGGCATCTGCGGCGGCGGCATTCGCCTTGTCGCGTTCGCCAAGGACCATATAAGCGCGCAACAACCGCTGCCAGCCTTCAATGTCGTTGCCGTTCTCCTTCAATCGATCGGCAAGGCGCGTCACCATGCCCCGGATCATTTCGCCACGGTCTTTTTCACTCATGCCGCCCGCCGTTGCGATCTCTTCGGCGGTTGGACCTGGCGAGGTGGCCGCGGGCGTGCCACCAGCGACGCGCGTCAAGGCTTCTCGGACCATTGGCAACCAGGGCGCATCAGCCGGTGCGTGTTCGATCATGCCCCGCCAGATTTCTGCTGCGCGAGTACGGTCGCCATCCTGTTCGGCTGCCATGCCAACGTAAAACTTGGCCTTGAGATCGTTCGGGTCGAGTGCAAGCGCCCGCTCGAACGCCGATTTGGCATCTGCCGTCACGATACCATTGGCGGCCGCCACCAGGGACTCACCAAGGTCGGATTGCCGTGCGGCATTTTCCCCACTCAATGTCAGCAACTTGC
Source organism: Pseudolabrys sp. (assembly GCA_035692045.1). Taxonomy (GTDB): domain Bacteria; phylum Pseudomonadota; class Alphaproteobacteria; order Rhizobiales; family Xanthobacteraceae; genus Pseudolabrys. Next base: position 12,595 of record DASSIJ010000384.1, on the reverse strand, counting down.
GCCGGGCATTGACCGCGTCTGTAAAACGGCCGAGCTGCAGATAGACCGGGGCAAGAACCTCGTAGCCGCGTGCATCGTCGGGATTACGCTCCAGATGCGCCTCGACCTGCGAGACCATGCTCGCAATCGATCTGTCTTGATGAACTGCGCGCAATCGCGCTTCGAGAGGCTGACCGGGCAATTGCGGCGACCCGATGCTGAGATAGAGAGCAACCGAAACAAGCGGCAATAACACGACGGCGGCAATCGCTGCCGCGCGGCGGCGCCACAGCGGCGAACCGATCGGCATTGAATGCGTAAACTCGGCCGCATCTGCCGCAATGATGAGACGGCGGGACACTTCCACGCGCGCGGCCTCTGCCTCCGCCTGCCCGATCCGACCCGCGCTCCGGTCACGCTCGATTTCATCCAGCTGGTCTCGATAGACCGCAAGATCACTTCCGGCCTGCACATCGGCTGCATGCCCGAGCGGCCAGAGAACGGCGAAAATCGCCCCTGCCGTCATCAGCGCGAATATAAGCCAAAGCAACATGATGCCTTACGACCCGCTCGGCGCCCATCTTGGGGCGGCGCAGCAGGGCATACATCACGCCCGATCATGGCGGCAATGAGCAAGAAAAAGTCAGTCGTGAAGGCCGGGAAACCAGGTTTCAGGCGCGCACGGCTCTGCTTTCAGCGCCTCCGGCAACTTCTGCGGCTTTGCCCAGCAGAGCGGCATATTCCCGGCCAAATACCTTGGCACAAAACCGTACGGCCGCATCGACCTGGGACTGCCGGAAGCTCCGGTCCGCTTCGCCGGCATGGCGCAGCCCCTCAAGTAATGTCCGGGTGCCGTTGTCGAGATATTGCCGCAACTCAGTCAAAGCGCGCTGGGTCATCTCATTGATGGCCAACTCACCAGCGAAATAGCGGCAAATGCCGACGAATTCGACCAGCGCCTCGACCTCTGCGACCTCATTCGGGTCAAGCACCGAATGAGGACGGATCTCTTTCGACGGCCGCGGCCGCAACAGACGACGCACGCGGCTGGGCATGGATTCTATTTCTGCACGCAACAAATCGGAGATCTGCGTGCGCTGCGCCGCGAGCGCGCGGCCCCATGTGCTGTCGACTGGCAATGCAAGTTCGGTACGCAGGCCACGTGCGGAATCATGGATGGTCTTAAGCAGAGCGCCGACGGCGATACCTTGGCCACTGCGCAAGTCATCACGCAACTCAGTGACCATCCGTTCGAGTTCGGCCAGAACGATGTTGACCGCTACGCCGTAGTGCGTTTCTGCAACACGCGCAGCAGTATCACTTCCGGCTGCTTTGACCCCAAGCCGGATCAACTGCCATGGCGCAGTCATCCTGTTCATGACAGTCAGCAGAGCATATAGAAATAGCTCACCGTCGCGCGCAGCCGCGCTCTCTATCAATGCCTTGCATTCGTCAAGCTGATCATTCGCAAGGTTGCCGATCTGCAACGGCAGACGTGCAGAAAGCGACGCGAGCACGTCACGCCCCTTGAGAGCGCATTTAAGAGCGGCAAGTTCCTCGCCGGCGCGCGGTGTCCCGATTTGTTGCAAGGTTCGACGCCGAACTTTTTCGTCGTCCCCGGCGGCGCTGAAGTTTGCCTCGATTGCGGCAGCGACACGGTCCTGGAAAATGCGAGCGAACCGCTCCGTCTTGGACTGATCGCCGGAGACCATTGCTGCGCTGACGTCGGTCGCCAGGGCGTTGGCATCGTTCGGTAACAAGTCGCGTTGAACCCACTTCCACAATGCTTCGAGCGAAGAGCGGGAGACACGACCGGGGTGGTTATGATCGCTTCGGTCATCAACCAGAAAAGGTTCGAGCGGCTTGAACAGCAGTTGGGCGGAATCGTCGATGCGGAGCGAGCCGTCGCGCTGCTCGCGCATGATGCGCCGCAATTCCTGTAAGACCAGATCGGCGCCCGCAACCTCTTCGCCGCGCAGCAAGCTGCCTTCGAGCTCGCCGATCAACAGCGAGCGCGCTCCTGGCGAAAGCTCGCGCAGAAATTGCCGCAGCCGTTCGACGGTCGTTTCGGCGCCCGCCATGCTCGGTCTATCCGAATTCAAGCCTTTGGCTTGATACGGCGGCGGGCGTTAAGGCTTTGTTAAGCGTGTCGCAAAGATTAGCCGACAGCCGTCCAGGTGCCGTCCGGATTGCGGCAGGCGGTGCCGCGGGAAGTCTGCGGCTGACCGTCAATATAAACGGTGTGGGTATAGGAGCGGCAGTTGCGGCCGCCCTGTTGATATTGCGGACCTGGGACGACCGTTCCGTAGCGGCCGGAATCGGGATTTCGCCAGGACACCGGGGCCCCCGATTGGCCCCGATCCAGGGCGTCCATTTGCGCGGCGTAAGCCCGCTGCTTGTCTTCGTCGTCGAGCGCCGCGCCAATGCGATTGCCGATGAGACCGCCCAGCACGCCTCCGATCGCGGCGCCCGCGAGACGGTTTCCCGCTCCTCCGCCGGCGACGGCAGCACCAACCACCGCACCGGTCCCGGCGCCGACCACTGTCCCGGCGCCCTCCCTCGGTCCCGGCCCGGGTGCTGGCGCCGCTACTGGTCCGGGTCCAGGTCCTGCACCTGGCCCCATCCAATTCGGACCGCTAGCGCAGGCGGCGAGCGCAAGGCCAACGATCACAACAGCGGCGGATTTCGGCGCGAACATATTGTTCCTCGGAAAAGCAGCGTGAAAAGCAAACCAGGCCGACGTAGGACGACCAGTTTATCGAGTTTGAGAAATAGGGCAAAACTCCGGTGGGTCATCCAGAAATTCCAAGATTACACCGCCGGCAGGACCAATTCCGCCCGCAACCCGCCGAGCGGTGCCGTGCCAAGTGTCAGACCGCCTCCGTAGAGCGCCGCCAGTTCGACCACGATCGACAGACCGAGGCCCGAGCCGGGCTTTGTTTCGTCTAGCCGTTGTCCACGCTTTGCCACCTGCTCGCGTTCGGAGGGCGATAGTCCGCGCCCGTCATCATCAACGATGATGCGTACGACCTGACGTTCGCTCACCTGGTTCGGCCTCTCGCGCACCACCTCGATGGCCACGCGCGACGACGCCCACTTGCAGGCATTGTCGACCAGATTTCCCATCATCTCCTCGAGATCGGGGCGTTCGCCGTGGAACTGCGCCTTGTCGTCGGCGTGCACATCGATGATGAGATTTTTGTCGCGATGGATCTTCTCCATGGTGCGGGCCAGTGCAGTCACAACAGGCGCGACCTCCGCAACAGAGCCGACCGCGGTGAGACGGGCAGCCAGACGAGCGCGCTCAAGATGACGAGCCACCTGATCGCGCATGATATCGGCTTGCTCGAGCACTTTCTGAGCGAACGGTTCATTGCCACGTGCTGCCGCCTCGTTCACCATTACCGAAAGCGGCGTCTTGAGCGCGTGGGCAAGGTTGCCGACATGCGTGCGGGCACGTTCCACGATTTCTTTGTTGGCCTCGATCAAGGCATTGGTTTCCCGCGCCAGTGGCGCGATCTCCTCGGGAAACTTTCCGGTCAGGCGTTCGGCGCTGCCCGAGCGGATGGCAGCCAGTCCGTCCGTGATGCGCTTGAGCGGCGCCAGGCCGAAACGGACCTGGAACGTGGTGGTGAGCAACAGCACCGCAGCGAGTATGGAGAATGTGATAACGAGCGCCTGATCGAACGAACGCGTTTCCTCCGAGATTTCGACGGCATCGCCAGCCACAGCGACGAGGTAGTGGCCTTCCTCGCCGAGGTCGATATTGCGCTCCACCAGCCGAAGCCGCTGGTCCTCGGGACCCGACACGTAGCCCTCACGCGAACCGTCGGGGCCAGCGGCGATGCCATAGTCCTGCAAGTGCGGCAGACCACCATCCCAAAGCGAACGAGAAGCGCGGACTTCGGATTTTCCGGGATCGACGCGCGTGACCTGCCAGTACCAGCCCGACAGGGGAAGCTCAAAAAGTGGCTCGCCTAGAGACTGCGGAAATTTTTCGCTGCCTTCTTCCGGCGAAGCGACATCGGCTACCAGGGTGCGCAGGTAAACGCCAAGGCGGCGGTCGAAAGCGCGTTCGACAGCCTGCCGATAGAGCGATGACAGAACAATGCCCGTGATAAGAAGGATGACAACCGCCCAGGCGGTGGCTGAAAGGAAAAGGCGGAGCGCAAGAGAGTTGGCGCGCATCCCGTCAACGTACATCAGGTGGCGTGAGCAGATATCCCAGGCCGCGCACGGTCTGGATGATTTCGACCCCCAGCTTTTTGCGGATACGGCCGACGAACACCTCGACCGTGTTGGAGTCTCGATCGAAATCCTGGTCGTAGAGATGCTCGACAAGTTCGGTACGCGACACCACGCGGCCGGCGTGATGCATCAAATAGGCTAGCAACCTGTATTCATGGCTGGTGAGTTTGACCGGGTTGCCGTTGACCGATACGCGGCCTGTGCGGGTGTCGAGACGCACGGGCCCGCAGTTGAATTCGCTCTTGGCATGGCCGGCGGAGCGGCGCAGGAGCGCCCGTACGCGAGCAAGCACTTCCTCCAGGTGAAAAGGCTTGGCGACGTAATCGTCGGCGCCAGCATCGAAGCCCTGCACCTTGTCGCTCCAGCGATCACGAGCCGTCAGCATGAGCACGGGCATCGCGCGCCCGGTCCGGCGCCACGCTTCCAGGACTGAAATGCCGTCCATTTTCGGCAGGCCGATATCAAGAATGACGGCGTCGTAGGGTTCGGACTCTCCGAGGTAGTGGCCCTCCTCGCCGTCGAAAGCACGATCGACGACATAGCCGGCGTCGGTCAGCGCAGTGGCAAGTTGGCGATTAAGGTCGGGATCGTCCTCGATCACGAGGAGGCGCAAGGCATTATTCTCCACTCACGGGCCGGCATGAAACTCGCCGCTGACGGCATCAACGGTTGCCTCGACCACTTTGCCACTGCGGCCCAGAAGAGTCAGTACATAGACGAGTTTGTCGTCGCGCCGGCACAGGCGCGCGCGCACCACTTCCGAGTGTTTACGGTACTGGCGGAGCAATTTGATGGCCTGGGCCAGCGAAATTGCTCGACTGGCATCCACCGCAGCGCGTTGTTCCGCTCTGGTGAGACAGGCCTCATTGTGGGAGGCGTCGGCAGCGACGTCCGGTAGGCCTATAGCGCCGAGCAGCAGACCGGCAGAAAGAAGTCGGGAAACCGGCATGGGAGGGGTGTTAACGGCGCGCCGGTGAACACAGGCTGAACGGCCCAAAATGGCCATTTCCGTTAGCTATCGAAACCCTCGAACGACGCAAAAGCGTCGGTGGGTTCGCGCGGAGAGCGCCAGGAATTGATCGGGGCGGACGCGTCTTCGTAGCCGAGAGCCATGCCCGAATAGATCATCAGATTATCGGGCAACCGCAGAAAGGCACGCACTGTGCGGTGGAATGAAACCCACGCCTGCTGCGGACAGGTATGCAGCCCGAATCCGCGTGCCAGCAAAGCAACGGTCTGAAGGTAACCGCCGATATCGGCCCATTGCGCGGACCCGTGAACTTTTTCACGGGCGAAGAACAGTGCGACCGGCGCCCCGAAAAACTGATAGTTGCGAGAATATTGTTTGTAGCGCGACGCCTTGTCATCTCGCGACACGTTGATCGACCGATAAAGCAATTCGCCGACAGTAAAGCGACGTGCCCGATAGGGTTCGGTGAGCGGCTCGGGATAGATCGCGTAATCGGTGCCCTCACCTTTCGGCAATTCGGTCGCCATGCGCGGAGCTAGCAGCGCTTTCAATTCCTCGACGCGCTGACCGGCGACAGCATAGATGCGCCATGGCTGCATGTTGCCTGCCGATGGCGCCCGTGCTGCGCGCTCGACGATCTCACGGACGATTTTTTCGGGCACGGGTGTCGGCAAAAAAGCGCGACATGAATATCGGGACGCAACAGCTTCGAGGACATCCATGGGCGGGCTCCGAGAAATTCACTACAGTGTGAAGAGCGCAGCCCGGCGTGCCAAGGGGTCTTCTTGTCAGGTCATTAAAGAGAACGGCAAACGCCTGATGAACGTCCGACCTTCGGAGGAATGGCGGACATTCCAATCGCTGCGGAATGCGTCTTGAAAAAGTTCAATCACCGCATGGCATAACGGCTTCAAGTCTGTTAGACGCGTCTTCATCGCCAGAATTGATGGAAAGGAATGACATGTCGCTTAAATTTGGTGCCTGCTCTGCATTTGCCGCCACGTTATTTAGCCTCGCCTTAACGACGATGCCCGCGCACGCATACGTCGAGGCGGGCACGCTGAACTGCCGAAGCCCAGGGGCGTCAGGCTATATCGTCTTTTCAACACGCGTTTTCGATTGCGTCTTCGCGCCCGCGAGCGGCGCGCCGCTCCAACGCTATCAAAGCACTGTGCAGCGATTCGGTGCCCAGATCGGTTTCACCAACGATGCGGTCCTGGGGTGGGCCGTTTTCGCAGCGACCTCGCGGCTGGGCCCAGGTGCACTGGCCGGCGGATACGTCGGCGCTTCTGGCGGGGCGACGGTGGGTGTCGGCTTGGCGGCCAACGGCCTCGTCGGCGGATTCAACAATTCATTCGCCCTTCAGCCGCTCAGCATCGAAGGTCAGACCGGGCTCAATGTTATTGCTACCGTAACCGGACTCGATTTACGTCCGGTAGTGCCCGCCCGCCATCACCGACGGCATCGTCGCTAGTCCACGATCAGCGTGCGCGCGAAATGAAACCCCGCCCGGCAGCCGCCGGGCGGGGTTTCGTGTCTGTCGCTGCTGATCGTACCCACTACTGTTGATGTCCGCTTTCTGCCCAGAGCGGACATCAATTCGCATTCCGGGGTGAATTTGCGCGGACCAGCGCTGCAAGGCCGGCGCGCGTGTCTGTCACAGGCTTCCATCCAGCACGTATAAGTTTGCCGGGATCGGCGACAAGCGTACCCCCGAGGCGTTGCCATTCTTCGGCGCGGCCGAGCGCGCTTGAAGCGAGTGCAATCAACGCCGGAGGAACAGGCAATAAACCCGCTCTCCGCCCTTCCCCCGCACGCAAGGCAGTGACGATCTCGCTCAGAGTCAGCGGCGCAGGATCCGCCACGATGTAGGTTTCATTTTTGGCAGCGGGCGACGCCAACGTCAGGTGAATGGCATCGAGCAGGTTCCGTCGCGCCAGTAGTGATCGGCGGTTGCGGCAAAGACCGAGCGGCAGCGGCCATGGTTTTCTGGCGAGTTCCATCAGGCGCGCGAAATTGCCTTTGACGCCAGGGCCATAGATCAGCACCGGCCTCAGGATCGTGAACGGCACGCCGGCGGCCAGCACAGCGTCCTCGGCAGCCAGTTTAGAGCGTCCGTAGGCGTCGGTTGGAAGCGGCGCGTCGGTTTCGCACATAACGCCGCTGGAGGTCGGTCCGCTCTGCGCGCGGATCGACGACATGAAGACGAGGTGATTAATGCCGATGGCTTTCGCAGCATTTGCCAGTTCGGCGGTCGCCAGGCGGTTGACCCGTTCATAGGTTTCCTCGGCAATCTCCGGCCCGGCATGAGCGATCCCGGCAAGGTGAACCACTACCTCCACGTTTTTAAGCAGCGCGCGCCATTCGACCGGGCGCGTCAAATCCGAGACCGCAATCACTTCAACCGACCGAGGAAATACATCCGCCGGCTGCCGCATGGCCGCCCGCACAGAGTGTCCCACGTTGGCCAGTTCGGTGACCAGGGCGCGTCCGACAAAGCCCGATGCGCCGGTCACGAGGATGCGCGCCACAACTTGCCCCGGGTGAAAACGAACACACGCCCACTAAAAATGTCGTGACCACAAGCGCTTGGCAAGCCCGCCGCCCCGGCGGCTTCTGGGCTTCCATCGGCCAGACCGCCCGCGGCGGCAAGTATGCTTTCTGGGGAATACCGGACATAAAGCACACATCCGGCTCTGACTTGCGGTAACATTGTGACGGCAAACCTAAATCGTTTAGGTCAGGGGACTTGGGGCATGAAAGCACTTTTTCTGAGTGCGTTGCTCGTGGTTGGCTTTGTGCCGGGAGCCACGGCCCAGCAGACTGCCGGGCCGATCGCTATTACGAACACGGTAAATGGCATCCCGATTACTGTCAGCGCGACCTCATGGGTTACCACCAACTCGGTTGGCAACGAGCCCAAGATACAGGCGAGAATTTTCGCTGACCTGATCGATCTGCAAAGAAAGTTTGCGAGCGTTGTGGACGCGTTCAAGCTTCCTGCAAACAGCTGTGTCAACCGAGCCTCCGGGCACCAGAACCATGTTGTGTCTTTTAAAGCGGGCGCGCTGGTCCCGGTTGATGATCGCCTCGTGATGTCTGTTCGCGGCGATGTTGACGTGTCGTCGTGCGTTGCAGGACCCGCAAAGTCCGCAATTCAATGGAGAAACAAAAAAGTCTGGTTTATGAAAATCAAGCTTCCGGAACGGCATACCTGGAGAAACATGAAAGAGAGGAAGGATGGTGCCCAGCCCTTCAGCGGAAGCCTGCCGATCCAGCTGGTGAAAAAAGATGGCGCAAATGTCGCGCTAAAAATTGCCGAGGCTGATATCAAGATGGAGGGGCAGGAAAGCTCGGCAAAAAATGCAAATATGAATCTTGCAAAAGCACATATAAATCAAAAAGCATACAACACGCTTCAGAGTGCGATCGACCCCGCGAAACTCAAGATGGCCCTTCCAAAAGAGTTTCAGAAGCTGAACATGGCTGTTGTTTCCACGCGCTTCAGAAGCTACGGCGGTCACGCCATCGCGGAGATTAATCTCAGCGCCGAAAGCCCAGCGTATACGCAGTGACTGCGCTGGAGGTTGGACCGCGCCCTTGGACGCGGTCCCGCGCGCCGATCAGATAAGATAAGCCTGCCAAAGCCATTTCGCTGCTTTAGCTTTAGCCTTGGCGAACGGCAGGTGATAATCGCCGGCCGTCATCGGCTCATCCCGGTTTTGGGGACATCGACGTTCCGTGACGCGTCCTTCGATATCGGCCCGGCCGCTCCAGTTCAGGAAGCTGTTCGACATGGGTGCCCCCAGTCGTTGGCGTTGAGCGATCAACCCGGACAAACCGACAGGCCGGTACAAGCCGCGAGGGTGTAGTTCCCTGCAATTATACTTCCCACCGCGGTCTCAAGCGCCTCATCGGAAACCTCATAAATAAGGAGGCTTTCTTCGTTCTTTTCGATGTTCGTATTGGTCATTGTCTTTGTCCTACTGTGGATGGGTGTCCCAATCCTCAGCCTTCATGTCTGTCAATTAGGATCGCTCATGCGCTGGTGCATGTGACGAGAGTCACAAAACTAGCGTTTGGTATCGGGCTACAGCCGGACTCTTCTGAAACGCTGCAACCGTCCGCCCTCTCAGCTAAGCAGGAAGTGCGGCCCGAAATAAACGGGCCGCACAGTTTCTGGAAGTAATGCGCGCTAGATTTGCGGCTTCTCTTGTCGGTGAGGAACCAGCGGAACCGAGGATGGTCTAGGTTGGCCAGCATCATTCTCGGTTTGAGGAAAATATCTCAGCATCGTCTGCTCCAGTAACTTGCAGATATCTTCAGCCATGTCCGACTCAAGTGATTTCTCGGCGGATGCCGCAGGTGTCGGAACGTCCATCAACTTCTCCTGTGAATGTAGTTCGCGTTCAAACTAACGGAACGATATCGCCCGTTATCGATGAGTCGGGCCATGAAAGTGCAGTAACACTGCACCGCGCGACGTATATTGAAAGAAGTTGGAGGTACTACTGTCCCGTGAAAAACCTGACGCATCTTCGCACGGCCGTCGACGGGTTCGGACGTCTCTCGACCTGATGCGCCACGGCTCTCTGGTTAACTGTGTTGCGAGAACGGTGTCAGGGTGTTGTGTGCATTGGTTTCCGCGCGGCTTATTTATCAGTCGCCGTGCATGGCTGGACCGTCAGATATGAAACTCCACCTGTCCGTTCCGACGTCGCTGATATTGCTAGGAATCATTCTCCTGTTTGGGTGCGTTACCGGAACACTTTGGCCGGTGCACAGTTTTTTGTTAAATTTTTCGACCGGGTTTATCGAAACACTGTTCGCCATTCTCATCAGCGCAAGTTTGGTATGGGGTGCGTGCACACTCTATGTGCTGGTTGTCCGCCTTTTGGGGGCTTCCGGCCAACACCACTGACCGCACTGGCGAGCTAACCTTGGAACCGAATGGCTGAGTTGGCGGTTTTTCTGAAATGATTGAACCGATCATGTACATGGGGATCGGCTTTTTACTCGCTGCCCTCATCGCGGTGGCTGTCATACCTCTTGTTCACGACCGCGCGGTGAGACTGACCACACGCCGGCTGCGAGCCGCCCTCCCGCTATCGATGAAGGAAATCCAGGCCGGCAGGGATTTGCTGCGCGCCGAATTTGCTATGGCCACACGCCGACTTGAGATCAACCTCAATCAGCTCAAGGACAAAAGCACCGGTCAGGTTGTCGAACTGAGCAAAAGAGACGATGTGATCAATCGTCTAAAGCTGCAACGCTACACGTTGAATGTTGAGGTTATTGCACTCAAGTCCCAGCTTGAAGCGCTCAAGACGCGGCCAATCCCCGCCGCCAAGGGAGCCGCAGCCAAACCCAATGTCTTGTCCGCCATGCGGCACTGGATTCCGCAAAGAAGCTACCGCTAACGCCTCCCACCTAATTCTGGCGTCGCGCTTTTAGAATCGCACCTCTACGCCGAAGAATTCGCCGAACTCTTTTTTGGCGGAGGCAATGCGATGGTGTCGTCAAACACGGATTTGATAAGCGCGTTTTCCGACAGGTATTTGTGGTATTGAGTCACGACTGCTTTTGCTTCTTTCAGTGTCGCCAGCCTCCACTGAATCTCCAGATTCTCATTTCCGGCGATGCTCTCGACAATCCGGCGTTCTTCTACGAGCAACTTGAATTCACTTGGCTGCTCGGCGTCTTCGGCGCTTCCATTCAGGCGCGTTGCGAAATCAATGCGCCCGGTAGGCACCCAGTCATGCTTTACGACCCCCTGGTAAGGGAGCCGTTTTTCGTTTTTCCAATTTTTCCAGTTTTCTACTTTTGGCAAATATTCCAGCACGTGAGCCATCTTTTTCTCCTTTCACAAACGCGGACCGGATTTCGGATGCACACGAAAGTTCCCCACGCCTCCTAACGCCGCGCAGGCCGAGGTGGTTTCATTGACGACTGCCAGCTTAGCTCTCCACCGTTTCTGCAAACGGTAACGGGATGTGGCGCGCCGGGTCTATTTTTTCGCAAAAACCCGCGCGACCTTTTCAAGAGTGCGTCCACCGAAATATGCGGTGACCACCGCCATCGCCCATTGCGACATATCGCCCGAGAGTGCATCGGTTGCGCCGAGGCCCAGGACCTTGTCCCAGACCACCACTTTCCAGACGTAAATTATGAATGCGGCGGCAAACAGCGGCCGCGGCAATGCCGTGTACCAACGCCCCTGCTCCGCGACCAGCATTTCAGCGGCCAATTCGCGCTCGCGCTGCTCTACCGAGAGTTCGCGCGCGGCAAGATCGGCAGCAATCTTTTCGCTGGTGTTTTCAGCCGCCAGTTTGGCGCGATAGGCGTCAACCGCTGCTTTTGCAAACGGACCGCCAAACAGATTGCCCAGCCAGGAAAGGACAGCAGAAAACATCTACTTTGAGCTCCCCGCTGTACGCCGGCGCGCAATTTCGGTGATCAGCCCGACAGCGATGACGTAATACGGAATGAATTTTGGCTGCAGTGCGGATTGAATTGCGCCGGTCACATTGGGGTCAGATGCGAGAGCCATCAGCGACGCAGCGGTAAGACCCGCCAACACCTGCACACGTGCCCAAAGAATTGTGACCGAGTTGCCGAACCATGATCTGATCTTGTTCCACATCGATTGTATTCTCCGAATTGCCTTTAATCACTTGTTGCGGGCCATCGTGCTGGCCTTGGCAGCGTCCGCCGCCATCTTAAGCGCCGTTGATTTGACCTCCGCCACACGGCGACCCCAGCCAGCGCCGAAGACTGGCCATGTCTTGAGTGCCTGGAGAAAGCGCAAGCGCTCGTCACAGATGGCGCCAATCAGGATTTTCGGATCGGCCGCGCGCGCGGCTGCAATGACCGCGTCGGTAACGGTGCTCGAGTCGTCGGGCAACCCGAGCATCCGCCGCAACACCTTGCCGCTGCGCCCTGTGCCGGAGTTCACGCCGTAGTCGAAAACCGCATAATTGACGCCGGCCGGCAGCTCATCGCAGCGCTGCGCATCCCAATACTTCTCGCGGTAGATGATTTTTGCTTCATCAAGCTTCATTCTACGCATGTCGGCGGCGGTCGCATTCACCTTCACGTATCTGCGATAGTCCTCAATGGTGATGCCGAAATTGGTTGGCCCGCCGGGATCGCTTGGATGATTTGTGTAACCACCCTCGTGTGCGAGCAACAACGATAAGCAGGTTTCAAAAGTTGATTGCATTGTGTCACGAGCTCGGAATGGACATTTCAAGGAAATAGATGATAAGGCGCACTTTGCCGGCGGTGAAATTGCCGCCGTTGGCAGTCACCCGCACCTTGGTATCCGCATAGAACGCGGTTGGCCCAATCACGCCGTTGTTTGTGGAGTTGAGCGCGACACCAAGCAGGTTGCCGAAT
>DASSIJ010000383.1:0-2598 GCA_035692045.1 Pseudolabrys sp. | reverse complement strand
GCACAACGGAGGCGACACCCCCCGCACTGGCTCCCCTCCCTCGATAGGTTGCGGATAGGCTGCTTTGCACAAACGCCGGTCCCAAACCCATCGCGCCCGGTGTAGCCTCTGACCACACAGCGGGAGTTGCGTATGGGTGAATGGCTCTCGATTGTTCCGGGTCCGGGTGTGCCCGAAGATTACTACATTGCCGTCAACCGCTATGGCAGGTTCGGCGCGGCGTTCGCAGAGACCAGCCTCGACCGCGCCGATCTTGAGACCACTATTCGCGACCTGATGAACGGGCAGCACAGCGATCCGCTGCGCGTGGTGATGTTCAACACCGACACTGACCGGGCCGAGGATGTTTCGCATGCCATCGCACAGGAAATACTGCGCCGCCTCGACCTCGAAGGGCGCAACGTGCCGTCAGAGCTGGAGCGCTTCATCGAACTTCACGCCGGTCGAGACCGCCAACTGACCCTGCGGCTGGCTAGTTACTTTCCGGCGCAAAATTGGATGGCGTTGGCTTTTGGATAGAATCGACTGGTTTGCGGAAAACTGCAAGATCGGACGGATTTGGGTTGACGTTGGTTGCGATCATTGATTCATTCTTATGAATGATTCGAGAGCGGACCCTCCGAGCGCGCCAGAAGCTGGTCGGCAAATTGCCGATCACGGGCGAGTTGCTGCGCGGCTCGCTGCTGGAACGCACCATCCGTCACACCAAAGGATGCCCGAAATGCGCGCGTGGCGAAGGGCATCACGTGTTTGTCTTGACGGTGACCTACCCGGGAGGACGTACGCGCCAGCTCAGCGTGCGGCGCGAGCGGGTTGCCGAGGTGCGCCGCTGGCTGAGCAATTATCAGGACCTGAAGGAGGCGATCGAGACCGTTTGCGAGCTCAATCATGAGCTGCTGCGTCCGGACCGGGCCGCATCGAAGAGGCGGAGGAAGCAGCATGATTGAGATGCGGCGGGCGCAGCTCAGCTTCGGCGACGGGCTGATCGCCGAGGAAGTGAGCGATCTTCGCGAAGACTGGATGAAACACGCCGACGCGGTGCTGGCGGATCAGGACATCGTCGCGGCCGTGTACGAGGCTCTGGCAAGACGACATGCCAAGAGCCGCAGCCGCGGCCGGCGCGGTGCCCCAGCCGAGGTGGTGCTGCGGCTACTGATACTCAAGCACATCCGCAACTGGAGCTACCAAGTGCTCGAGCGCGAGGTGCGCGCCAATCTGGTGTACCGCGACTTCACTCGCGTCGGCGCCGGCAAGATGCCGGATGCAAAGACGATGGGCCGCTGGGGCGTGGCGGTGGGGCCCGAAGTGGTCAAGCAGATTCACCAAAGGCTTGTGAAGCTGGCTCAGGCCAACGGGTTGGCGGCAGGGCGCAGAATGCGCGTGGACACCACCGTGGTGGAGACCAATGTGCACTATCCGACGGATTCAAGCTTGTTGGGCGACGGCGTGCGAGTTCTGATCCGCACCATGAAAAGGATCAGCAAGATCGCCGGAGAGACTGGCGCCAAGCTGTGCGACCGCGGACGCAGCGTGAAGCTGCGGGTCCTGGACATCGCCCGGGCGGCGCGCTCCAGAGCCAAGCAGAGCCGAGAAAGGCTCAATCGAGCCTATGGCAAGCTGCTCAATGCGACCAGCCGAGTGGTTGGACAGGCGAAGCGGTTCTCCAAAGAAATTGTTGGAGGAACGAAGCGCGCCAGGAGCGTTCTGCAACAATTGGCGCTCGAAGGCCTGCGCCAAGAGCTCGACGCGATGGTGCCGTTGGTCAAGCAAGTGATGAAGCAGACGAGGGCGCGTATCTTCCGCGGCGACACGCACACCGAAGGCAAGCTCCTCAGCGTGTTCGAGCCATCGACGGAAATCATTCGCAAGGGCAAGGCCGGCAAGCCGAACGAGTTCGGCAAGATGGTGAAGTTGCAGGAGGCCGAGGACCAGATCGTGATCGATTACGAGGTCTATGATCGGCGTCCGAGCGATTCGGACCTGCTGATTGCCGCCATCGAGACGCATCGAGCAATGCTGGGGCGTCCGCCGCACATGGTGGCAGCGGATGCCGCATTCTACTCCGCCAAGAACGAGGCAGCAGCGAGAGCCCAGGGCGTAAAACGCGTCTGCATTCCCAACCGCTCGACCAAGAGTCCCGAGCGCAAGCGTGAGCAAAGGAAGCGCTGGTTCCGCAACGGCCAGAAGTGGCGGACCGGCTGCGAGGGACGCATCAGCGTCTCCAAGCGGCGGCACGGTCTCAACCGCTGCCGATACAAGGGCGACGCCGGAATGAAGCGTTGGGTCGGGCTCGGCATGATCGCCGACAACATCATCAACATCGGCCGTGCCATGGAAAAGCGGGCAGCGCCCTAAGCGCCGGCTCCTCAACCAATCAGCCTCTCAAATAACCCCTGCCGCCAGCGCGGCGGGTCTTGCTTTGCGCACCTCATCGGCAACAATCCAGAAATCGCTAATTTTGCGCCGGAAAGTAGCTAAGACGATCGCGATCAGCGGCTCAATTGAACGTAAGGGATCACGGACCGATACGAAGGTTTATGGCGCTCGCCCTTGAAGCCGACCGCTTCCGCACCAAGGCAAACGAAAGCCCGCCGTCCG
>DASSIJ010000382.1:0-2180 GCA_035692045.1 Pseudolabrys sp. | reverse complement strand
AGCGCACCCGCTGCAAAAGGCCCTGGAGGACTGGGGGGCGTCGGTTGAGAAGGATTCCGGCGGCACCATCAAATATAAAGTCTATCCCGCCCAGCAGCTCGGAAAAGCCTTCGACCACTACGATATGGCGCGCGATGGCATCGCCGATCTCACTTACATCAATCCCGGCTATCAGCCCGGCCGCTTCCCGATCATCGGCGCCGGCGAGCTGCCGTTCCTGATGACCAACGCCAAAGGTGGCACCCAGGCGCTGGACGCCTGGTATCGCAAATACGCGGCGCAGGAAATGAAGGACGTGAAGTTCTGCCTCGCCTTCGTGCACGATCCGGGCGCGTTTCACTCGCGCTCGAAAAAGATTGTGGTGCCTGACGATATCAAGGGCATGAAGATCCGGCCCGCGCACGCGACCATGGCGACCTTCGTGACCATGCTCGGCGGCACCAACGTGCAGGCATCGGCGCCGGAAGTGCGCGACATTCTCGAAAAGGGCGTCGCCGATGCGGTGACGTTCCCGTGGGGCTCGGTTCCGTTGTTCGGCATCGACAAGGTGACGAAGTATCACCTCGACATGCCGCTCTACGTGACGACCTTCGCCTTCGTCTTCAACAAGGCCAAGTACGACGAAATGTCTGCTTCGCAGAAGAAGGTGATCGACAGCCACTGCACGCCCGAATGGGCGCTGAAGGTCGCATCACCCTGGGCTGACTTCGAACATGCCGGCATCGCCAAGATCAGGGCGGAGGCCGGACAAGAGGTCTATGAGCCGACGCCCGCGCAAGTCGCCGAATGGAAGAAGGCCGCGCAACCACTCGAGGAAAAGTGGGCCGAGAACGTCAAGAAAACCGGCGTCGACCCGGCCACCGTGATGAAAGAGCTTAAGGCGCAGCTTTCCAAAGAAGGCGCAGGCTACTGATGGACGATCGGCGCTAGCCGCGTTTTGTCCGGGGGAATGACGGCGGCGGCAACCTCGCCGCCGTTCCTGCTATAAGGGGTCTGAGGGGATAAGGCGCATGAAACGCATCTATATGGATCGTTTCATCGATACGATCGAATGGGTGGCGGCCGCATTCGTCGGGATCGTCGCTGCCAACATCTTCATCGCGGTGCTTTTGCGCAATCTGTTTGCCTATTCAATTCCCGATTCCTACGACATCGGCCGGCTGATGCTCGGCATCCTCATTTTCTGGGGAATCGCCGCCACCTCCTATCGCGGGACCCACATCACGGTCG
This sequence comes from Pseudolabrys sp., assembly GCA_035692045.1. Classification (GTDB taxonomy): domain Bacteria; phylum Pseudomonadota; class Alphaproteobacteria; order Rhizobiales; family Xanthobacteraceae; genus Pseudolabrys. The sequence continues at coordinate 950 of DASSIJ010000382.1, read as the reverse complement.
ATCTCGTCTGGGGCAATGTCGGCCCGCGCTATCAGCGCATGATCGACGTGTTTGCGACGCTCGTGCTTTTGTTCGTTGTCACGGTGCAGACCTACACGCTGTTCGACAAGGTGATGACGACCCGCACCGACAACGTTCTCACCTTCGATCTTCGGCTGCCGACCTGGCCGTTCTTCCTGGTCGCCTGGCTCGGCGACGTTTCGGCTGTGCTGCTGATCGCGGTTCGCACCTACCGGCTGGTTTTCCATCCGGACTACATGGTGGACCCGGCGGTGCAACAAGAAATCAAGCCGGTCGAGTGACGGCATGAGCACCGATGCCGTTGCCATCATCGGTTTCATCGCGCTGTTCGTGCTGATGCTGCTGCGCGTGCCTGTCGGCATGGCGATGGGCCTCGTCGGCGTGTCGGGTTTCGCTTACCTGAATGGCGGTGCGCCGGCGCTCAAGCTGGTTGGCCAGACCTCAATGCGCACGGTCACCGACTACACCTTCGGCGTCATCCCGATGTTCCTGCTGATGGGCGCGTTCGTCACCCACTCGGGCATGAGCCGCGAGCTGTTTCGCGCCGCCAATAGTTTCGTCGGCCATCTGCGTGGCGGGCTCGGCATTGCAACCGTCGCGGCCTGCGGCGGCTTTGCCGCCATCTGTGGTTCTTCGGTTGCCACCGCCGCAACCTTTTCAACCGTCGCCTACCCCGAGATGCGCCGTTTCGGCTATCCGCAGAGTTTCGCCACCGGCGTGATCGCTGCCGGCGGCACGCTTGGTGCGATGCTGCCGCCGTCAACGGTGCTTGCGGTGTATGGCATCATCACCGAACAGGACATCGGCAAGCTGTTCATCGCCGGCATCATTCCGGGCTTGCTGGCGATCTGCATGTATATGGCGACGATCGCGATCATCGGCTGGATCCGGCCCAAATTTCTGCCGACCGGTCCGCGCAGCAGCTGGCG
>DASSIJ010000381.1:0-29536 GCA_035692045.1 Pseudolabrys sp. | reverse complement strand
GCATTGCGATCGTTGGTGCCGGCACGGTCGGCGCGCTGGTCGCGTTTCTGTGCGGCGGTCTTGCCGGCGCCGAAGTCACGCTCGTCGACATCAACGAGCGCCGCGCGGAATTGGCACAGAAGCTTGGTGTTCGTTTTGCGAGACCGGAAACTGCGAAGGGTGACTGTGACCTGGTAGTCCATGCCAGCGGCACAGCGGCGGGACTTCATACTGCGCTCGCGCTCGCCGGGGAGGAGGCAACTGTGCTCGAACTCAGCTGGTATGGCGACACACCAGTGGCAGCGCCGCTCGGCGGGGCTTTCCACAGTCGTCGACTGCGACTGATTTCAAGCCAAGTCGGCCAGGTCGCCTCGTCGCATCGGCCGCGCTGGACGCACAGCCGTCGGCTCGCCGCCGCGATCGCCCTGCTCGCGGACTCGCGCCTCGACGCGCTTCTCGCGCCGATGGTCTCATTTCATGATTTGCCACGACGGCTGCCCGATATTCTGGACGCCAGGAACGGCGTTGTCTGTCAGCTCATTTCATATTCGTAGGGGGAGCCATTGTTCGCCGTCGAAGTCCGCGACCACATCATGATCGCCCATTCTTTCAGCGGCGCAGTTTTCGGTCCGGCGCAGGCGCTGCATGGCGCCACATTCGTCGTCGACGCTGCCTTCTTCGCCGAAGCACTCGATCCGAACGGGATCGTCATCGATATCGGACGCGCGCACGAAGCGCTCAAGGCGGCGCTGGCACCCCTCAACTATCGTAATCTTGACGATCTGCCGGAGCTCAAAGGCTCCAACACCACCACCGAATTTCTCACCAAGCATGTTTTCGATCGCCTGGCTGAGGCTGCTCGTGCTGGCCAGCTTGGCCGCGACGGCCGCGCGCTCAAGGCGATCCGCGTCACGCTTTCGGAGTCGCATATTGCGCGTGCCTGGTACGAGGCGGATCTGTGGTGAAACGCCTCGCGTTCGCGGTGCCGGGCGATCTGGCGATCCCAACCGGCGGTTACGCCTACGACCGGCGGATGATCGCGGAGCTTGGCCGCCTCGGCTGGCAGATCGATATCGTCAATCTTGGCGACGGTTTTCCGCTGGCGAGCGAAGCCACGCGCGCAGCGGCACAAGCATGCCTCCTGGCCGTTCCCGAAGGCCGCACCGTCGTGATCGATGGGCTGGCCCTTGGAGTCCTGCCAGAAGCGGCGTCGCAGCTTGGCGCCCGAAATTCGCTGCTGGCGCTGATCCATCATCCGCTGGCTTTGGAGTCAGGGCTGTCCGCGGAAAACGTCAAAAGATTACACGCGAGCGAACGCGCCGCGCTCGCCGCAGCGCGCGGCGTCCTCGTTACCAGCGCCGCGATGGGACGGCATCTTGTCGCGGATTACGCCGTCCCGGCGGAACGCATCTCCGTGGTCCCTCCTGGCAGCGACCCGGCGTCGCTGGCGCCAGGCAGTAACGACTCTGTCGTACGGCTGCTGTCAGTTGGCGCATTGGTGCCACGGAAGGGCTTTGACGTGCTGATTGCCGCTCTGGCAACGCTCACTGAACTGCCTTGGCGACTGACGATTGCCGGCGACCGCACGCGCGACCCCCAGGTGGCCGCGCAGCTTGATGCCGATATCGCGCAGCATGCGCTCGGCGATCGGATTGTCGTGGCCGGAGAAGTGTCGGCACAACATCTCGAAAAGCTGTATGTCGACGCCGACGTGTTCACCCTCGCCTCCCGCTTCGAGGGTTACGGAATGGCCTATGCTGAGGCAATCGCGCATGGCCTCCCGGTGGTCGGCACCAGCGCCGGAGCCATACCGGACACGGTGCCACATGGCGCCGGAATCCTTGTCGCGCCCGACAATCCGGCCGCGTTCGCACAGGCACTTCGGCGCGTCATCGAGGATCCGAACGAGCGGCTGCGGCTGCGCAAAGCTGCGCGCGCGGCTGCCGGCAACCTCCCGACCTGGCAAGTCTCCGCGCAGATTTTTTCGCGCGCGGTAGAGGCCGTGGAATGAGCGGATTTTCTGCTGCCTGGCTGGCGCTACGCGAACCATACGACGCACGCGCGCGCAACGTGGATGTCTTGTCCGCCGTTGCCGCGTTGTTCAAACAGCACGATTTATTGCGGATCGTCGACCTTGCCTGTGGCACCGGTTCGGCAGTGCGAACACTGGGCCCGCAGCTTGCCGCACGGCAGAATTGGCGGCTTGTCGACAACGATCCCGGTCTGCTTGGCGATGTGGCGAACATGCCTACACCCAAGGATGTTACCGTCTCCACGGTTGCGCTGGATCTTACCCGCGATCTCGAAGCCGCGCTCGAAGGTCCCGTCGACCTGGTGAGCGCTTCAGCGCTGCTCGATCTCGTTTCCAAAACCTGGCTCGAACGCCTCGCGGCGCAGACAGCCGCGCGTTCAATCTCGGTCTATGCGACGTTAAGCTATGACGGACGGATTGAACTCGCCCCGCTCGATCCACTCGATGCGTCAATTGTCGCCGCAGTCAACGCACACCAGCGCACCGACAAAGGCTTCGGGCCCGCACTTGGGCCGGCGGCGGCGGCCGTTGCGATCGCACACTTCGAATCGCTCGGCTATTCCGTACTACAAGGCGCGTCCGACTGGAGCATCGGGCCGGATGATCACGGCATGCAATTGGAAGTTCTTGCCGGCTGGGCAAGTGCCGCACACGAAACGGGGAGACTGACCAAGGCCGACACGGCCACTTGGCTGGCTCGGCGCCGCGACGCAGTCACCGCCGGACTTTCATCGATCCGCGTCGGTCACGTCGATTTCTTTGCCACGCCGATGCACACGCGCTGAGCCGAAAGATCGCAATCAAATAGTACTTCGTCGTCGATCTGATGCGCGCGCATCGGCACGCGCGGCGCCTCATCGGCCCGCTTTATCTCCGGCAGGATGAAGCTTGCGCGGCCTGAACCGATGATGATCGGTGCAACGATCACATGGAGGCGATCGAGACACCCGGCGGCAAGGAACCGCGAAACCGTATCGGCGCCGCCTTCGATCAGCACTCGGCGCATCCCACGCGCGGCCAGTGCGGTCAGAATCGCCGTCGGAGCAAGCTGCCCATCGGTCGAGGGCAAAGCGAGAACCTCCACACCCGATGGGGGCATACAGGCCGTGCCCCGCACGGTGATCAATAGCCGGTGGACGCCGTCGGAAGCGAAGACTCTGGCCTGAGCGCCAAGCCGGCCCTTGGGATCAATGATGACCCGCGCCGGCTGCGGCCCTGCGACCCGGCGCACTGTCAATTGCGGGTCGTCGGCGATGGCCGTGCCGACACCGATGACAACGCCGTCCACCAGCGACCGCAACCGGTGCAGATGGGCGAGGCCGGCAGGTCCGTTGATGTATTTGGAATGACCGGTTTCTGTGGCAATGCGGCCGTCGAGCGACTGCCCGATTTGCCCAACAACCACAAGATCGTCCACCGTGCCCCTCCGCAGGGGGCCGAATAGCTCACCCCATGGTTGCGGTAGAGACTGGACCTGATTGCGGAAGATGTGGCTAAACTCCACCCACGGGTCGCTGTACTCGCCGCTGGTACGGCTATCCGGGCCTCCCTGGGCGCGTGGCATTGGAAAATCTCTTAAAAGCATGGCACGCCAAAGGCGTGACCGCGTTATCCGTTGGATACCATCAGGCTGACACAAATCGAGTCCGTCTGCGACCGGAATGATGACACGCCCGCGGTGTTCGTTACATTGGCGGGTGGTAGTGAGTGGAAACTCTTGGAGATGGGTGCTGCGTTGACGGGGACAAGTTCGACACTTTTTGGCAACAAGCAACATACTAGCGTTAGCCGCGGCGTTGCCGAATTCCTTAGCCGGCGGCCAGTTATCATTACAGCGCCAAATGAAACGCTGCTGGCCTTGCCGGTTGAAGGGCTCGACTCGCGGCGGCTGACCGAATTCATCGCTCTATGCGCGCCTTCTGTGCCGCAGCTGGTCATAACCTCACGGCGTGCACATGCGCTCGGCATGGACGCGAAATCGCCGATGGCAATACGCCTCTCGGCAGACGAGACCGCCGATTCCATCCTGGCATCCGTTACTGACGCAACGAGCAACCGCACACGAAAGGCAACACCGGCGGGTCACGCGGCCGCGGCCGCGATCCAGCTCGTGAAATTGTCTCAAGGCTTGCCTGCGGTGCTGGCGGCCGATCTCGGCCAGAACGTTTTCACAAGCGACCCCGAAATCATAAAGGTCGAGGCGAATGCGGTCGGAAGGTTTACTGACGAAGCCGCTCAGTCGCTGACGTTGGCGAGCGAAGCTACCGTGCCGCTCAATTCGGGCATAAATACGCGCTTCATCGTATTCCGCGACGCCATGGGCGGGATTGAGGTTGCCATCATCGTGGGCAAGCCCGACTTCACCAAAGCAATGCCCGTGCGGCTGCATTCGGCATGCCTGACGGCCGACGTCTTCGGTTCGCGACGCTGCGATTGCGGTGACCAGCTCCGGCTCGCGATGGCGCGGCTGGACGATCTTGGCGGCGGCGTTGTTCTCTATCTGGGGCAGGAAGGCCGCGGCCTTGGCCTCGCCAATAAGATGCGCACCTACCGACTGCAGGAAGACGGCCTCGATACAGTCGATGCAAACACCACGCTTGGTTTCGATGACGATGAGCGCGACTATAGAGTCGCCGCGCGCATGCTCAAGATGCTCAAATGCACGCGAGTCATCCTGCTTACCAACAACCCGGCCAAGCTCGACCGCCTCTCCAAAGCGGGCATCGAGATTGTCAGCCGGATGCCGATCGAGGCACCTATAAATGCCGACAACCGCCGCTATATGACCGCAAAGGCGACGCGTGCCGGGCACCGGCTCGATCAGCTCGTCGCTCACCTTGCCGACCCATCATAGTCGAAGCCTGTGCATGGCCGCACTGGCAACGGGCGGCAACGCTGTTATCGTGATGGCGAGCACCGCGGAGATTGAGGAACTGATGGGTGGTGGCGGCCATGCAACCTGACGTGCCGAGTCGATCGATCGGCGACCTGACGTCTCCCGAAATCCTGAGGTGTCTGCGCGCGAGTTCGATTCTTTGCATGCCGATCGGCTCGATCGAACAGCACGGTCCCCATTTGCCGCTCAATACTGATGCCGTGCTGGCGGAGGAATTTACCCGCCGCATCATCTCCCGTTGGGGTAAAACGTTCGATCTGTGGCAATTGCCGTCACTGATGGTCAGTTTTGCCCGCGAGCATGAATGGGCGCCCGGCACGCTGTCACTATCAGTCCAGAGCATGACGATGCTGATACGTGATCTGGGACGCGAAATCGTCCGCAGTCTGCCGGCACGCAATCTCGCTATCATCAATGGTCACGGCGGAAACCGTGGAATCCTGGATGCACTATCGCAGGAATTGCGCTCCGATTTCGGCCTTAATGTCTGCGTGCTTCATCCGGCTGTCTGGGCGGACCTCGCCACGAATGCGGAAATTCCCGAAATCCACGGCGGGAAGAACGAGACGTCAATGATGCTCGCGATCGTGCCCCACTTGGTGCGCCGCGAGCAGATGGCGCAATTGAAAAACTCACCCGACGGCAGCCAGGTGCGCGCCACGATCCTCGATCAAGCGGTTACGTGGCCATGGACTACAGACGAAAAGCAGATCGCCGACCTGGGCGTCATCGGCGACGCGCAAGCGGCGTCAGCGGAATTCGGGCAGCGCCTGCTCGACCAGGTCGTCGAAACAGCCGGCGGCGTTTTCAAACAGCTATTAGATCGCCAGCACCTTGTGCGCGGCTAGAGGAAACGTGGCGCCATGTCCTGGCCCGCCCCGCGGTCTGACATCGACATTTTACGGATTTTAGTTATCGGAGCCGGTCTCTGCTGGTCGATCGCATTCGTTGTGGTCGCGCTTCGCCACGAGTTACAGCTTTATGCCGACGGCGCGATGTTTTCCTACGCAGTTGCCGTTCAGGATGTCTGGGCATTTCATTGGCACAATGTTTCCCCGCGCGTGTCGGTCTTTTTCCTCACGCTCTGGCCGGCCGAGCTCTATGTCGGACTGACCGACGACCCGCGCAACGGCATCAGGCTCTATGGATTTTTATTCTATATCGCACCCATTCTCGCGCTGATCGGCACTTTCGCCGCCGACCGCTCCCGCGGCCGAGTCATATTCACCTATGCCTGCGGTTCGACCGCCCTGCTCTGCCCGATGGTTTTCGGCTTTCCGACCGAGATGTGGCTGGCGCACGCACTGTTCTGGCCGACACTCGCCGTTTGCCAGTATGCGCGCCGCAGTTCCGGCGGAACGGTTTTGGTGCTTGTCATGATGATCGCACTCGCTCTCTCGCATGAGGGAGCACTGATTTTGGCGGCCGCAATAGTATTGACGCTCGCATTCCGCGGCCCGAGCGACACATTTTTCTTGCGGGCAGCTGGAGCTTTGCTTGCCGCGCTGACCATCTGGATGACTGTGAAGGTCATATTCCCGCCCGACGACTATATTGCCGACGCACTGATGAGGGCCGCGCTGCACTTTTTCGATCCTACCGTTTTTCAGACCAGGCTTGTCTTGTTACTGACCACGACGCTTGTCAGCTATGTCCTGATCTACTTGGCGCTGTCCCGGCCCGTGCCGGGCAAGGCCTATCTCTACGCCACCGCGACCGCTGTCATGGCCCTGGCCGTCTATTGGCTGTGGTTCGATCATTCGCTCCACGCGAGCAACAGGTATTATCTTCGCACGGCGCTGGTGCTCGTCACGCCACTGCTCGGGATGGCTGCGGGACTTTACGCGATGCGCGCCGATGGATTGACTCTGCCGGCTCCCGGCGTGGAGCGATTTATGACAAAGCTGACGAGCGGCGGCGTCGTTCAGGCAACCATCGGTGCATTCCTGCTCGTGACGCTCGTCCACGCTGTCGAGACGGCAAAATTCGTCGTAGCCTGGGAGCGCTACAAGTCCACACTCGCTGCGCTCGCAACAGGCAGCGCATCCGACCCGGCACTTGGTGACCCGCGATTCGTCTCGTCGGAGCGGATCGGTCCCGATTTGAACCAGCTGTCCTGGAACTCGACCACGCCATATTTGTCGGTGATCACCGCAAATTTCGTGCCGAACCGACTCGTTGTCGATCCAACCGCGAATTATTTCTGGTTGTCCTGTGAAATGGCGACGGCAAACTACCGCGCCGCACGCTCAATTCCAGACACAACTCGTAACCTCGTGAAACTTTATTCATGCCTGCACCGCTAGCGCGCCACCCCGCTCAACTTTCAGGCCTCCTGTAACCCCGTCTCACTCCTTTGGGTCACGAGAAGAATTCTCTGAATGGAGTTGCCCCCCGTCATATCCGCAGGCGATGCGGCCAAGTCGTGCGCGAAACTCGTCCGTATCCAGCGATGACAAACACAAATCGGCCAGAGCCGTATTTGACGTTTTACGTCCCCGCTTCAGGATTTCTGCAAGCAGCGGCCGATCAAGAAATGGCAAAATGGCCCAGAAGCCGTCGGCGAGTATTTTCGCTAAAGCATGATCCGGGTGATTTCGATTTTCCGGGGCACGGCCAATTTCATACATGTGCCGAACGGAATCCCACGGAGCTCGCTCGGCCGGAAATCGCGCGGCAATTTGAGGTTGTTCTTCGGCAACGTAAAAACGATTGAGAGTGTCGAACAGTGCAAACCGATAACCTTGCGCGAGGAGGAACGGCTCCCATTCTTCCCATGACGGCTCCCCTGTCCCTGGAGCTATCGCTTCCACCATGACGACCTTGGGCCGATAACTGTCCCAATCGCCGCTCGCCAAAACGTCGGCCTCGGCGCCTTCGACATCAACCTTCAGGAAGTCGATCACCGTGGCCCCGTGCTTCTTGCACAGTTCGGCAAGGCTGATCATCGGCATTTTGATCGTCTGACCGGTGGCGCCCAAGGATCGCGCCACGCTTGCATTTGGTTTGCTGGTCGTCGACAGCCCATGAAAAGTATCAAACACGTGAAAGTCGACCAGACCGGATCGAGTTCCGATCAGAGCACAGACGCTGGTGTCGCGCGGTCTCAGGCGCGGATAGAGATCGGCGAGATCATGCTGGGGCTCGACCACAAGGCCTTGCCATCCGCGCTCATAGAAAAAAAACGATACATTGTCTGCTATGGGGTGGCCGGCTCCAATATCGATATAGGTACCAGCCGACTGGCCCTCGAAGGCCAGCGACAAATGATAATCTTCCATGTTCTGGGTGTATGAAAGATCCATATGAGAGTCCCGCAAGCGGCGCGCCCGCCCTCAATGCATAGCATGAGATGCGAGGATGGAGTGATGGCCAAACCATTCGCAGCGCTTGACCCAAAGCGGACACTCGTGGGTCAAGACGATTGGACCTCAGTCCAATCGTCCTTGCCACTGATTATTGGCAGAATTCCATAAGTGCCAACATTTACTCCCGGCAATGGGGGGCTGCATTTTCCAGCGACGGAGGTCAGCCATGAAAGTCAAAGAAGCGATGCACAAGGGCGTTGAATGGGTTGGTCCCGACACCCCTGTCATCGAACTCGCGAAATTGATGCGCAAACATGATGTCGGCGCGATTCCAATCGGAGAGAACGATCAGTTAATTGGGATCGTGACCGACCGCGATATCGTATGCAAAGGCTTGGCCAAGGAAAGCTTCGATCCTGACCACGCGACAGCACGCGATGTGATGACTCCAGGCATCCATTGCTGCAGCGATGATGATGACCTCGCCAAGGCGGTGCGGCATATGGAGGAACTGAAGGTTCGGAGGTTGCCAGTGATCAACAAGAGCAAGCGGATGATCGGCATCCTGAGTCTTGGCGACGTCAGCGGCTTGGCGTCGAGTGATCTGCTGTCCGAATACGTCAAGAGCGTGTCGGCCCATCACCAGTGATGAAATGCGAAGAGCGCTCGCCCGGCGGGCATCTTGTCCGCCGGGTGGTTTATCCGCTTATGAGCCAAAGCGGACTGGGGCGCTGGTAATGCTTATTCTCAAGTGTGCATGATGATAGCCGGCCTGGAAGCGCTAAATGGGCCTGCAATGATTGCGACGTGCTCGAATACCCACCCTCGATCCCCAATCAGGCTGGTCAATACGTCGTGAGCAGGCCACGCCGGACCTTAAATCGCGATGGCTTCTCAACTAACCTGCCCCCATGGTGCAGCGGAAGACGTCAGAGCCACCGGCTGAGACTGGCGACCGCCCTCGGTGTCCTCAGTGCGGAACAGGAATGTGGCTTGCTCACATTGAGCCAGATATTGTGCCCGGGCACGATGAGCGGCATTTTGAGTGTCCGCGATGCCAGCACACCGAAACCGAGAAAATCAAATTCCGGTAGCAGTTCGCGCGCAGGCGATGGCCGGTTTCAAAAGCAAAAATCAATGGACGGCGTCGCTCATGCGACGCAAATCATTGATCGCGGTATGTGCGGCTTTCCTTTCGGGCTCCGGTGGCGGTTGTACGTCGACATCTCTGTCAGACGATGGGCCACCGCAGGGGCCGGCACCGAACTATCGGGCCATTATCGCCAAGGGTTTGGTTGAAAAAACCGATCCGAACCCGATGACGGGCGCTTCATATTTCGCAGATCAAGCAGGACTCTTTCTGCCCGATAAAAAACTCAATCAGATCGAGATTTCCGACGCTGTCAGGATGGTGCAAACAAATACCAACGGGTGGGCGTGGCAAACCTGCATGCGTCTGAATGTCGATAATAAACCCGGCACCTATGCAGTGTTTATCACTGATGGACGCGCAGTGCTCGCGCGGGCAGAAAATCCGACTGATCACTGCGAAGCCGGTCAATATGCTCCGCTTGACGTGAGAGAGTATAACCCGGTGAAACGGGACGCCCGCAGGACCCGTAAGTAACGACTGTGCTGATTGAATCCGCGCCAAAATTCCTGCGACGCGGGAGATTGACGCAAATATACACAGCGCTCAGGTTGCCGCGGTCGCGGCGATCCCGTTGAGGGCAGCGTCGCGCAGCCGGTCGGGATCGCGCTCACCCGCTGCTGCCGCCTCAAGAAGGCGCGTCGCAACCACCGACTTGGTCGTTCGCGCTTGCTGCTGGGGACTCAGCAACTCCCATGCCTCATCCAGAACCGTTCGCAGAACAGTCAGGGTTTCAATATCGAACGTCACCATTCACCCACTCAATGCTGTTGACCGGAAATTATAAATCTCGGTAACGGGTCGTGGTATTGAAATGCGGCATTCAACGTATCTTTTTCATAAACGCCTTTTTTGCATCCCAGCCAACCACATTTGTCGGGTCATAATCTCGGAACAGGCGCAATCGCTTTGCAGTTTATCCAACAGCCGCGTCAGCCTTCGTCGCCCAAAATATTCGCGGCTATCGAAGACGGGCAGATCATCACCACCCCAATCTGCAAAGTCACAACAAGGAGACGTCAATGAAGCTTGCTATTCTTGGAATCCTGGTCACGGCCTTGATCGCTGTTTCGCCGACTGCTTTTGCTCAAGACTCGTCCGGCAAGACGTCCGGCCAGGCGATGCAGGACAAAGGCGCGATGAAGGCTTCTCAGGCGCGGAAGCATGAGCGAAAGACTGTGGGCGCCAAACCTTCCTCACCCGATACTGACAACACCTCGGTGCCGGGCGCTAGCATCGACAAAGACGACACGTCCCCGAAGTCAAAATAGTTTCGACACAACGAGAGGGCCGCTCCCGATGAGCGACTCTCTCATTTCGGGTGGCCCGGCGCGAACGATTCGAGTTTAAAGCGGGGTTGTAACGACTCCGGTCACAGCCTGAATGCGCAAACGAACGGGATCCCGCTCTCCTGCGGAGGCCGCTTCAAGAATGCGGACTGCGACCTGTGTCTTGCTTGTCCGCGCCCGCTCTCCGGGCCTTAGAGACATCCAGGCATCATCCAAAACGGACTGCAGAAGCTTCAGAGTTTCGGGAGTGAATGCATCCATATTTCCAACTCACTCTTCACTGCCGCCGTTCGGACCCTATCCGCCGACCGCACGCGTGCGCCACTCACATTTAGTTGTCCCGCCTCGTCGCATTCCTGTCGTGATGCTTTTGTAGCGCTATTGTTATGGCTGGTGTTCTGAATTTTACGCATCCGCTATCTTCCTCGCCCATTTGCCGCCTCAAAGAACGACACAATGCGATTGGGCGACTAAAAGGGACTGGCCATGCGTCCTCTTCTGGCCGAATCCAAAAATCCCTCGTGCCTCAGATGCAACTCGCCAATGCGACTGACTCGGGTCGAAGACGAATATCCCGGCTATCAGAGACGAATGTTCGAGTGCCCAGGCTGCGGCGGCACTATGACCGAATGGGCCGGCAGTAGTCTGCCGGCTTCAACCTCACCCGCCTAGCGACACGCGAGCAAGCGACAGCAGATTCTATAATCATGTATTTGAACAACGGCGTCGGCTGATAAATCGTAAATGGTAATTTCAAACCAATTGCCGGTACTGATGCACCAAGTTTGGCGCTAGCTTTTTTTCACAAGGTACTTGCTTGCCCCCTTGCAAATTTCGAATCGCCTTACGGTGGTTTACCGAAACCACAAACTATTGGGGCCACAATCATGAAATCCTCGATCGTCAAACGCTCGGTCGTGATTGCCGGACACAAGACCAGTGTGAGCCTTGAAGATGCGTTCTGGAGCGGTCTGAAGGAAATCGCGCTTGCCCAGCAAGCAACGCTGTCGAAAACAGTCGCAGAGATCGACAAGACCCGCCAAAGGGGCAACCTGTCTTCAGCGATCCGTCTGTACGTACTTGACCGGGTGCGCGCGCCTGCGACAAGCACCGATGTGGCTGCAGGTTGAAACCGTTTTTCGGGTCGGGGATGTCCGCTTTACCTCCGAAAGCGGACATTGATCGGCGTATCCGGAATGTCCGCCTTGTGCCAATAGCGGACATCCCGCGATTTACTCGATCACCTCGTCCACTATGGAAATCAGACTCGATGGTACAGTCAGGCCGAGTGCCTTCGCCGTCTTTAGATTGAGGACAAGTTCGAACTTGATTGACTGTACGACCGGCAAGTCGGCGGGCTTCTCGCCCTTGAGAACCCGGCCGGTGTAGATGCCTGCCTGCCGATAAGCATCGGTCCGGCTCGCTCCGTAGCTCACGAGACCGCCAGCCGCGGCGAACTCGCGAGCCTGATAAATCGCAGGCAGTGCCTGCCGTGCTGCCAACCTCACGAGTTGTTCGGGCCGGCTATTGAACAGCTCGCCAGTGCCGACGATGAGAGCGTCTGCTCGCAGTTCAGCTAATTTTGCAAACGCTGAGTCGATTTCTCCTTCCGTACTGGCGTTCAAAACATGGATTTGCAGCCCGAGCGCGCGAGCCGCCTCTTGCATATCCTTTATTTGGGTCTTCGATCTTGGATCGGTCGGGTTTACGAGCAACCCGATAGTGGTGGCTGTGGGTATCAAATCGCGCAGCAGCCCCAACCGTTTCGCTACCAACTCGGAACCCAACTGGGTGATGCCTGTGATGTTCCGACCGGGCCGGTTCAGGCTGACGACGAGGCCGAGCCTGACAGGGTCACCGGCCGTATCGAAGACAATGGGAATGGTCGTCGCTGCTGCTTCTGCTGCCAATGCCGCAGGAGTCGTCATCGCGGCAATGACATTCACGCGACGGCGGATCAGTTCGGCCGCCATCCCTGATAGTCGATCATACTGACCCTCCGCCCATCGGTACTCAATCACAACGTTCTGGCCCTCGACATAGCCGGATTCCTTCAGGCCCTGTTGAAACCCCGCCACCAAATGCCGATACGGACCCGGCGATCCGCTGTTCAAGAACCCGATCACCGGCATCGACAGCTGTTGCGCGCGTCCGGCGAGTGGCCATCCGACCACTGCACCGCTCAAAACCGATAGGAAATCGCGCCGCCTCATTGCCGCCCCTGGACAAAGACATCGCATCGTATCGACTAAGGCTAGCACTCTGAAAGGGGGCTCGGCCCAGCCGGGTCGCGCCATATAGTGTCACTCCGGTCTGTTTGAAGCCCTGCGACATATTTTAATTTCGCGCTGCCCCTCCTTGGCCGTCCCTGCGCTCATTCCTAGTTCTACGCCAAGCGGGCAATCCGTCCCCCAACTTTTGCCCGTCCCCTCGGCCCTTGGTCGCTTTCCCCGGCGGCCAAGGGCTTTTTTATGTCCGCGTTACTCCCCAAACCGGACATTGGCGTCTCCAGAATGCCTGCTTTGTGCCGATAGCGGACATCTGCGTGCCTCATACAAATCGGCCGCGCCGGATCGCTCGCAGTGTCCTGCGGGATACGACGCGTGTGGTGCGTCACAGGAATGACGCTGAAAGCTAACGAGATATTTCGGGCCGACGTCCGTAGCGTGGATGTGATTTTCTGCGAACGTCTTACTTTTTCTCGAGGAAGTCGCGGACCGCTTTCACCGTCGCGTCCGGCTGCTCTTCCATGATCCAATGCCCTGAATTGGCAATGATGCCGCCTTCCACATTAGTGCCGACCTCCCGCATGACTGCAGCTTGCTGCTCTCCAAATGACTTTTCGCCGCCTAGCGCCAAAATCGGCATGGCTAGCTTACCCTTACTGGCAAATGCCTTGTTGTCGGATGCGTCTTGGGAAAAAGCGGCGAATTGATTGAATGCGGCGTGCATCGCGCCGGGCCGCGCATAGATTTTGGCGTAGTGTCGGCGTGTCGCCTCGTCGATTGCTTTGGGATTTGCGGATAATTCGTTCCAGAAGCGGTCGAGATAAATGCGCTCACGGCCCTTCACCAACCGGTCCACATCCGGACCGCGAAAGTTGAAATGCCACAACAGGGGACTCTTAAGAATTTCGTCCCACGGGCCAATGCCCGGGAGCGGCGCATCGATGACGGCCCAGCGGGTAATGCGATCAGGATATTGCGCGGCGAGCGCGTACCCGACCATGTTTCCGATGTCATGCGTGACGAGGTCGGCATTCTGTACATTGAGCTTGTCCATCACGCGAGCAATGTCTTGTGCCTGCGTTTTCTTGTCGTAACCAATGTCCGGATAGGACGACAGGCCCATGCCCCGCAGGTCGGGAACGATGACAGTGTGGTCCTTCACGAGCGCTGCCGCCAACGGTGCCCACATGTCGCCGGTATCGCCGAAGCCATGCAACATCACGACCGCAGGCCCTTTTCCTCCTACTCGGACGTGGATCGTCGCACCATCCGTTTTGATGTCTTCGGTATGGAAACCTGGTGGAAATGGTCGAACGTCTGCGAAAGCTGAGAGCACTAAAGCCAGCGCCGCGATCGCTCCCAATACGATCCGGAGTGGCATAGCGGACGCCTTGTTCATGATGTGACTCCGGAGTTTCTCAAATATATCCAGCCGTCGATATACTTTGAACGACCGAGGAACTGCAAACGGCCACACTGCTGCTGCAGCCCCGAGATATGTGGCTCCCTTCAAGTCAGGTCAGGCGCCAAGACCTACAAGGCGACGGCTTGATCGGATCACCGCACCAGTGTGACTTCGCCCGGCCGCCAAGCCTTGGTGAAGAACGGTTCGAGCGGGCTGTAGAGGCGAAGGAGCATGAACCAGCCTTTGCCGGGCATGGTCTGTATCCAGTTGCCATCCTTTGCGTCGGCCGGCTTGGTTGGACCGAAATAGACCGTCGTCGAGCCGTCCGCGTTCGCAACGGCAGCGGGTGAAGGGTACGACTGGCTTCCGGCACGCGGGTAACGCTGTGGCGTCTGCAGCATGGAGCGAGTCTGATTGTCGTAGACCGTGAACGACCAGAATGCCGCCGCGGGAATGTCTTTCGGCAGGGTCACCCGGTACGTCTTGCCACCATCAAAGGGATTCTTGTCGGCATCCGTGTAGCCCATAAGGTACTGCGAGCCGACGCCGGGCAGCCGCATGATCATGGCCGGCGTGTCCATGGTGTAACCGTAGTAGAAGGCCGTGCGGGCGTTGAGGGTTCGCGCGCCCGTCGCCGGAAGCGGTTTGAAATAGCCCTCTTTGGTAATCAGCGGCGGTGGCGTCTCAAAATTGTAACCGCCCTCCCACATCATGCTGGCCCACATGGAATTCGGGTAGAGCTCCCAACCGGGAATTTCGGTGGCACGCCAGTTGAGGACCCGGCCGGCGGCGTTGCCCACCGCGGCTGCGTCGGTGAGAATCTTCTTCATCCGGGCGTCCGGGTTGAAGGGCTTGCCCTTCACGATACCAATTGCCGCGAGCTGGCCGAGCAGCTCCGGGCTCGTAGCGGTGGCCGGCTCCAACTGCACCAGCTCGTTGACCATCTCGAAATACGAAAAGTCGCTTGGAGGAATAGTGTTGAACGCTTTGCCGCTGCCTTCGATGAATTTCGTCGGCGGGATCGGCGGGTCCTTCTCAAGCCGGACCTTGCCTTCCATTGCCGTGGCGATGCTGGTGCCGAATCCACCCGGCGTGTACGGGTAGATTTTCAACCTGTCCTTGATCAGCGCGACGATCGGCTTTGGATCGTTATTCTCCAGGTTGGCGCGAACGGCGTAGAGAACATGGGTAGTTTTCGATCGCCCCACAAAGAAACCGTTATCGGGAAGCGGGCCGTCATAGTCCGGCGGCAGGAGCAGATACTTGCCGCCTTGGCCCCGGTCGGGGCCGGGCGCGCCAATGTCGATGATCCATCCGAACCACATGTCATTGATAGTGCCGAGCGCCTTGGGCGGTACCTCAACCACCAAAGGACCCTTCGTCAGATCGAGGGATGCTACGCTGTAGATCGTGTCGGCATTGGGGGTGAGAAACACCGAATTCGAATCCATCAACTCGGAGAAAATGATCACCGTGTTGTCTTCGGCTCCAATGCTCTGGAAGCCCTTGCGGATCGCATAGGCTGAGGCACCCGAGAAAGTGTTCATGAACGCGTCAACGCCGCGCACGTAGTCCAGGCTGTCGAGGACCTTCTCGGCGGTGGCCGCGCTGGGCGCACCGTCTTTGAATTCGAGGGGGCCGATGCGCGTCTCGACTTTGTCCGGTGTATAGACCGCCTGTGGGACTGAGGGCGCGGTCTGCGCGGCCGCCATATGCGGCAGTGCCAGCATTGCGCAGGCTGCGACGGGTGCAAGATATTTAGAGGCGTCCTTCATTTTGTCGCTTCCTTATTTTTATGGAACTCCGGCTCTCGAACTCGTAGCCCGCTCAGGGCTACCAAGCCGCAGTATCGTGAGCGCGTTGGACCTTGGGTAAATGACGCGGTTTGACGCGTTCGCGTTCAATTGGATGAACAATCGATATCCTTGGCCAGTGTCCGCATTAAGTCACAAGCAGACATTTGCGGTAAGCCGCGAAATTTTCATTGTCGCGATGTCAAGGCCGAGCCTCCGTCCTGTACACTACGCTGGATCACCGCGCGCCGGCGGCGGGGAAGATCGTGCGCCAGTCGCGTTTCATATCGACGACCATCCAACCTTTGGCGTTGGCCTCGTCGAGTGCCTTGTCGAGGGTATTGAACCGCTGCTGGGTATAGGCGTATTCGCGCTCAGCATCGGTGTGATGGACGAGCCCCATGAAGCGGGCACCGCCACCTGCGGCAGTCCATTGAAGCATTTGCCAGTCGCCGTCAGAGTTGCCGAAGGCGAAGATCGGACGGCGGCCGATGATCCGGTCGATCCCCTCGGGCTTGCCTGGCCCGTCGTCGACGAATTCAATTTTCGGCTCTTTCATCAGCACCGGTGTGCCGTTCGGTCCCATTTCAAACTTGGTGACCCCTGACGACCCAATCACCTGCTCCGGTGGGATCCCATAAACGCGGTCGGTGATGACGCGCATGAATTCAACTCCACCGCCTGACACGATGAAGGTCTTGAAGCCGTTTGCGCGCAAATAGGTCAGCAGCTCCAGCATCGGCTGATAGGCAAGCTCGGTATAGGGGCGGTTGAAACGCGGGTGGCGCGCCGCGGCAAACCAATCCGCGGCGACCTTCGAGAAGGCTTCGGTCGTCATGCCGGAATGGGTGGCCGCTATGATCTCAAAGATTCCCTTCTCGCCGAATTCCAGGAGCGCTTCGGGGTTTCCTTCAAGCACTGCCTTGAATGGCTGCTTGTCCTTCCATTCCGGGTGCTGCGGCGCTATCGCCTTGATGCGGTCGAGGGCGAAGGCGCCTTGCACCGGCAGCGGCTTCTCGCACCATAACGTGCCGTCGTTGTCGAACGTGGCGATGCGATCCGCCGGCGCCACGTAATCGGGGCCGCCCTCGCGTGTGACACGGTCGACAAAATCCATGATGGACTGCCGGGTGCCGTCACTCCACGACGGCAACGGCCCCGGTGCCTGCGCGAAGGCACTGCCGCGGTAGAGCGCCGCGGCAGTGAGCGTCGTCAGCAAGGTTCGACGGCTGATAGCAGGGACGGCACCAATCATGGGATACTTCCGAGCTTGAGCCGACACTACTCGCTGGTTTTGTTGTTTCTCTGCGCCTGCATCAGTTTGTTCTTGTCCGCTTCTGATAGCTTCGGCCGGTCAATCGTCAGCGTGACCCGGTTCAACTTGCCGGTGAAGGCGAACGGCGGGTGGTAGTCGCTATCGTTGACGCCTGTCAGCGTGTCGCTGCCGATGTCGAGGCTCTCGTCCCATTGCAAGATTAGCGGGATCGAGTTCTCCATCTTCTGCGTTGCGACGGCGTTGCCATCAACCCGGAGTTCTCCCGTGCCGCCGCGGCCTATGCCGGACATACTGTTGAACGCCAGCGTGCCCATACCCAGACCGTCGTACTTGAAGTCGAATTCAAGCACGTGCTTTCCGGGCGTCAGTTCGGGGCCTTCCCAACGCTCACGCTTCAGATCGACCAAATTCCACAGGAACACCGGTTTGTTCTTGACCACATAGAAACCGTAGCCTCCGAACCGACCACCTTGCGTGATCAGCATGCCTTCGGCGCCGCCCTGCGGAATCTCGACCTCGGCTTTGAAGTTGTACGAAGCGTTCAGTATCGAGGGCGCATCGCCGTTGGGCGTGCCCGCGAGCGGGACTGTCCAGGTAAACACGTTGCGTCCTGCAGTGACTGATGGCCGCGGCGTGACCAAACGTGTCGCCACCGACGAGTCGAGCGGTAGAACTTGGTACTTCTTCGCCTCGGCCCAGAAAATATCTTCCATCTCCTTGAGTTTCTGCAGGTTCTTATCGGCAATGTTCTCGGATTGGGTCCAGTCCTTCCTGAGGTCGTACAATTCCCATGGAAATGCAGCGGGATCCTGGCTCGTCGCGCCCGTAATGATCCATGGCGGCCGCATCACTTTCGTGCTGGCGATCCATCCGTCGTGATAGATGGCGTGATCGCCCATCATTTCGAAGTACTGTGTTTTGCGTGTTGAAGCGGCGTTCTCGTTTTTCTTGTCGAACGTGTACATCATGCTGACGCCCTCGATCGGGCTTTGCTTGATGCCGTCGACGAGCGTTGGCTGCTTGACTTTCGTTGCTTCGAGGATCGTCGGCACGATGTCGATGATGTGGTGGAACTGGTTGCGGATACCGCCTTTATCCTTGATCACGTTGGGCCACATGATTGCCATGCCCTGCCGGACACCGCCGAAGTGTGACGCAATCTGCTTTGTCCACGAGAACGGCGTGTCGAATGCCCACGACCAGGCTACCGACATATGGTTGTAGGTCTTGTCGGAGCCCCAGACGTCATAAAAGTACTTCAGCTGGTCAGCGACCGGCACATTGACGCCGTTGAAGCTTGCGACTTCGTTAGGTGTGCCGACCAATGTGCCCTCAGCGCTGCCGCCGTTGTCGCCGCTGATGTAGATGACAAGCGTGTTGTCGAGCTTGCCCATGTCATCGATTGATTGAATTACGCGACCGATCTCATTGTCGGTGTAGGCCACGTAGGCGGCGAAGACATCGACCTGACGGACAAACATCTTCTTCTCGTCATCGCTGAGTTGGTCCCATTCCTTCAGGAGGTCTTTCGGCCATGGCGTTAGTTTCGCGTTGGCCGGAATTACGCCGAGCTTCTTCTGGTTCTCGAAAATCTGCTCGCGAAGCTTG
Source organism: Pseudolabrys sp. (assembly GCA_035692045.1). Classification (GTDB taxonomy): domain Bacteria; phylum Pseudomonadota; class Alphaproteobacteria; order Rhizobiales; family Xanthobacteraceae; genus Pseudolabrys. The sequence continues at coordinate 10,572 of DASSIJ010000381.1, read as the reverse complement.
TTCCAGCCCTGATCGAAAAGGTGCAACTTGCTGATCTTCTCGATCCATTCCGGAGTTGGATGGTGTGGCGCATGGACACCGCCCGGCGCGTACTTAATGAAGAACGGCTGGTCCGGCGATAGGGCATTGAGGCGGTTCAGATACGCGATTGCGTCGTCCGCCATCGCAGTTGTCAGGTTCCAACCCGGCTTTCCCTCGAACGGATAAATCTGCGTCGTGTTGCGGAATAGATTCGGCGCCCATTGGTTGGCATCGCCACCGATGAAGCCATAGAAATACTCGAAGCCCATGCCGATCGGCCATTGGTCAAATGGCCCGTCCTGGCTCGCCTGGAACGCTGGCACGTTGTGGTCTTTTCCAAACCAGGCCGTGCGGTACCCACTATCCTTCAAGATACGGCCGATCGTCGCCTTGTCGCGTTCGATGATGCTGTTGTAGCCGGGATAGCCGGACGACTGCTCGGAGATGACGCCAAAACCGGCTGAGTGATGGTTTCTCCCGGTGATCAGCGCGGCTCGCGTCGGCGAGCAAAGCGCAGTCGAATGAAAATTCGTGTAGCGCAGACCCGCGGCGGCAACGCGATCAAGGTTAGGCGTCGGGATCACGCCGCCGAAGGTGCTGGGCGTCCCGTAACCGGTGTCATCGGTGATAATCAGCAGCACATTTGGCGCACCTTTTCGAGGCTCGACTTTGGGCGGCCAGTACGGCTTCGATTGTGCCGCGTTGCGTTCGATCTTGCCGCCGAACTTTGAAGGCGGCGGGGGGATCTGTTCGCCGCTGATCGCCTCAGTGGCGCTGGGCGAGCCTGGAACGCCAGTAATTTGCTGGGCGAGAGGAGTCGTTACCAGCCACAACAGCGAGCAGCCAACAAGCAGCGTTTTTGCGGTGCGCGATCGTGATGGGGTCCACAAATTGGAGGGCTTCAACATGGTATCGCTCCTCATCAGAGGTATCGGAAAAATGCGGAATTAAGACGGGCTCTATCGACCGGCGAGTTTAGGCCGGCGCGGCGTCGCGAATGACCATCATCCGGACCCATGCCACGGTAGGATATTGGACCGTAGTCCAACTGGAACTTCATCCGCGTGTACGATGTCCGCTTTCAGTCATTAGCGGACATTTCTGCGCGCGAACGAACTTCCTCCCTCAAGAGCAGACATCAGTCCTATCCTTCGGAAGAGAGAGGTCATAGGTTTAATCCTCACAACGTCCACCATTATTTCAGCGGGTTATCTCAACCGACGAAAAGTCCCCCGAGTGGGACGGCGAAAATTCAATGCATGGTTTTGCCGCCGTGGCGTTCCGGTTGCAAACACGCGAAACACCACACCACAAGAACTGCGTGAATTACGACCGCGGGCCAAAGCAGAACCCCCATCATCTTTAAGACTGCTCCCGCGTACGCAAGGAGCAGTGTGGCGGCTGCGTTGTAAATAAGAATACCGGTCAGCAAGCCAAGCTGTGCAGGGGTTCGCGTATCAGTCCTCGCCATCCAGCTTGCGATGCCTATGGCGAGCAGCGCAGCGCCTGCGAGACGCCCGACGAATATTGCATCAACCGTGGCGTGGTCTAACCCAAGCAGAACCGCAAACAGAACTGCTGGCAGAATAAGGAGGCAAAGGCCGGTCGCCGCTTCGACGACTGCCGTTACGGACAAAAACAGCTTGCAGTCTCTCACGTACATCGACGCTCGACCTCTCGGGGTTCTCTATATTGGGGACCATCATGCAAAGGTCGAACCGCTGCGGCAGCTGGCTGTGGAACGTTTCCAATTCAGGTGAAAACGCTCCAGCCTCAACAGGTAAACGTTCTAGTCTTTGGCTATAGCGGCTGCTCTTTGCAATTTTAGTTGGTCCTCCTCGGTCAGCTGCATTGGTCCGAGATTGACGGTCAGCTTGTCGATCTTGCCGTCGAACGGGAACGGCACCTGGTAATCCTTGTCGTTGACCCCCGTGCGGGTATCGACCCCGACATCGAAGGTCTCGTCAGACACCTGCAGGAAGGCGATCGAGTTGGCTTGCTTCCCTGTGGCGACGACCTTGCCGTCCACCTTCAGCTCACCGCTGCCGCCTTTGGCGATACCGGGACCGTCATAGGTGTAGTCGAACACGATCGTATGCTTGCCCGGCGTGAGCGCATCAGTAGCTTCCCAGCGGTATTGAGCAAGGATGAGCATGTTGTAGTTGAACACCGGTTTGCCGTTGAGCAGGTACAGCCCCCATCCGCCCCAGCGCCCCCCAGTGGTGGCGAGCATTCCGTTGCCACCGCCCTGTGGGACGTCGACCTCGGCGGTCACTTTGTACGACCTGCCGATGACGTTTGGTGCGTTGGCAGTGGGAATGCCGGGGGTCACGCCCGTATAGGTGAACACCGTCTGGCCGGCGGTGGCGCTCGGCCGCGGCTCGACCGCCCGTGCGAATGATCTGTTGTCCAGTGGAAGCACCTGGTATTTGGCCGCCTCCTCAACAAACAGCTTCTGCATTTCCTTCAGCTTGCCGGGCATCTTTGCGGCGAGGTCGTTGGCCTGCGAATAGTCCTCCTTCAGGTTATACAGCTCCCATTTGTAATCGCTGATGGGTGGCAGGGGCGCGTTCAATATCCACGGCCCGTGCGGCGGCGTCGTGTTGGCGTACCAGCCGTCGCTATAGATTCCGCGGTTGGCGATCATTTCGAAGTATTGGGTTTTGCGCTTCGAGGGAGCATTCGCATTGGCCTTGTTGAAGGTGTAGGCCATGCTCACGCCTTCGATCGGCTTTTGCTTAATCCCGTTGACCATCTCCGGCGCCTTGATGCCGGTGGCTTCGAGGATCGTCGGCACGATATCGATGATGTGGTGGAACTGGTTGCGGATGCCACCGGGGTCGTTGATGTGGCCGGGCCAGCTGATTGCGAGACCTTGGCGTGTGCCGCCGAAGTGCGATGCAATCTGTTTGGTCCATTTGAACGGCGTGTCGAATGCCCACGACCACGCAACCGCCATGTGCGGGTAGGTCGCCGCCGAGCCCCAGACATCATAGAACTTGAGTTGCTCGGCGATTGGGAAGTCGAGGATGCCGTTGTAGGACGTCCATTGGTTGGGCGTGCCGGACAGCGTGCCTTCGGGGCTCGTGCCGTTGTCACCGACGATGTAGATGATCAGCGTGTTGTCGAGCTTGCCCATGTTCTCGATCTGCTGGATGACGCGGCCGATCTCGTAATCCGTATAGGCCGCGTAACCGGCGAACACTTCGGCCTGGCGTGCGAACAACTTCTTCTGATCGGCCGACAGGGTTTCCCACTTCGGCAGGCTCTCCGGCCAGTCAGTGAGCTTTGCATTCGCGGGGATGACGCCTAAACGCTGCTGGTTGGCGAAGATCTGTTCGCGCAAGGCATTCCAGCCCATGTCGAACTTGCCCTTGAACTTGTCGACAAACTCCTGCTTGGGGTTGTGCGGCGAGTGAGTCCCGCCGGGCGCGTAGTAGATAAAGAACGGTGTGTCGTGCGCCGCCGCATCAAGCTGCTTCAAGCGCGCGATGGCTTCGTCTGCCATATCGGTGATGAGGTTGTAGTCCGGCTTGCCGACCCACGGGAAAATCTGGGTGTGATCACGGAATAGATACGGCGTCCACTGGTCAGTCTCGCCGCCCTGGAAGCCGTAGAAATAATCAAAGCCCATTCCCGACGGCCATTGGTCGTAAGGACCGGCCACGCTGTACTGGAAGTCTGGCGTGTTGTGATTCTTGCCGAACCACGCGGTGGGATAGCCGTTGCCCTTGAGAATTGCGCCGATCGTCGCATTGTCCGGACCGATGATCGAGTCATAGCCCGGGAAGCCCGTCGACAACTCTGTGATCACGCCGTTGCCAACCGCGTGATGGTTACGGCCAGTGAGCAGCGCCGCCCGCGTTGGCGAGCACAGCGCCGTGGAATTGAACTGCGTGTAGCGCAGGCCTGCCTGCGCGATTCGGTCCAGCGCCGGTGTCGGAACGACGCCACCAAACGTGCCGCTCACACCATAACCCTGGTCGTCGGTCATGATCAGCAGCACGTTGGGGGCGCCCTTGGGCGGTGCGAGCCGCGGCGGCCACCAGGTTTTCGATCCCTCGAGAGTTTCCTTGATCACGCCGCCGAATTTTGGGGGCGGTACCGGAATTTGGTTCCCCTTGATCGTGGTCGTGGCGCTGGGCGAACCCGGAGTGCCGGTGACCTGCTGCGCGTGAACGGGGACCGTTGTCAGCAGAACGGGCAACAAGGCGACGAGCAGGCCACGTAAAGCGACTCCGCTATTTAATCTGATATGGCGCATGTAACGTCTCCCTGTGCCTCGCTTACGGCAGAAAATTATCTATCGCCTGATGACAAATTCACTTGGTGAACGACCTTGGGAAAAGCGTAGTACGTCGATCGCTCAATGAGCGAAACGTTGGCTACTTAACTTCTATGCCGAGTCTTTCGCGCATACTCTTGAAGACAACTTCCATGGCCTGAATAATTCGTATTTCTGGATTTGCCTTGCAATATACAATCACCTCGTGTTCGGCTTCTTTTCCCTTTGTTATGTCCATGTAATGCTTGTGCGCGAGCCCGTTGTACCAACCGCTGTACCAAGCGGCGAGCCTGTCAGCGTCACCTTGCCATGTGTTTGCGAGTTGGGCGCAGGTCAGGGTCTGAACGTCAAGAAATCCTTGAGCGTCGGCATAAGTGCTGAGATCGACTTGAGCTTTAACGTCTGAAGCCGCGACTGAGAGACTTATTGCGGCAAGAATTACTATCTTACGCATCCACCTACCTCCCAAAGACCGAAGTATTGCGATTTCTTGTGCCAAGGATGTGAATAGCGGTGCGGCGAAGGCCGTAAAGTTGATAAAAAACAAAGAGCGCACGCCACAAAAAATCAATTGCCCCAAAGTCCATAAACATAAAGTAAAAGTCGCACGCCTCACAATCTATTGCCCTAAAGGCCAACTGATTTGTTGTTGTTGATTCCTGCTAGATCGACTACGCGCGAACGGACGCATTTGGCGGTCGCGAACGATGATGTCGATTACGTATTGCGATCGAATGACAGCACACGCAATGGAGTACAGCCTATGACTCGTAATGCCCTTATAGCGATCGTCATCGGGACGCTTGGCACGCCAGGAATTGCGCTCGCACAAACTGCCACAACCGCTCCGCCACATGTGCCACTTCAAAAAACCATCGGTGCTGTGGCCAAGCCAGAGGTCGTGCCCTCGCTCATCGTTTTCAACTCACGTGGCGCCAGTCTGCAAGGCGGCAAACTGGTTTTGAGCGGCATCGCGACAAACGCGATCGTCTTTGCCGATCGACCCGTTCGCGCCGCCGGCCATGACACGACAGCGCATATCGTGGAAGATTGGGACAAGGGCAACGACAACTTCGGCAAGGATCCACCGAACGCCACGGTTTCCGGTTTCACCAAGGACGGATCAGGCGTGAAGGACGCCGTCGTCGTACTCAAGTCACCCAAGCTTGAAGGCGACAAACTCACCTTTGATGTCGATGTGCTCGAAGGCGATCTCAGCGGAGCTGACGGCGCAGCCGCAGTTTTCATCGACATCATTGGTAGGCCGTTCACACCATTGTCGTTCGCTGGTGTCGCGCGACGGTCCGCTTATCGCGGGGCGTATTACGCGGGGGCTGCCGCGGTTGGTGCTGCGGCCGCCTACGGCGCGGCAGCGGCCTACGGAGCATATGCTCGCCCTGTTTGCGGTTATTACCCTTATCCGCCGTGCTACTGAAATGCGAGGGATAGCGCGACCAACACTCATTGAAAGGGGTCATTTAATGTTGAGGACATATTCGACATTGGCGGCAGTCGCGCTGATCGCGGTGCTTGGCGCACCTGCCGGCGCTCAATCGCCGCCCGCGTGGACGCAGGCAGGCATGCTGAGGTGCGTGGTCAATCCGAGCATCGGCTTCATAATAGCCGGCCATCAGTCGATGGAGTGCCGCTTCACCCAGAACGCGCCGATCCCACCGCAGGCCTATGAGGGCGCACTCAATATGATAGGCCTCAACATCGGTATCACAGCAGGCGGTGTGTTCGCCTGGGCCGTGCTCGCGCCGACGAAGGGCATACCTGCTGGCGCACTCGCCGGTGAATATGTCGGCGCCTCAGGTGATATCGGTATTGGCCTGGGCGTTGGCGCCAACGTCCTGGTCGGCGGCTCGGCGCGCACTTTCGCTCTACAGCCGATTTCGTTGGAAGGCTCGGTCTCCGTCGATGTCGCCCTCGGCGTCTCCGCCCTTAAGCTGCGGCCGGTACCTTAAGGTCGCACGTCAAGACCCGGTCGGATGTCTGCTGTGTGCCAATACCGGACTCATGCAGCGACAAAAAAAGATCGTTATTCGATCACTTCGTCGGCAATCAGCAAAAAATCGCGAGTAATTGTCAGGCCGAGTGTTCTGGCCGTCTTCATATTGATGACCAGCTCGAATTTAGTCGGCTGCTGTACGGGCAACTCCGCCGGTTCCGCTCCTTTGAGGATTTTTTGCGCATAGACAGCAGTCGCTCGGGATAGATCGGGAAGATTTACCCCGTACGAGACGAGACCTCCGAATTCTATCGCCTCCCTTGCTGCGTACATTGCCGGCAGCCGGTTGTTTGCCGCGAGGGTTGCGATCCGTGCGTACTGGCTAAATAACATCGGACTGGGGAATACAACCAATCCGTCGGCTCGCTCTTTGGTCATCGCGGCGAATGCGCCCGTGATATCGTCAGGCCCCGCAGCCGGCACAAGCTGAAGTTTTATTCCCAAGGTTTGGGCCGCGCTTTCGATCTCCATTAACATGCCAGCCATCGTGCGCTCGCCGTATGCACGGGGGTGCCAGAGGACAGCCACGCGCGAAAGTCCCGGAATAATCACCCTGAGCAACTGCAGGCGCTTGGAGACCAACTCCGGACCGAGAAAGGTGGTGCCCGTTACATTCCCCCCTGGCCGCGCAAGACTGGCGACAAGCTCATCCTCGACGGGATCGGCCATAGCTATTGCGACAATCGGAATTGTGCTGGTTGCCTGCTTGGCTGCGCGGGCGGCGGGCGAACTGAACGCGACAATGACATTAACCTGACGTTCGACTAATTCAGTCGCCATCCTGCGAAGCTTGTCCGCATCCCAATCTGCGAATTTCCGCTCAATGAGGACATTCTGTCCTTCGGTGTAGCCAAGCTCGCGCAACGCTGGAATGAATGCATTGAGAATTGTAAGACCTACATCGGATGGGTCGGAACGGCCGGGCATCAGCACGCCTATTCGCGGTATCTTCATAGCCTGCTGGGCATGCGCCGTGATCGGCCACGCCGCCGCGCCACCGACGAATGTGATGAACTCACGCCGCCTCATTGCCCGCCCCCGGTAATTCAAAACAAGGCATCGTACTGTGTCTCGGTAGCACGCTGAAAGGGGGATGTCCGCTTTGGGTCAGGAGCGGACATTTTGCGGCGTTCCACGCCTTCGCTTTTGATCAGCAGCGCCATAGCCGTTTCACTGCATGCGCGATCGCGCCGCTGTCTTCCGGCGATGGTGGCTATTGCCGTTGCTCGTTCCGTCGTACAGTACGCAGATGTGGGGTCGGGTCGGTGTTTGGCTGGTCATCATCGCGATGGTCGCGATTTGGGTTGCCGCGATCTACGTCGTCATTTGGCAGCCGGTATCGCTGCTTCATCTGTTGCCCGGCCGATAATCGAAAACGTTCAGCCGCGAACTCAAGGACCTGGGCACAAATCTAACGCCGTGCAGAAATACAGCGTGTACTGCCCTGCCCTTTCGTCCCCCGCCGCAATCTCGAGCGCTTCGTCGGAGACGTCGCAGGTGAGAATATCGTCGGTCCGGTCAAATTCGTGCTCGGTATCGTTCATGGCATCGCCCCTCACGTTTCCCGGCAACCTACGTCGTCCAACAGTACTCAATTCGTCGAGCGGCAGCGAGGGCCCCAGATAGCAATCACAGAGAAACCGCGTGGAATATGTGGCATTCCGCCATTGCGCTTGTCCGCTTTGCAAACTACGTGCTGGCCGGCCGCGCTTGGCGTTCCGCCGGATCGAACAGAAACACATCGCCGGACAAGTTGTTGAAGATCATGTGCACCTGCGTCCGTCGCACTCGCACCCGAACTGCTAGGTACCCGACTTGCTGATACCCTCCTCGATCCGGAGTGCCTCGCTCTCCTCTTCGGCTGCCTTGCTGGCGAATTCCGAGCTCATCTGCGTATCGCCGCGCCGTTCGGCTTCAATGGATAGAGCATTGTAGCGGGCTGCTCTTTCCCGGCATTCAGCCGCCTGACGGATCGCCTCTTCGCGCATTTTTGTCTTGTCAGCCATTGCCGTCACCTCTGTCGACGCGCGCAAGCTCAGTGCAGGCCGGAGATCAATCCGGGACTGCGATCGTGGAATTTTGATCTAGCGGAATTCGACGGTCATCGTCTCGGCATAGGCGCACGTGGAGCACTCAAAGATCTGCTGGTTGTGAGCGGTCTTGTCGGAAGGCTCGCCGCGCGCGAGAAACATCGGCAATCCGCACATCGGGCATCGCCGCTCACCAATCGGCGGCCTCGTCGGATCGAAACTATGGGGTTGTGGCATAGCGCCAGCCTTTCAACCCTCCCCCGGTCACCAAATGAGCGTAGTTCGCATCGTGAAACGCGTCGAGTCATTATCTCACGCGACGCGCCGGATTTCCGCTCTGCACAAATGCGACGCGACAACATGCTGCGCTGCGAAGACCTGGGTCGGCGATTTCAGCCCGCCCGACCGAATTATGGGGCGGTAAGGGAATTTATCAGCGTGTCGAGCAGGTCTGCTGCCGATCCAACCTGGTTTTGTTCGCTGTCAACATTGATGGTGACGAGCCGTTTCCTCGGATCGCAACCGAAGGCGATGCGGAAGTGGCGGATCGGGTCTTTCACCCAGAGATCAGGATCACCGGTCCACGGGCTCGTCTTGACCTCGGAGTTCGTGAAGCCGAACTGCGCGACGAGGTCTGCGACGCGCCTCTGACACTGCGCAGTCGATGTAATTGAATTTGGCCAATTGACGCCGGCGTAGGCCTCCCGGTAGCTGCGATAGTCATCAGCCGCAGCCGATGTCATCAGCAGCGCAAGCATCAGCGTGACGTGCCTGAACATTCCTCTCCCCCACGGCAACCATACCACACTCAATCCGCGATGAGCAGGTCAGCACGATTCGGGTTCGACGAAGGAAAAGCTCGCAGCTGTCGCGGGTGTGATCTGCAGCACAGACAGCGCAAGTTGTTCAGGCGAACCTCCCACTCCACGAGCTGCCGAACGGTCACCCATCGGATGATGGTCTCCTGGACGGTCGGCTGACCGTAGAGGGGCTGCCGCCAACGTACCCCGCGCCGCGGTCCCTCTTCTGTACGCACCTCAGGGGTGGCTTGTCTTCAAGCTGGGGAATTCATGCTCAAGATGATGCTTGGCCTCGCGCTGCTGCTGGCCGTCTGTGTCGCAGCGGGCCTCATGCTGAGACTGCCGCCTCCGCCGGACGATGATGAGCCGCGCGGACGGCGATGACGATCCTGCACCCCGTATTATCGTCGCCTTTGAAGGCCAGCCACTGCTCGCAAGCAAGGCCGGAGGCCGGCATTTGACCAAGCCACGGCCCGAGCGTCCGATGGTGCGTTAGTTTAAACGCTGCACGCGCGCAGCCATGTCCGGCGCCAACCTCATCCTGTAGGAATTATTTTCGCACCGAAGAACCCATACCGCTGTGTCTGGTCTTGAATGTTTTTTATCTCTCTTTGCGCTGACCGGACTATCGCAAACATAACCTTGGGAGCGAGCCTGAATTGCCAGCAGCCCTTTCGCGGTCTCTTGTGCAGAAGCGCTTTGCGCCAAGGTCGCGATGAAGCTCGCGATCACGAGTTGCACAGCAGCGACACAGATTGCGCGCATGCGAGTGACGCTCATTTTCTCACCTCGTTCGGCACGGACGTCAGAGAGACCCCCAGCAGGTCCACCATGGGCCGGAAGCGGCCCTTTCTGGTGAATTCACCCAGCGCAATTTTCCTATATCCGCAAACAGGGGTCGAGTTGGACTCAGGTCCAATGTCCGCCTTGGGTCTCTAGGGGCCCGGACAGAAATACAGCGCTGTGCACATGGACTGGGTGAAGGGATCCACCCTTTCATTCCGGGGGCGCGCTGCGGCCTCCAGTGCCTCATCGCGGATTTCGCAGATAAGGATGGTTTCTTCGTCCTGGTCGAGGGTCACATCTTTCATCACTTCGGCCCTCACATTGGAGATTGATCGCGCGCTATGAGCGGCAATACCAGTAACTGCGCCGCCCCAACAGGCCGGTTGTCGCGTAAGAGCTAAACCGGTTTTGCAGCAGGTTTTGCCTTTTGGCGCTGTCGTACTCCTGCTTGACAACGGAGACGCATCCCGGCCGCGGGGGCTGGTCTGCATTCACCGATGGACCGGGAAACGCGGAGAGCATCACCCCGATCGCGCAGGCTCCGACAAGAATGATGAGGTTTCTTCGCTGCATCGATGGCCTCGCCTCGTGTACGGACAGCATCTGCAGCGTGATATTTGCCTCGGCGCGCGCGAAACA
>DASSIJ010000380.1:0-3511 GCA_035692045.1 Pseudolabrys sp. | reverse complement strand
CAGGGACTGATCGCGGCACTTAAGGAGCAGACCGAAGTCGGTCGGGCGGCATAACGGATGGACCATGCGTGAAACCGCTGACCAAAACCTGCGCGAATATGTGACTGCCATGATCGGCGGTCAGCTATTCGGTTTGCCGATTCTGCGCGTGCAGGACGTTTTTGCGCCTGAACGATTGACAACGGTGCCGCTGGCGCCGGCCGAAATCGCCGGAGTCCTGAATCTGCGCGGCCGTATCGTCACGTTGATCAACATGCGTCGCCGGTTAGGGCTGGGCGACCAAGAGGGTGGCGGTTTGCCGATGGCAGTCGGGGTGGAATCGCGCGGCGAATCCTACGGATTGCTGATCGATAGCGTGGGTGAGGTGCTCAAGCTTGACGACATGGCGTGCGAGTCAAATCCGAGCAATCTCGATCCACGCCTGGCGAGCGTGTCGACCGGGATCTATCGGCTCGATGGACAGCTTTTGATGGTGCTCGATGTCGACCGCGTGCTCGACATCGCAGTGAAGGCGGCCGCGGCGTGATGCGGTCTGGATGCATTTGGGCGTAAACACAACGAGGCTGTACGATGAAAACGTGTTTGGTTGTTGACGACTCCAGCGTCATTCGTAAGGTGGCGCGGCGAATCCTCGAAGGTCTCGACTTTCAGATCGTGGAAGCCGAGGACGGCGAACAGGCCCTCGAAGCCTGCCGCAAGCAGTTGCCGGAAGCGGTTCTGCTCGACTGGAACATGCCGAAGATGGATGGCTATGACTTCCTGCGTTCGCTGCGCCGGCTACCGGGCGGGGATGGCCCGAAAGTGGTGTTTTGCACCACCGAAAATGACGTGGCGCATATCGCGCGCGCGCTTCATGCCGGTGCCAACGAATACATCATGAAGCCATTCGACAAGGAGATCGTGGAGGCCAAGTTCCAGGAAGTCGGGCTGATCTGATCGCCGCACTGCCACAACAACACAAAGATCAGAAAAGTCAGTTGCGTCCATGAGCTTAGTCGTTGCTCCACCGTCTTCCACTGCCGCCCGGCGTATCCGCGTCATGCTCGTCGACGACGCTGTCGTCGTGCGTGGGCTATTCGCTCGATGGGTCGAATCCGAGCCCGATCTTGACGTCGTTGCCACGCTGCGCACCGGGCGCGAGGCCGTAGATCAACTCGGCCGCGTTGATCCCGACGTTGTCGTACTTGACGTCGACATGCCCGACCTCGACGGCATAGCGGCTCTCCCGTTATTGCTTGAGAAAAAGCCCGATCTCGTAGTGATCATGGCTTCGACGCTGACGCGGCGAAATGCCGAGATCAGCTTGAGGGCTCTGTCCCTTGGGGCAGCGGACTACATTCCAAAGCCGGGAAGCAATCGCGAGGTCAGCGCCTCGACCGCTTTTCGTCGCGACCTGATCGAAAAGATCCGGCAACTCGGCCTGCGCGCGAAGCGCCTGCGTTCGGTTGCCTCGCCGGCACGCGCGCCGCTTGAGACAAAGTCCGCGCCGTCAATTGTGCCCCAGGCGGTCGAGGAGGTCGCCGCTCCGCCCTCGATAACGCTGCGGCCGATGCCAACCATGTCGCCGCGCGTGTTGCTGATCGGCTCGTCCACCGGCGGACCGCAGGCGCTCAATCTCCTGGTCGCGGAGATCGGTGGCATCATTCAACGTGCGCCTGTCCTGATCACCCAACATATGCCGCCGACCTTCACGGCCGTCCTTGCCGAGCATCTCGCGAGGATTGGAAAGTGCCCCGTGCACGAGGCGGTGGATGGCGAAGAGATCAGTGCTGGATCTGTCTACCTCGCCCCGGGTGGCAGGCACATGAGAGTCTCCCGCCGAGATGGCACTGCGGTCATCTCGCTCGAGGACGGCCCTCTGGTGAACTTCTGCAAGCCGGCTGTGGATCCGATGTTTGCTTCCGCCGCCGAGGTCTGGGGCAGCAAGGTACTGGCATTGGTGCTTACCGGCATGGGCGCGGATGGTCTCGCTGGCGCCAGAAAGATTGTTGCGGCCGGAGGCCACGTCTTCGCGCAGGACGAGGCGACCAGCGTCGTTTGGGGCATGCCTGGTCAGGTTACGAATGCCGGGCTGTGTTCTGCTGTCCTGCCGTTGCCGGAGATCGCAGGCAAGCTCACGCGGCTGTTTACCGGGGAGCGGATGTGACCCCGCAGGACTTCGACTATTTGCGCAAATTCCTGCGCGACCGCTCCGGTCTCGTGCTGGCGGTCGAGAAGCAATATCTGGCCGAGAGCCGGCTGCTGCCTGTTGCACGCCGCAATGGCATGAGCACGCTCGAGGAGCTGATCGATCGGTTGAAAAACCGGACACCCGCGCCACTCGGCGCGGAGGTTGTCGAAGCGATGACAACCAACGAAACCTTTTTCTTCCGCGACAAGATACCGTTCGATCATTTCCGCGACACGATTATGCCGACCTTGATTGCCGCGCGTGCACGGGAAAAACGCATTCGGATTTGGTGTACGGCGGCCTCGACCGGGCAGGAGCCCTATTCGTTGGCGATGGCGATCAAAAGTATGGGTGCGGCGATCGCGGGATATCGCATCGATATTGTTGCCACTGATCTGTCGTCCGATGTTCTGGAAAAAGCCAAAGCCGGCATCTACAGCCAGTTCGAAGTCCAACGTGGGCTGCCCGTGCAGTTACTGGTGAAATTTTTCGATCAGGTCGGCGAAACCTGGCGCCTAGCGCCCGAACTGCGCAGCATGGTTCAATTCCGTCCGCTTAACCTGCTTAACGACTTTTCCGTGCTGGGCAATTTCGATGTCGTCTTCTGCCGCAACGTGCTGATCTATTTCGACCAGCAGAACAAGATCGCCGTCCTCAATCGGATCGCCCGGCAGATGCCCGAAGACGGGTTTCTGGTGCTGGGGGCCGCGGAGACTGTCATCGGCCTCACCGAGGCGTTCAAACCGCTCGCCGACAAACGCGGCCTTTATGTTCTTAACAGTCAACATTCCACCCGGGGCGCCGAAAACGTAATCCGTCTCGCGGCCGCAAAAGCGTAAGATTCGGCTCCCTATCACGCCAACATAAAGATAATTTTACGGGCTTCGTACCGTCCCGGGCCGTCTTGATATCGGGACGAATCGTGTAAATTGAGCCTGCCGGGCTTGCGCGGCCGGTTCAACGTCCGCGCGTGGGGCTCGCCTGTCGCGAGCATGGCCCGAAGAGAGGGATCATTACCTTGGTCGACTATGTCGATCCGGTGCTGGTTGTCGACGACCTGAACACGATGACTCGCATCGTGGATGGTATGTTGCGTAAATGCGGCTTCACAAACGTCGACCAGGTTCATGACGGGCCGACAGCTCTGCAAAAACTGCGCGAGAAGCCATACCTGTTCGTGGTAACCGACCGTGAAATGCCGGGAATGAACGGTCTCGAACTGGCGCGCGCGATTCGTGCCGATCCGAAAATTCGCAGCGTGCCGGTTGTGATCATGTCGGCAAGTTCCGAGGCGCAACACGCCGAAGCCGCGATTGCCGCCGGCGCAAATTTTTTCATGAC
>DASSIJ010000379.1:0-11492 GCA_035692045.1 Pseudolabrys sp. | reverse complement strand
GCTGTTGCAGCTGCTGCGGCGCAGGTGGTGGCGGTGGCTGCACTTGCCGCTGCTGCTGGGGCGGCGGCGGTGTAGGCGGTGGCGGTGGCTGCACCTGCCGCTGTGGCTGCGGCGGTGGAGGAGCAGGTGGCGGCGGCGCCTGAGGCGGAATCGGCCGCACGATATTCGGCTGTTGCGGAGGCGGACCACCCGGAGGTCCACCCGGACCGACCCGGTCAGGACGTTCCTCGCGGCGCTCGACTGGCGCGGTCGTGGTTGGCGCCGTTGCGGCCGGCGGCGTGCCCGACGGTGGTGGAGATGCCGGTGGCGAGGCTCCCGCAGGTTGCTGTTGCTGAATGGCGGGCGCCTGACGTTGCACTCCGGATGGCGGCGCTGTTGAGCCCGGCGGCGGCTGTTGCTGCAGTGGCGCGACCGACGGGGCTCCTTGCGCCGCGCGCGGCGGATTGGTGCCCAACCGTCCACGTTCGTTTTTTCCAAGCGGCTGCGGCGCTGTGATCGCCGCGTCTGGCTTGATCACCGTGCTTGTGCGCTCGACGGAAATCGCACCGAGGCGGGCGGGGCCGCCAGGTGAGCCAGGTGCGCCAGGTGCGCCAGGTCCGTGGGGCCGGCCAGGTCCCGGCGGTCCGCCGGGCCTGCGGCCGCGCGCATCGCGCAGATCCTCGCGCTGCACCTGAACCGCGCCGGCGACACCTTGCGTCGAGGCAAAGACGCGCGGACGCACCCGATACGTTGACACCGGCGCGCCGCTCACGCGCGCGACGAATGCGGGCGATATGCCGGGGTTAACCGCCAGCCGGCCATGCACCGGAACCGTCCGATTGACGATGCGGGTCTCACGTAGAATGACCGAGCGACGATACGGCGGCACGCTGTAAGAGCGCCAGCGCGGCGCAGCGATGTAACGGGTCGGCACGAACACCCAGTAAGCGGGTTGGAGCTCATATGTCTCGATCAATTCATCGGGCGGCAGTGGCGCCCAGCCGGCATACTGATCGCCATAGCGCCAATTGACCCATGCGGGTCCCCATTCGTCTCCGGGCACCCAGTACCAGCCGAATCCCGGTTCGAACGCCCAACGGCCATAATGATAGACGACCCAGCCCCAGTCGGCCTCGACGTCGTCGGATACCCAGTACCAGCCCCACTCGTCTGTGTAGACCCAGTGTCCGTACTGGTAAGGCCGCCAGTCCGGCGGCACTGCGGCCGGGACCCAGACCTCGCCGAAGCGCGGGTGCGGGCGCCAGCTGCCATATTGCTCAAGTGCGATCTGGGCATCATCGGAAATTTGCGCCGCAGCCGGGGTGAGCGCGCCAAAAACGATCGGCGCCGACAGCACGCCAATAACCAAGGTCGCGCCGGTCAAGACCGCGAAGGTCAGGCGGCGTAGTTGATGCGCGAAAGCCATAATTGTTCACCGTCCCAGGCTCGCCCGGCCGCAGGTTTAGACAAGTGCGGCGCGTGGCGTTGGTTCCGAATCGATTGCGCTCACGTTAGTGCCACGACCCCCACGCGGACAATGCGCCACAGTGAGGCGGCGCAATGCGGCGATTACAGGGTGAGAATTCCCGCCTCACCTGATTCTGTGCCGAAGGCGAGCGTTTGGCCCATGCCATCCCAGCCAAGCGCGCTCACCGGCTGTCCATCGGACTGCCGCGCGAGAATCAAGGCGTCATCGTCAATGCGCACAAGCTTGACGCTGCCATCGGCATAGCCAACTGCCACCACCGGTTGACGCGGATGACCTGCGACCGCCGTTACGCGTGTCTCGGCACGCGCGAGAATTTTCGGCTGGCGCCCCATCGGACCATCCTTGCCATGGAACGGCCAGAGAATGAGTTGCTCTGATCCCGAGGTGGCGAGGAATTCCCCGTCCGAGGTCCAGCTCAGCGAGCGTACGCGCGCCGAATAGCCCGACATGCGCATGTGCTTTCCGTCGGCCAGCCGCCAGCCATGGAGCATCGGCTCCTGCATGCTGGTGATCAGAAATCTTCCATCCGGGCTGATCGTGATTCCGAGATGCGAGCCCTTCCATTCAAGCCACTCGGGCTGGGCGCCCGTATTGGGAAACCAGAGTGTCGCGCCATTGTAGTGCGCGATCGCGAGACGGAGGCCCTTTGGCATAAAGCACAGTCCGGCAACAGTTGAAGGTGCCTCGAAGTGACGTCCTTCGCCTTTCCGGGTGATCACATGCGCAGTCTTGCCCGCGGACCATGCGACCGCGCTATCCGGGCCGAGCGCGACCTGGTCGATCCAGCGTTTCTTGTCGTCGGAAGCGAGAACGCGATGTTCGCCATCGACGCCGGTTTCGACGAGGCTGCCGTCATCGCCGCCAGTCACAATCCGCGTTCCGTCGGACGCGCTCGCCAGGATTGCGCCGGCGTGGATCGCTACGCGGCGTTCATGGTCGCCGGCGAACAGCAATGCTTCCTCGCCAAGCACGAATACCGGCGTCGCATCGAAAAAATGCACGCCGACCACGGGCGCGCCTGCGCTCACCGCGCGCGCGCGATCGGCAAGGGAGGGAATCGGGGCCTGCGTGTCGCTCACGTTAGGCGATGCAGCTTTCAAAGCCTTGACGGATTTTATCTTCGGGCAGATTGCGCCCGATGAATACGATGCGGCTGTCGCGAACCTCGTCCGGTTTCCAGGGCCGCTGGTGATCGCCGTCGAGGATCATGTGGACGCCCTGAAACACGAAACGCTCGGGATCGTCCTTGAACGACAGGATGCCTTTGCAGCGCAGAATGCTTGGACCATCCTTCGCCACGAGATCCTGGATCCAGGGAAAAAATTTGTCGGGGTTCAACGCCTTGTCGGTGCGCAAAGCGACCGATTGCATATCCTCATCGTGATAGTGCTTGAGACCGTTGCCATGATGATGGTGATGGGTGCCATGAGCGTGATCGCCATGAGCATGATCGCCATGATCGTGATGATGATCGTGGTCATGATCTTCCCCTCCCAGAAACTCGGGCTCGATCGTGAGAATGCGATCAAGATCGAAGGCGTTACGGCCGAGCACTTCACTGATGTCTATCTTTGCGCGTTCCGTGCGATGGAGCCGCGCATAAGGATTCAACCCGCGGATGCGCGCTTCCAGCTCCCGCAGTTCCTCCGGCGTCACCAGATCGGTCTTGTTCAGCAGGATCACATCGGCAAAGGCAATCTGGTTCTTGGCCTCGGGCGCGTCCTTCAGTCGGTCAGAGAGCCATTTGGCATCGGCGACAGTGACAACGGCGTCTAATCTGGTTTTGGCGCCCACAGCCTCATCCATGAAGAACGTCTGCGCCACCGGCGCGGGATCAGCGAGGCCCGTGGTTTCGACAATGATGGCGTCGAATTTGCCCTTTCGCCGCATCAGCCCGTCGATGATGCGCACGAGGTCGCCGCGCACCGTGCAGCAGATGCAGCCGTTGTTCATCTCGAACACTTCCTCATCGGCATTGACCACGAGTTCATTGTCGATGCCGATTTCGCCGAATTCGTTGACGATGACGGCGAATTTCTTGCCGTGCGGCTCGGAGAGGATTCGGTTGAGCAACGTGGTTTTCCCGGCGCCGAGGTAACCGGTGAGCACGGTGACGGGTATTTTGGCGGACGAGTCAGGGATGGGCATGAACTGCAGCTCCGTTCCGGACATATATAGGGATTTCGGGACAACGCAAAAGGATGCCGCGCACCCTCGAACCGGCGGCAAATGGCTTACCAAAGCCTGCTAGGACCGATTAGCTTTGCAGCACCGTCACATGTGTGCCCACCGGGACGCGATTATAGAGGTCGATGATGTCCTGGTTGAACAGACGGATGCAGCCGCTCGATACGGCCTGGCCGATGCTCTCGGGCTCAGTGGTGCCGTGCAGGCGGAAGAACGTGTCGTGGCCGTCGCGGTACAGATAGAGCGCACGGGCGCCGAGTGGGTTGTCGGGGCCGCCATCAATTCCGCCGGCATAACGCCGATAGCGCGGCATCGCGGCCATCATGTGGGCCGTTGGAGTCCAGTGCGGCCATTTCTCCTTGCGGCCGATGACCGCGCTACCACGGAAATTCGTACCCTCGGTCCGGCCGACCCCGACTGCGTAGCGCATCGCCTTTCCGTTCGCCTCAATCAGATAGAGCCGGCGCTGCGGCACGTTGACGACGATGCTGCCCGGCTTCTCTTTGCCGCGCCAGGCAACCTCAGTACGCATGAGGCTCGGATCGAGCGTCGTGACGTCGATCGCGGGCGTGGTGAAGCCACCATCGCTCACCGTCCCATAATTGGCACCGGCGCAACCGGCCAATAGCAACGGCAGGCCTGCGACAATCGCACGACGGGTCAAGACCTGGCCGGGCACGACGTTTCCCTGGTCAGGAATAGTTCGAACATTCTGCTTTTTCATGCTGCACGCAATAGGTGAGGCACTTGTGCCTAGCGCAGCGCCGGCCCTTCGTGCAACTGAATAGGCTAGTCAATTTCGTGCTGGAAGCTATGCTTGGCTGCAACGATAAAAGCGTTCAGGCCGGGACGGAACTCATGACCTATTCAACCGATTTCCCGTCGATCAAAGAACAGGTGTCGCCGCAGGAATGGCAGGCACGGGTCGAACTCGCCGCGTGTTATCGGCTGATCGACAAGTATGAGATGACAGATCTCATCTACAACCACATCACGGCCCGTGTGCCGGGCGAAGACGATGTGGTGCTGCTCAACCTTTATGGGCTCCTGTACAAGGAAATTACCGCCTCGAGCCTGGTGAAGATCCATGTCGACGGTGAGATCATCTGGAAGCCCGACACCGAATATGACATCAACAAGTCCGGTTACGTGATCCACGGCGCGATCCACAAGGCGCGTCCGGACGTAGCCTGTGTGCTGCATACGCACACCCGCGCCGGGATGGCAGTCGCCGCGATGAAATGCGGCCTGCTGCCGCTCTCCCAGACCGCAATCCGTTTTGTCGGGCACATCGGCTATCACGATTATGAGGGGCCGGCCGTCGAACTCGACGAGCGTGAACGGCTCGTGCGCGACCTTGGCCCGCACGATGCGCTGATCATGCGCAACCACGGGCTGCTCACCTGCGGTGCAACGATTCAGCAGGCGTTCAACACGATGTATCAGCTCGAACTATCTTGCCGCTCACAGGTGGACGCGATGGCGGCCCGCACTGAATTGACCATGCCGGGCGAGAACGTGCTCGCGCACACCGCACATTTGTATCAGCCGGGGACGCGGCGGCCGTACGGTGTCCTTGAATGGCCGGCAATGTTGCGCCGTCTCGACGCCGAGCAGAAGCAAACCGACTATCCGCCGTATTGGCACTGAATATTTCCGGGAGGCACTATGCCGTTATTGCTGACTCGATTGTCCGTTATCGCGGCACTCCTGCTGGCATTCGTGCCGCGCACCTTTGCCGATGATTACCCTAACCGGCCAGTCCGGTTGATCATTCCGTTCCCGCCTGGCGGCAGCAACGACGTCGTCGGCCGCCTGGTCGCGCAGCAACTCACTGCGAAGCTGGGACAGCAGGTCTACGTCGATAACCGCGGCGGCGCCGGCGGCACGATCGGAACCGAAGCCTGTGCTACCGCCGCGCCGGATGGCTACACGATTTGCGTGATATCGATCGCGCACGCGGTTAACCCCGCGCTCTACACGCTCAAATATGATCCGATCAAATCGTTTACAGCGATCTCGATTTTCGCGACCGGCCCGAACGTCCTGGTGGTCAACCCGACGTCACCGATCAAATCGGTAAAAGACCTGCTCGCACTGGCCAAAGAAAAACCCGGCGAACTCAATTATGCATCGGCTGGCGTCGGCAGCTTCCAGCACCTTGGCGCCGAGCTGTTCAAGCTGCAGGCGAAGGTCAACCTCGTGCACGTGCCGTACAAAGGCGGCGGGCCTGCGATGCAGGACGTGATCGCCGGACACGTGAAGATCATGTTCTCCTCGCTGGTGCAGACCACGCCCTTCATCAAGTCGGGACAGCTGATCGCGCTCGGAACCGGAGGCGCCAAGCGCAGCCCGGTTCTGCCGGACGTGCCGACGATCGCGGAAGCCGGTGTGCCCGGCTATGCGGCGGACAACTGGTGGGGCCTCGCCGCGCCCGCGGGCCTGCCCAAGCCCATTGCCGACAAGCTCTACACGGCGACGCAAGCGGCACTCAAATCGCCCGAGCTGCAAGCCGCGTTCGACCGCGAGGGTGCCGCGACCGTCGAGATGACCTCGGCGCAATTCGCTGACTACATCAAGACGGAGATCGACAAATGGGGGCATGTGGTCAAAGAGGGCAATATCCACGCGCAGTGACCGGCCACAGGTGCCGGCAAACGCCAATTAAGTCTTTTTAAAACCTGACGTTTTTTAATGCAGGGCTGGTCCGGGCTGACTTTACCTTAGCTTTACGGCCCATCCGTATGGTGCGACGGCGCGTTGGGGGCGACCCACGGCAGTCAGTGAAAGGTGGCGGGAAGAATCC
Organism: Pseudolabrys sp.; assembly: GCA_035692045.1. Lineage (GTDB taxonomy): Bacteria > Pseudomonadota > Alphaproteobacteria > Rhizobiales > Xanthobacteraceae > Pseudolabrys. Next base: position 5,031 of record DASSIJ010000379.1, on the reverse strand, counting down.
CGCCCAAGACAAGAAATGTCGCAGGCCGCGTCCGTTATCGACGAACTCGAAACCGTCCTCGCCGCAGGCTCCAGCGATCGGCGCCGCACCGAAATCCTCAGGCGGGTGACCGATCTTTTTCTTGGCAACGCCGAGAGTTTTGATGCCGAGCAGGTCGGCGTCTTTGACGACGTGCTTGCGCACCTGGTCAAGCAGGTGGAAACCGACGCGCTCGCCGAACTTGGGGCCAAACTTGCACCAATCGATAACGCGCCCAGTGGCATCATCCATACTCTGGCGCGTCACGACGAGATCGCAGTCGCCGGACCTGTCCTCGCCCACTCGACGCAGCTCACCGACAATGACCTGGTCGAGATTGCCGGCTCGAAGAGCCAGGACCATCTTGGCGCGATTTCCGAGCGCAAGCGCCTGGCCACCGCGGTCACTGACATTTTGATCCAGCGTGGCGACACCAGGGTCGTCCGCAAGCTGTCGCAAAATGAAGGCGCAACCTTTTCGGATGGGGGCTACGTCAGGCTGGCCGAGCGCGCCGAGACTGACGAGCGGCTCGCGGAAAATCTCGGCGTGCGGCGGGATATGCCGCCGCAATTGCTGCAGGACCTCGTGCTGAAAGCGACGGAAACCGTGCGGGCACGTCTGCTCGTCGTCGTCCCGCCGGACCGGCAGGCTGCGATCCAGAGCGTTCTCTCCGCAGTGTCGGATAAGGTGTTGCGCAAGGCCGCGGCGCCCCGCGACTACAGCCATGCAATCGCCCTCATCGACAAACTGCAAAACGGCGGTCAGCTCAACGGACCGGCCATCACGAAGTTTGCCGAGACCGGCAAGTACGAGGAAATGGTCGCGGGCCTCGCCCGGCTTTGCGCGGCGCCTGTCGAATTGATTGAACGGCTCATGCAGAACGTGCGCTACGACGGCGTTCTCGTCGCCTGCAAGGCCGCCGAGCTCCACTGGCCAATATTCAACGCGATCTTGAAGGCGCGCTTCGCTCCCTACGAGGGCCCCTCCGTCGACTTCACCCAGGCCCGGTCTGATTTTCTCAAACTCTCTGTAGCGACGGCCCAGCGAATGCTGCGTTTCTGGCTCGTTCGCGGCGTGGCGAAGGACACCTGATGCAAATGCAGTCGGGTAACCCTCTACAGCCGTCTTGCGATTTGCAATGTTATAATGTTACATAAGATGTTCTGGACGGGCTCAACACACGGGTTTCTTTCATGAAGGCCGTCGCTCTGGCGCTGGGGCTCACGTTTGTATCGGTGCTCGCCCAAGGCACCCCGGCGCGCGCCGCGGATCGGATTGCCGTGGTGGCGGCGGAGAATTTCTACGGCGACATCGCCCGGCAGATCGGTGGCGAACGCGTTGCCGTCGTCAGCATCATGAACAATCCCGAGCAGGATCCGCATCTGTTCGAAACGACGCCCGCCGTTGTGCGCCAACTTGCGGGCGCACAGATCGTGATCCTCAACGGCGCAAATTACGACCCGTGGATGGACAAGCTTCTGGCTGCGGTGCCGCGACCGGACCGCACGGTGATCAGCGCGGCACAGCTCACCGGCCGCAAGCCCGGCGACAATCCCCACCTCTGGTATGATCCGGTCACAATGCCCGCTGTGGCAACCGCGCTCGCCGAAGCGCTTGCCAAAGCCGACAGCACACACGCGCCCGACTACGCTGCGCGGCTCAAGTCAACGCTCGCGACGCTCGATCGCATTTCGCAGCGTGTTGCGCAATTGAAGGCGAAGCACGCGGGGGCTTCGGTAACAGCGACCGAGCCCGTATTCGGCCCGATGACGCAAGCGCTCGGTCTGACGATGCGCAACGAACGCTTCCAGCTGGCCATGATGAACGACACCGAGCCGAGCGCGCGTGACGTTGCCGCATTCGAGAGAGACCTTAAAGAGCGCAAGGTAAAAGTCTTGATCTACAACAGCCAGGTGTCCGAGAAGCTGACCGAGCGGCTGCGTGATATCGCGGCCAAGTCAAAGGTGCCGGTCATTGGCGTCACCGAGACGATGCCGCCGAATGTCTCGTTCCAGGATTGGGTACTCGGCGAGCTCGACGCGCTCGACAAGGCGCTGACCGGGCCGAATTCGTGAGCGTCGTCACGCTTGATCACGTCACGCTGCGCATCGGCAACCGCAAGGTGCTGGCGGATGTCAGCTTCAATATCGAAGCCGGCGAGTTCATAGGTGTGCTGGGACCCAATGGCGCCGGCAAGACCACCTTGATGCGTGCAATCCTCGGGTTGCTGGGGCCTGAAAGCGGCAGCGTGAAGGTTTTCGGGCACAAGCCCCACCGCGGCAATCCGGTGATCGGGTATCTGCCGCAATTGCGCACGGTCCTGCCGGACTTGAGAGTGCGCGGACGCGATTTCATAGCGAGCTCGCTCAACGGCGAGCGGTGGGGCTTGCCGTCGGTAAGTCGGCACGACCGCGGCATGATCGAGGAAACTCTTGATGCGGTTGGAGCCCGCGATCTCGCCGCGCGGCCGCTGTCCGACATGTCGGGTGGTGAGCGGCAGCGGCTGTTGCTGGCCCAGGCGCTGATCGGCTCACCGAAGCTGCTGTTGCTGGACGAGCCTCTGATCAGCCTCGACCCACGCCACCAGGAAGTCGTCATCGACGTGGTGCGCAAGGTCTGCCGTGAGCGGAAGATCACGGTGCTGTTCAGCGCGCACGAACTCAATCAGCTGCTCGGCACGCTCGACCGCGTGCTCTACCTCGGCAGCGGCCAGGCGGTTCTCGGCGCCGTCGATGAAGTGGTGACGGCGCCGGTGCTGTCACGGCTTTATGGCACCGATATTCAGGTACTGCGCGCCGATGGCCATATTTTCGTGATGTCGCGGGGCCGCGACGTCGAGCGTACCGATCACCTCCACGACCACCATCATCACGGCCATGACCATGGGCATGAGCATCATCACTGATAGCTTTCCGGTCCGTCATGGCCGGGCTTGTCCCGGCCATCCACGCCTTTCTTACCTTTTCTGCCAGCAAAGACGTGGATGCCCGGCACATAGGCGTGCAAAGCACGCCGTCCTTTCGGACGGCTATGGCCGGGCATGACGAATTGAGATGAACTGACATGTTCGCCTACGAATTCATGACCAACGCCTTCGCCGCCGCCGGCATCGTTGCGGTGGTATCCGGTCTCGTCGGCTATTTCCTGGTGATGCGCGGCCAGACTTTCGCCGGCCACGCACTATCCCATATTGGATTTGCTGGGGCGACCGGCGCCGGCTTGATCGGGCTGGCACCGCTGTGGGGCCTGCTCGCCTTTACCCTCGCCGCGGGCATCGTGATGGGTGCGCTCAGCGAACGCATCAGCAACCGCGACGTCGCAATCGGCGTGGTCCTGGCGCTGGCGCTTGGTTTCGGATTGTTATTTTTGCACTACTACACATCGTTCGCGACGCAAGCGACCGCGCTGCTGTTCGGCAACGTCCTCGCGGTCGACCACGCCATGATCGCAATTCTCGCCGTGCTCGGTGTGATTACGCTCGCAGCGCTCGCCGCCATGATGCGGCCCCTGATCTTCGCCAGCCTGCAGCCCGAATTGGCGGAAGCCAAAGGCGTGCCGCTGCGCTTCGTCTCCACCGCATTCCTCGCGATCGTGGCACTCGCGGTATCGGCATGCGCACAGATTGTCGGCGTGCTGCTGGTATTCACGCTGATGGTCGGGCCGCCGGCCGCGGCGCAACGCGTCACCACGGGGCTCTGGAGCGGATTGTTCGTATCCGCGCTGCTCGCGCTCGCGGAAGCCTGGCTCGGCCTCACGATCGCCTTTTATACCGACTGGCCGGTGAGCTTCTGCATCGCCTTGTTGAGCGCCCTCGCCTATTTCGCCACGCTGCCCGCAGGCACTTCGCACGCGCACGCCGCGAGCTGAAAAACAAACGGCCCCGCCGAAGCGGGGCCGTTGCGACATTCTGTGTAAAAGCCTGCCTTACATCTTGGCGCCCTGCTCCTTGAAGTATTTCACCGCGGCGGGGTGCCACGGGATCGGCGAATTGGCCATCACCTGGTTGTCGACCGTAAAGCTCTGCGCCTCCTTGTGCACGGCGACGAGATCGGCCTTCTTGTCGATGATCAGCTTGACGAGGCTGTAGGCGTCCTGGTCGGACATCTTGTCGTTGGTGACGAGAATATTCCACACCGCGGAGACCTGGTTGTCCTTGTCCTGACCCGGATAGGTGCCGGCTTTGATGACGGCGGTCGAATAGAGATTGTCGTACTTCGCGTTCATCTTGGCGACGACGTCGGAGTGATCGATCATCTTGATCTTTGTTCCCGGCGTGGCGGCAAGATCAGTCACGCCGGCTGTCGGCAAACCGCCGACCCAGAAAAACGCGTCGATCTTATGATCCTTGATCGCATTCACAGATTCGGCGACGGACAGGCGCTCGCGCTTCATGTCCTTGTCCTTGTCGAGTCCGGCGGCCTCGATGACGCGAAATGCCATCACTTCGGTGGCGCTGCCTGGAGCGCCAGTCGACACGCGCTTGCCCTTGAGGTCCGCGAGCGTGTTGACGCCGGTGCCTTCAATGGAAACCACGTGCATGATGTTGGGATAGAGCACCATCAGCGTGCGCAACGGCACTTTGGTGCCCTTGAACTTGTCGACGCCATTGAACGCATCGAGCGCGGCGTCGGCCATCGAGAAGGCGAGCTCGCTCTGCCCGGAATTGATCAGCTTGAGATTGTCGACCGAGCCGCCTGTGACCTGCGCAGTCGCCTGCATGTTCGGAAAAGTCTGCGAGATCAGGTTCGCGAGCGCGCCGCCGATCGGATCATAGACGCCGCCGGGGCCGCCGGTGCCGAGCGCGATCGCCCGCTGCGGGGCGATCGCGCCGCCCAACGCCAGTGACGCAGCCGTCACCGCCGCGAAGGCCAGTACGAATCCTCGTTTCATTGTTTTCCTCCCTGCTTATTCTTGACGCACTTATGGAACCCGAGCTGGCGCGGGCTCCCGGCTAAACCATTGCCATAGCAACAAACCAGCGCCGAGCGCGAGACCAAAAGGCGCCGGATGGGG
>DASSIJ010000378.1:0-3912 GCA_035692045.1 Pseudolabrys sp. | reverse complement strand
TATCGCCTTTTGATCGTCGGTCAGCGCGATGATGACATAGCCAGCACTTTCGCCGGGGCAGTGGTTGATGTGCTGGCGCGGTCTCTGCCCAGCTCGCGCGCGCAGCTGGCCCGCGCCGCAGACACCCGGCGCGTCGGCGTGCTCATTGGCACCGCTCAACAGGACGTCGCGATCATGGCGGCGGAGAGCGCCGAGGCCCTCTTTCTCGCCAAGCCGCCCTTCGACGATATCCGAAATGTGCCGTTAAGGGTCATTGTCTCTTTCGGGAGCCACGTCCTGGTGTGCCGGCCGGATTTCATGGCCCGCCACGCTTACCTCTTGGCACAGACTCTGGCTGAGCAAAAAGACGCGCTACCCACACCTGCCGGTGCCCCTGAGGGAGTTGTCCCGGCGCACCAAGGATCGCACGCCTTTTTCGCCGGCGCAGACATGCCCAATAATTGACGACTTGGCCACGGGGAGCCCGTCCCGCACGGGCAAGTCGCCGCCGCCCATCAGCGCGATGCCGGGCACCGCGACCACCAAACCAAGGAAATCCACCAGCTCCCGCAAGCATCATCGTAATATCCGCTTTTGGGTCCATCCGAGTGCACAGCGCGCCCATAGCCAAGACGTTCAAGGTCGGCGATCACGTGAGCTGGAATTCAGAAGCCGGGCGCGTGCGTGGAAAAATCGTGAAAGTTCATCGACGCGACGTCAACTACAAAGGTCACGTTCACCACGCCAGCGCAGACGAGCCGCAGTATGAAATCAAGAGTGATAAGACCGATCACGTTGCCTTACACAAGGCCGCAGTGTTGAGACACCTAATGCCGAACGCAATATGATAGCGCAGTGGCGAAAATGGCTCTTCCGTTCTTCACCGTCGGCCATTCCACGCGCTCCATCAGCGAATTCATCGAATTGCTCGCTGCTCCGAAAATTGGCCTCGTTGTCGATGTGCGCTCCGTCCCGCGTTCGCGGACAAATCCGCAATACAATTTAGAAACGCTGCCTAAATCATTGTCTGAATTTAAAATCGCCTATGAACATATGGCGGAGCTCGGTGGCCTTCGGCCGCGCGCGCATGATATTGCCCCCAGTATCAATGGGTTCTGGGAAAATAAGAGCTTTCACAACTACGCGGATTACGCGATGAGCGCCGGATTCCAGTCTGGTCTCGCCAGGTTGCGCGAGCTCGGCAGCGTCCAGCGCTGCGCTGTGATGTGTGCAGAGGCGGTTTGGTGGCGATGTCATCGCCGCATCATTACCGACTATCTGCTTATTGCCGGCGAGCAGGTCTTTCACATACTTGGACCCGGAAAGGTCGCGCCAGCAAGATTGACGAAGGTTGCCAGGCAACATCCAGACGGAGCGCTGATCTATCCGCTGCAATCGCGCTAGTTTTACGACATTTTGCTGCGAACTAAAAGTCGTCGCCTGGTACTTTGCGGCTATCGATGTCCGCTTTTGGCCAAAAGCAGACATGACCGCATGTCTGGATGATGTCCGCGCTTACCCCGAAAGCGGACATTGATTGGGTCGACTTTAAAACGTTATCTACCTGCTGGTTGAGATAGCTGCCCCACAGAAGAGCCGCGGCCTTCGCGAAGGAACTTGGGGCTCTAGTCTGACTCTCAGTTGATCTGCGGCTGCGTTCGGTCCGTGGCCTCGAAATATTTCCTGGCATAAGCGACAAGTTGGGCGTCGCTCGGATTGTGAAACTCAACGCCGTGTACGGGTAGCGAACAAAATCTGCAAACTGAATGCAAACTGCGCATTCCGTTCTCGTTGTAGTCTTGCCTAAGTTATTGAGATGAATGGTGGGCGCAACAGGGCTCGAACCTGTGACCCGCTGATTAAGAGTCAGCTGCTCTACCAACTGAGCTATGCGCCCGGATTGCCGCAGCGGAAATTCCGCTGAGCGCGCGTGGCTTAGCAAAGGCGGGTGGTGGTGTCCAGCGCGGCACCTCGTTTTAATTCTCAAACCAATGAGAAAAGCCGCCGGCTGAAGCCGGCGGCTTTTTGAACAGCGGCGCGTCGGGGAGACCGCGTTGCGCTGTTCGCTACCCTGCTCTATTGCGGCCGCGCGCCGCCCTCGTCGCCCCTGCGGGGCCCATGATGCTGCCAGCCCCCAGAGCCGCGATGACCGCGGAAGCCATCGCCCTGTTGCCGGGCGTTAAGCCGGGCAAGCATCACAAAGCGATGCTTCTGTGCGTCGTCCAGGCTCTTGTAGAGCGGCCCGGCGGCATCGGCGAGCTTCTTCAGCGCAGCGGCGCGTTGACCCATGACTTCGGCGCGTAGATTCAGGCGCTCAATCGGATCCTTCGGGCGATCAGCATTGGCGCGCGCTGCAAATCGCTCCGACCGCTGCTTGGCGAGATCGCGCAGGGCGCTCTCGACTGCCGGCCAGTTCTTTTCCTGTTCGGCGCTGAGTTTGAGTCCGGCATGGAGTGCTGCGATACGCGCGTCACCGAATGCCGAGATGTCTTCGGCGGTCGGGTGCCAGCGCTGCGCGCGCTCGAATCCACCTCCACCTGATCCCTGCTGCGCATAGGCGAGTGCACCGCCAGCGATCGCAAGCGCGGTCGTTCCGGCGAGAACAGATTTCCACATGGCCACCTCCAATGGCGTTTCCTAGTACCGCCAAATAGAGGAGCGACGCGTTGCCTTATCAAGTTAAAGTTTGGACAGAGATTACGCCGGTGCAATCTTGATTTACGAACGTTAAGATTCGTGCAGGCGTTTTCACAACATTCCGAGCACCCGGGGCAGCCACAGCGACATTTCCGGAATGTAGGTCACCAAGCCAAGGAAGATCAGCATGGTGAGCAGCCACGGCAAGGTCGCGATCGTCAGCTCTGTTATTCCCATTCGGGCAATGCCCGATGCGACATAAAGATTGAGGCCGACGGGGGGATGGCAGAGCCCCACTTCCATATTGACCGTCATCAAGATTCCAAGATGAACCGGGTGAATGCCGAGACTGACCGCGATCGGGAACAAAATCGGTGCGGTGATCAGCACGATCGACGAGGGCTCCATGACGTTGCCGGCCAGCAGGAGCAGCACGTTGACGACCAGCAGGAATTCGACCCAGCCGATGCCGCTGTCCTTGATCCAGGCCGTCATCGCCTGCGGAATTTGCTCGCTGGTCATCAGGAACGAGAACAGCACCGCGTTGGTGATGATGTAGAGGATCATCGCGCTCATATTGGCGGACGCGAGCAGAACCTTCGGCACTTCGGTCAACTTCATGTCGCTATAGACGAACACCGCGACCACGAAAGCGTAGACAGCGCTCACCGCGGCGGCTTCGGTCGGCGTGAAGGCGCCAGTATAGATGCCGCCGAGCACGATGAAGATCAGCAGCAGACCCCAGACCGAATCGCGAAAAGCACGGATTGCCTCCGGCCAGCTCGCCTTCGGCATCCGCGGATAGTCATTCTTCCACGCGCGATAGAAGGTTGTCATACCGAGCATGGTCGCCAGAATCAGGCCGGGGACCACGCCAGCCATGAACAGCTGCGCCACAGAAGCGGACAACACGCGCTTGCCCTCGGGATCGAACGCCACGCTGCCGCCGGTCGCCACCGCTACCAGCACCATCACGATTGAGGGCGGGATGAGAATTCCGAGCGCGCCGGAAGTCGCGATCACGCCGGCGCCGAAGCGCTTCGGATAACCATGTTTCACCATGGCTGGAAGCAGGATGGAGCCGATTGCAACCACGGTCGCCGGCGAAGAGCCGGAAATGGCGGCAAACAGCGCACAGGCCAACACGGCGGCGAGCCCAAGGCCGCCATACCAATGACCCACCATCGAGGCTGCAAACGCGATCATGCGGCGGGCGACACCGCCATGGGTGAGGAAATTGCCGGCCAGAATGAAGAACGGGATCGCCATGATCTCGAAGCTTTCGATGCCCGTAAA
>DASSIJ010000377.1:0-2517 GCA_035692045.1 Pseudolabrys sp. | reverse complement strand
GCACGAACGCCAACGCCCTCTCCAAGCTGCCGCGTCCAACTGGCAACATTCGGCGGAAGATTCTTTGCATTATCCGCACGGGCTGCGGTTACGCCGGCCGCCGCAAGGCCGGCAGCGCCACCAAGAAAGCGACGGCGCGTTGTGGGCGTCTTGTCGGTCATCGGCACCTCGGTCGGCTGCGGGACAGCCTCATATCACATTCTATTTTGTGAATGTAATGCGATTTGCGATTAGCCCCCGGAAATTTTGACGCTGGTATTGGGGGCGATTGTCACGGTCTTTGCATCTGAGACATAGCGCTCGACCAGATCCCAGACCGGCGGACCTTCGGTGCCTTCGTTCACGCTCGCCCAACCCGCAACAACATATTCTTTCTTTGGCTCAATGGCCTTGCCAGATTTCAGCTGCGTCATCACAGAGATACGCTGACCCACGGGCTTCGACACATCGATCGCATAGGCCAGACCTCCGCAGCGCACCATGTCGCCGCCCTGTTGATAATAGGGGTCGGGATTGAAAAGGTTGTCGGCAACGTCCTCGAGAATCCCTTTCAGCCGTTCGCCGGTCATCGACGTGCGATAGGCCTGCGGATACGTGATCGCCGTGGCGTTGTGGATATCCTCAATCGTGATCGCCTGACCAGGCAACACGCTGGTGCCCCATCGGAAACCCGGCGACAGAGCGATTTCGGCGTCACGCTCCGTCAGGAGCGCCGCACAAATGAGATCGTCAAACGTGCCATTGAAATTACCCCGGCGGTAGAGCAGCGAATCGGCACGTCCCACTTCGCGTGCGAGCTCCATGCTGTAAGGCGCGCGGGCCTTGGCGATCGCCGCGGCCATCTCGGCATCCGGTTTGATCGCATCGGCAAATAGCGGGATCAGCCTATAACGGAAATCTTTCACCGCGCCGTTCTGCACATCGAGGTCAAGGCGAGATAGAAATTTTCCGTGGCTACCCGAGGCCACGAGCAATGTCGTGCCGACTTTGATCGCCTCAGGCAATGCGTCGTGGGTGTGGCTGGTGAGGATCACGTCGATCCCCGGGACACGAGTGGCAAGCTTTCGGTCGACGTCGAAACCGTTGTGCGAAAGCAGTACAACAAGCTGCGCACCGGCCTTCCGCGCCTTTTCAACATTTGCTCGCACATCCTCCTCGCGGATACCGAATGACCATTTCGGCATCAGCCAGCGCGGATTGGCGACCGGCGTATAGGGAAAGGCCTGCCCGAGGACCGCGATCCTCAGCCCCCCTTTCTCGAACAACTTCATCGGCTCGAACGCAGGCTCATTCCATTCGGTGTCGCGAATGTTGAGCGCCAGAAACGGATAGTCGAGCGTCTTGATCAGCTCTTTCACCCGCGTTTCGCCATAGGTGAATTCCCAATGGCCGGTCATGGCGTCCGGCTTGAGCAGCGCCATGCAATCGACCATGTCCTGGCCTTTGCTGCGGTTCGCGCCGAGCGATCCCTGCCAGGTATCGCCACCATCGAGGAAAAGGACTTTCTCGTTGCCGCGTTCGGCGCGCACGTGTTTGACCACCGTAGCCAGCCGATCGAAGCCGCCGATGCGGCCATAGGATTTCGCCAGAGTTGCAAAATCCAGGTCCGTCAGGGCATAGGCCGATGCGGATTTCTCTGGGATACCGAAGCGGATGAGAAAATCTCTGCCCGTAAGATGCGGAGGCTGCCCCCTCGCCTCGCCGACTCCGAGATTGACCGACGGCTCACGAAAGTAGACCGGCAGGAGCTGGCCATGGATGTCAGCAACATGCAGCAGCGTGACATTGCCGAGTGCGTCAAACCTGAGAAGCTCAGATTCACTCAAATTCTGTTGCGCGACCGCGCGCATGACAGCGCTGTCGCCTGCCGCGAAAGCCGCGGTGGCAACGCCGACGTGAAGAATTTCACGGCGAGTAATCATCGGTCACCATTCCAGGTCATTCCGGGACAGCCCCGCGCCGCACCCCGGAAGGACGAGCCATGAAACGGAAGGCCCGCGGCGTCACTGCAAACCGCGTCAGTGCCTGATGCCCGGTACGCTGAGCTTCTGACCTTCGTTCTGCGTGGCGAGATACAATTCGAGATCGCCATATTCCTTGGCGTCGGGCGGCAGCTCGTCGGCGCGGATATTGACCTGACACCACTGAAAACGCTGCCGGATGTCCCAGATCGCCAGCAGGCTGGTGCGCCAAGTGGGAAAATGATCGTACTGCCCCTTTGGCTCACCCAGCCATTGGCCGCGGATCCAGTGGTTCGCCGACTTGCCGTGACAATCCGTGCAGGCAAAATTCAGTTCGCCGACCTTGCGGCTGGCGAGCGCCTTGCCGCGCTCGATCGCCGCTTTCGATGCTGCGCTCTCGGTATCGACACGGATCGGAGTGCCATTGGCAAGATAGCGCAGATAGACCGACATGGCCCGATTTTCGTCGGTCTCCATCAACCAGTCCGCCCCCGTGGTGGCTTTGGCATGGCGCGTGACAAACTCCTCCACACCCAGCACCTTGTCGAGCCGCGTC
>DASSIJ010000376.1:0-6629 GCA_035692045.1 Pseudolabrys sp. | reverse complement strand
TGCGTCGCAAGCGCCATGACCGCGCGCATCACATGCTCTATCAACAGGATAGTGAGTCCATTGCCGTCGTTGAGCTCTTTCAGAGTTTCGACCAGTCGATCGGTCTCGGTTGGCCGCAACCCTGCCATGACCTCGTCGAGCAAAAGCAATTTCGGATCGGTTGCAAGCGCACGGGCAAGTTCCAGACGCTTTCGATCGGGAAGTGTGAGCGCGAAGGCGCGTTGCGAGCGCTTGGCGTAAAGATCAAGCCGCCGCAGAACTTCGTTTGAATGTGCGCGAGCGGCCGGAGGATGTCGGTGAAGCAGCGCACCGACCATAACGTTCTCCTCAACAGTGAGCATTGGAAACGGCCGCACAATCTGGAAGGTACGCGCTACGCCGAGGCGGCATATCCGGTCGGATGAAAGGCCGTCGATCCGCCCCCCCGCGAAAGTAACGGTACCGCCATCGGGCGAGAGCACCCCGGCAATAGTGTTGAAAAGCGTCGTCTTGCCGGCGCCGTTCGGGCCGATAATTGCGAAAATCCCGCGTTCCGGCAGGTCAAAACTGACCCGATCGACCGCGACCAGACCACGAAACCGTTTGCTGACGGCTGAGACGCTGAGGAGCGCGTTCATGGCTTTTGCTCCGTCAGACCCATCTGGCGGCAAATCCATGGCCAGACACCATCCGGCAGCGCAATCACGACCGTCAATAGCACCACGCCAAACAACAGCTGGTTCGTACCCGGCAAGTCTACACCGAGCCATTCCAGCAGGACGCGCATGCTTTCCGCAATTGTTTCGAGCACAAAGGCCCCGAGGATTGGTCCGAACAGCGTACCCAGGCCACCGACGAACGGCGCGAGAACGATCAGGATCGACTGCGAGATGTTGAAGACTTGTTCCGGGAAAAGATTGTTGTAGTAGAACGCATAGATTACGCCGGCAAATGCCGTCATCCCCGCCGATATCGCCGCAGCCATCATCTTGTAACGGAAAGTGTCGATGCCGACTGCACGGGCCGCCTCCTCATCCTCCCGAATGGCCAACCAGAAATAGCCCATGCGACTTTGCAGCAGTGCCCGACAACCAATGAAAGCGAGCACCGTGGCGCCAAGCAGAATGTAGTAGAACATCACCGGATGACCGCGCAGATTCCACACGTCGTTGTGGGTGTATTGCGCGACCGGCAGGAAAAGACCGGCCGTTGCCCCGGTCCAGGTCAGGTGTTCGAAACCGACACGGGCAAATTCGGCAACAGCAATTGTCAGGATAGCGAAATAGACGCCGGCGACACGAAAACGGAAGGCGAGGAAGCCGATGAATGCGCCGGCGCCCGCCGCCATCGGCACGGCAACGAGCAGCCCAAGCCATGGCCCGATGCCGAAATGCACAAATAGCGCCGCTGCCGTGTAGGCGCCGAGGCCGACATAGAGCGCATGGCCGAGCGAGAGCTGGCCGGCAAAACCCATCATGATGTTCCAGGCCTGCCCGGTATAGGCGAAATAGAGAATTAAGGTGAGCACAGTCAGCAGATAGTCGCTCGCGGCGAGTGGCGCGGCGACAAACAACACAAGCAAAACGCTCAAGGCGATCAAGGTGCGCAGCCGCACGCCCTCAGCCAGACGTGCAATCATGCCGACCTCTTGCCCATAATGCCTTGCGGACGGACGAGCAGCACGATCACAAGAATGGCGAAAACAAACATCGATTTCGCTGAGGGCGTGAACAACAAACCGGCAATTGCTTCAGTCAGGCCGATCAGCACGCCGCCGACGATGGCCCCGGGCATGGAGCCCAGGCCGCCGGTGATAACGATAACGAAGGCGAGCAAGGTGTAAGCCGGGCCGACAGAGGGCGTGACGTCGAAGATCAACAACAGCATGCAGCCTGCGGCGCCAACACAGGCGGCCCCGATGCCGAAGGTCAGCGCATAGAGTTGCTTTACGTTGAGGCCGACTACCACCGCACCGGTCTGATTGTCGGCGCAGGCGCGGATGGCAGTGCCAAGCAGTGTGTAACGAAAAAAGCAAAACAAGACGGCAGCAACCACAATTGCGGTGGACGCTGCATAGACCTTGGTGGCGTCGACGATCAGTGGTCCATACTGAAAGCTCTGATAGCCGTAGGCCGTTTGCACGTTCTGCGAGTCGGGGCCGAAGAGGATGAGCAGCCCGTTGACGATGATAATGGCGATGGCGATGAGCAAGAGGAACTGGTTGTGCTCGGGCCGGGAAATGAAGCTATTGATCAAGCCTGCCTGCAATGCGTATCCGAGAACGAACAGCACCGCTGCAATCGGCACCAGCATCACCAGCGGATCAAGGTGAAAGGCGGAAAACAGAGTCAGTGCGATATACATCGCGATGGTCATCATCTCGCCATGAGCGAAATTGACCACGCGTACCACCCCGAAAATCACCGATAGACCAAGGGCCATGAGGCCATAGACAAGGCCGGTCAATACACCGCCAACGGCGACGTTGAGGTAGACTTCTGCCGGCACGGTCGTTCACGCCCTCATTTGTCATCGCCGGCCGCGAAGACGGCGCTCCGCGCCTTTTGTCCGGCCATGACAGACATGGCGGTCAAGGAGAAGCATCACCCGCGTTTGTCGTACTGCTTCAGCGGCCATTCTACTTTTGCGTTAGCGGCTATTTTTGGTGCCACGGTCACAAGCTTGCCGCCGCGATTCTGAATTGCCGACCCCTTCAGCTTGTCGTTCTGGCCTTTTTCATTGAATTGAATGCCGGGACCCGGGCTCACATTGTTGGTAATATTTACCGTGCGGATGGCATCCGCGAGCGCCTTCGGATCGCTCGAGCCAGCTCGCTTGTACGCATCGGCAGCGACGAGCAACGCCTCGAACGTATAGACTTGGTTCGTATTGAGATTGACGCCGGGGTGAGCCTTAGCAAGCGCGTCCTCAAGCTTTTTGCTCAGAGGCTTGTTCGGATCGTACCAGGGCACGAAGCTTAGCGGTCCGTCCGAAAGCTTGCCGAGCGTTTTCAGGTATTGGTCCTCGTACCAGCCTGGCCCCATGCTCAGAATCGCCATCGGCGACCAGCGCTGCTTGACGAGTTCGCGCGTGAGCAGGATCGCGTCATTGAGCCGGCTCACCATCAATAGCGCATCGGCTCCCGTTGCCTTGGCCTTCGCAACTTCCACCGACAAATCCCTTGCAGCCGGATCATAAGCGATGGTGTCGACGAGTGTGTATGGCAGGTTGAATTTCGGCATCACCGCTCCGATGCCGCCTTTCATCGCCGTTCCGAACGTATCGTTGATATGCATGAACACCGCCGTCTTCGGTGAAGACCCGGCAGCCTCGAAGATTTCCATTTGATTGGCGAATGCATCGTTGAGAATCATTCCGGCGGTTGGAAAGTTGCGGAATACGAATTTGTACCCCTGTTCCGTGATCTGCGGAGCAGCAGCAATATTGACGATGTAGGGAATGCCCTTTTGCTCTGCGACCTGAGCAATGGCGGTGCTCTGCCCGGAATCGAAAGCGCCGACAAGAACCTGCGCACCGTCGCCGATTAGTTTCTCAGCGCGGGAGCGGGCAATTTCTACTTTGGTTTCCGTGTCGCCGTTCATAATTTCGAGGGCAGGCAACCCCAGGTCTTTGAGTATGGCTGGTGCAATATCGACGCCACGCTGGCAATCCTGGCCGATACCGGCTTGAAAACCCGACCGAGGCAGCAGCACACCGACTTTCAGGGCGGCCGTCTGGGCACGCACAACGTTGAACGGAGCGAACCCGGCGAGGGCTGCCGCACCCAGGCCCGCCGACACCGTACGGCGCGTCACGCTTTTGTTGCCCGAATATGATTTGCGCCTCATAGAAGGTCCTCCTCCCGACTTTATCGACTGTACCGAGATGATGCCGGATTTTCCTTCCGGTCAACAAGCCAAAGTTGCCGGGATCTATGCAGCAAATAATCGCTCAACCGCCGCGGCAATACGGAACAGCCGATGATCATTGCCGTTTCGCGCGACAAGCATCAAACCGGTCGGCAGGGCGCCTTCGCGTGGAATCGGGACAGAGATGGCGCAAAGGTCGAAAAAATTCGCGACAACCGTGTTGCGCAGCAGCATGGCGTTCTTGCGGGCAAATTCATCCGCCGGCGTAACCTCCGCCATGGTTGGTGCGACGATCGGAGTGGTTGGCGAGGCTAGCACATCGAGATCGGCAAGCCGTGCGTCCATCGAGCGGATCAAGCGCGCGCGATCCCGCACCATGTCGATGTAATCGGCTGCGCTTGCGTTGCGTGCGCGTTCAAGCCGCACTCGCACATTCGGATCAATGGCATCGGCGCGGCGCGACAACAAATCGCGGTGGACTGCAAAGGCTTCCGCAGGCTGCACGCCGCCTTTCCTGTTGACTTGCGCCATGCCATCGAATTGCGACAGCGTCTCGTCGGTGAGACGTGCGCCGGCGCGCTTGAGCATGTCGAGTGCCTGAGAAAAACGCTTCGCGACGGTCTCGTCCAGATTTTCAAGTGGGAAACCCTGGGGTAGACCGATGCGAAGACCCGCAAGGGATGCAGGATCTGACGGCACAAATCTCTCGCCCGCCATCACCGCATCGGCCTTGGCACAGGCCTCCACCGAGCGAGCGAGTGGCCCAATTGAATCGATGCTGTACGACAAAGGAAAGGCACCTTCCGTAGGAATGCGTTGGCGGCTTGGTTTGTAGCCAACGATTCCGCAAAGTGCGCCGGGGATTCGGCAAGAGCCGCCAGTGTCTGTGCCGATCGCGATCTCACACATGCCGTCTGCCGCGGCGACAGCCGCACCCGCTGATGATCCCCCCGGGACGCGCTTGCGATCGGCCGGATTGCCGGGCGTGCCGTAATGCGGATTCGCACCAATTCCCGAATAGGCGAATTCCGTCATGTTGGTCTTGGCGACAATGATCGCGCCATCCGCACGCAACCGGTGCACCACCGGCGCATCAACTGCGGCCGGTTTCGCTTCCTCAGCGAGCGCCTTCGAGCCCGCGCGCGTCACCTCGCCGGCAACGTCAAACAGGTCCTTGATACTGACGATAGTGCCATCAAGCGGGCCAAGTGAAACGTCGGCCCTGGCGCGCGCGTCGGCGGCCTCGGCGGCAGCTGCTGCTTGCTCTCGATAAACTGTGAGACAGGCCCGCGCGCCCTCCCCTTTCGGATCGTCGATGCGGTCAAGCGCGGATTCGAGCCGCTCACGGGCAGACGTTGGCTTCATAAGAAATTTCCTCGCTTGGATCGCTGTTTCGCCGAATGTCGTGCTATTTTTGTCCGGCGTCCATCCCTCGGTTCAGCAGGGGGACTGTGAGAAACGAAAAGTGCCGGTCATGCAGACAAAACCCGATAGCAAAGGCAAGCATTCACCGCCCGGCGCGGGCAACATTTACGCCAAGGCCAACGAAGTGATCGTCAAGATCAGCGGTGATGATACAGGCCAAACATTCGAGGTTGTAGAAGAGAACTGCAAACCAGGCTTTCAATCGCGAGCGCACTATCACGTCAAAGCGTACGAAACATTTTACGTTTTCGACGGCAGTGCGGATTTTCAGGTCGGCGAAGAATTGTTCCACGCCAAGAAAGGTTCCTGCGTTCACATTCCGCCTGGCGTGCCACATCAGGTGACTTCAAAGGAAGGCGTTCGCATGCTGATGATCTATAGCCCGGCAGGCACCGAGGGCATGTTCGCCGCCATGCATGCTCTTACGCAGGAGCAACTGATGAATGCCAAGCTCACGACGCAGCTCGCGCTCAAGCATGACACCGTGATGATTGAACAGAGCAAGGATGGCCGCGGCAAAGGCACGATATTGGGCTAGCAGGAGGCCCATATTTATCCTCGGAATTATCAACAGCGATTCATGGGGCTTGCCTTGGTGAGTGGGAGCAGTACGCTTTCCGACAGGTCACCCATCTTCGGCTCTGCCGGACACGGATGGCCGCCATGACCGGCCTGGACATGGGACGTGGGTGCTGCTTGCAGTATTCGTGGCTCATATCTGCCGGCCCTGGCTCTCAGTAGCTGGTACCCCCGCGAGGGCTTCGGTTCGCGCGTCGGGAATGGATCCGAGAGCTTGTGACGGGCGGACGACGGTCTGCCCGTTATGGCTTTTTGGGCAGCCTTCTTTCCACTAGAGACTGGCGCCGTCGAATTTCTTCACCTTGAATTGCTCCGTGTCGATGCCGTCGAGGCAGCGCACGTTAAGCATCACCATGTCCTTGCCCCCGGGCCCTTTGCCATAGGCGTAGGACTGGATGCCGCAAGTCTTGCAAAACGGGTGATGGATCGTGCGGTTGTTGAATTGGTAGTCCGTCATGTCACTTTCGTCGGAAAGCAATTTAAAATCGGACTTCGCAACGGCAGACAACAACGGGCCAAGTTTGCGGCATCGTGAGCAATTGCAGGCAATGACGTCGCCGATTTCGGCTTGTGCTTCGTAACGGACTTTTCCGCACTGGCAGCCCCCGGTGTAGGTCTTTTTCATTGTGCGCCTGCTTTGTGCGGCCCCGTGTCACCAAAGTTAGTCAAAATTCAACCGGTGCGAAATCAGATTTTTGCTCCCGCCAATGGAAAATCTGCAACCGAGCAACGCCAATTGGCTTGCTTGCCGGAGGAAGCCGTGTCGACTAGACGGCG
>DASSIJ010000375.1:0-7271 GCA_035692045.1 Pseudolabrys sp. | reverse complement strand
CATCAAATATCTCCAGGAACATGGCGTGCGCATTTGGGACGAGTGGGCTGACGAGCGGGGGGACCTGGGTCCGGTTTACGGTCAGCAATGGCGCTCATGGCCGACGCGGGATGGCGCAACCATCGATCAGATCGGCAACGTGGTCGCAATGATCAAACGCAATCCGGATTCGCGCCGGCTGATTGTTACTGCGTGGAACCCGGCTGATGTCGATAAAATGGCGCTCCCCCCATGCCATTGTTTGTTTCAATTCTATGTCGCCGACGGCAAGCTGTCATGCCAGCTTTATCAGCGCTCGGCCGATGTGTTTCTCGGCGTGCCGTTCAACATCGCTTCTTACGCGCTGCTCACGATGATGATGGCGCAGGTGACGGGGTACAAGCCTGGAGACTTCGTCCACACCTTCGGCGATGCCCATCTCTATCTCAATCACCTGGAACAGGCGCGGCTGCAGTTGTCGCGCGCGCCGCGACGCCCGCCGGTGATGCGGCTCAATCCGGCGGTGAAGGACATTTTCGCATTTCGGTATGAGGACTTCACGGTCGAAAACTACGACCCTCATCCGCATATAAAGGCCGCCGTGGCCGTGTAGTTTGTCGCCAAGAAGTGGTGGTTTTGTTGTCGCTGTTTGTATGCATCGAACTAACCTGATTTTAAGTGGGAACTTAGGGCCGCCATTTCGAATTTGCGCAGAGATATTTCGTTCTCAGGGGCGGCCGTTAGTGAAATATCAGAACAATCGTCCTATGCATTGATCGCGAGATCGCAAAACAATGCCGTGTCTTTTTTCGTACATGCTTCTTGATTTCTCGAACGAGAGCTCGCCTCGCGTATGGGGACGTTTCTGTCCGACATCCGGCAGGACGGCGCCATGAAAATCGTTATTGTTGCGGCGCTTGGGGACAATGCGGTTATTGGGCGTGACGGCCAGTTGCCATGGCGCCTGAAGTCCGATCTTCAGCACTTCAAAAAGGTGACGCTGAACCGCCCGGTGATCATGGGACGTAAAACCCACGAGTCCATCGGGAGATTGCTGCCCGACCGCACCAATATCGTGCTGACGCGGGACCTGAGCTTGATCGCGCCCGGAGCGGTGTTGGCCACGAGTCTGGACGCCGCGCTCAGCTATGCCCGCTCCGATGCGGCCAGGCGCGGGGTTGATGAGATCATAGTGATCGGCGGCGGCGATATCTTTGCGGCGACGATGGACATGGCCGACCGGCTGGAAATAACCCATGTGCACACGTCACCCGAGGGCGATGCGCTGTTTCCGTTGATCGATCCGGAGGTCTGGCAGGAAATATCGCGCGAGGAACACTACGCCGGGGCTGACGATGACGCCGACTTCTCCCTGGTAACATATATAAAGCGCTGAAAATTCAACAAAAACGCGGCATGAGGGCGCGTTGTAACCGGCCTTGGCGTCCCCTATAACCCCTCCCAACTAAGTGTTAGCCGGGCAAACAGCCGGCGCGGGAGACATTATCAAATGCCGTGGACCAATCAGGGCGGCGGTGGGCCGTGGGGCTCGGGTGGCAAAGGGCCATGGGGCTCCGGGCCACAATCGCCGGGACCAACACCACCGGATCTGGAAGAGATCCTCCGTCGCGGTCAGGACAGGTTGCGGCGCGTGCTGCCCGGCGGCAACCTCGGCGGGCGCGGTTTTGCTCTCCTGGTCCTTGGTGCGCTTGCGCTCTGGGGATTTTCCGGTTTCTTCCGGGTCGAACCGGATGAGCTGGGCGTTGTTCTGCGCTTCGGCGAACAAGTCCGCGTGGTGCAGCCCGGTCTGAATTACCACCTGCCGTATCCGGTCGAGACCGTGCTTACGCCCAAGGCGCTGCGCGTCAACAAGATCGATATCGGTATGCGCGTGGTCGATGACGTCCGCCGTGGCGGCACCACCGTGCGCGATGTTCCGGAAGAGAGCCTGATGCTCACCGGCGACGAGAACATCGTTGACGTCGATTTCTCGGTGCTGTGGAAAGTAAAACCGGACGGTGTCGGCCAGTTCCTTTTCAATATCCAGAATCCGGAAGGCACCGTGAAGGCGGTGGCGGAAAGCGCCATGCGCGAGGTGATCGGCCGTTCCGAAATCCACCCGATTCTCACGGGCGCGCGGCAGACCACCGAGACCGCGGTGCAGGACCTGATGCAGAGGACACTCGATCACTACGGCGCCGGCATCATCATACAGCAGGTGCAATTGCAAAAAGTCGATCCGCCTGCGCAGGTGATCGATGCTTTCCGTGACGTCCAGGCTGCGCGCGCCGATCTCGAGCGCGCGGTCAATGAGTCGCAAACCTATGCCAACCGCGTGCTGCCCGAGGCGCGCGGGCGCGTGGCACAGATCACGCAGGCCGCGGAAGCCTATCGTCAGCAGACCGTGGCCGAAGCCACCGGTCAGACGTCGCGCTTTCTCCAGATTTATGAGCAGTACAAAAAGGCGCCTGCCGTGACGCGCGAGCGCATGTACCTCGAAACCATGGAACATATTTTCGGGGGCACCGATAAGATCATTCTGGATTCCGGGGCGGGCGGCAGCGGCGTCGTGCCTTATCTGCCGCTCACCGAGCTCTCGCGCCAGCCGCAGCCGCCACGCAATCAGTCGCAGCAGCCAGGAGGTCGGCCATGAGGTTGAATTTCCTGGGTGGCATCATTGCAGTTCTTTTCGTCGCGGCGCTGATCGTCGCCTACTCTTCTTTGTTCACTGTCAATCAGACGCAGCAGGCGCTCGTGCTCCGTCTGGGCAGTCCGCTGCCACCGATCACTGAACCGGGACTGCATGTAAAGGCACCGTTCATCGACTCGGTTGTGTATATTGATAAACGCATTCTCGATCTGGAGGCGCCCTCGCAGGAAGTGATCGCTTCCGATCAGAAGCGCCTCGTGGTGGACGCGTTTGCGCGCTACCGCATCCGGGATCCGTTGCGCTTCTATCAGACGCTGGGCTCGATCGCCGGAGCCAATTCCCAGCTGTCCATTCTTCTGAATTCGGCGCTGCGTCGCGTTCTGGGTGAGGTGACATTTACCCACGTCGTGCGCGACCAGCGCGCGGAGTTGATGTCCCGAATTCGGGAATTGGTCGACCGTGAAGCGACAAGCTATGGTGTTCAGGTCGTCGACGTCCGTATCCGGCGCGCTGATCTGCCTGAGCAAAACAGCCAGGCCGTCTATCAGCGCATGCAGACCGAGCGCCAACGCGAGGCAGCAGAGTTTCGCGCCCAGGGCGCGCAACGCGCCCAGGAAATCCGCTCGCGCGCCGATCGAGAGGTCACCGTGCTCGTCGCTGAGGCGACCTCGAAGTCCGAACAGGTTCGAGGTGAAGGCGACGCTACTCGGAATCAGATCTTCGCCGAAGCGTTCGGCAAGGATCCGGACTTCTTCTCCTTCTACCGCTCGATGCAGGCCTACGAGCGGGGTCTCAAGCAGAATGACACCCGCATGGTGCTCAAACCGGACTCAAGTTTCTTCAGATACTTCGGAGATCCGTCCGGCAAGTTGCGCGAACCCTCGGCAACGCCGCCGACAGCTCAAACGCCGTCACGTTAGCAAACGCGAACGACCGGTATGTCGGACTTCCTGGCCGCGCTCGGGTTGGTTTTTGTCATCGAAGGCCTGATTTTCGCGGCCTTCCCGGAAGCGGCAAAAAGGGCGATGGCCAGCGTGCTGCAAACCCAGGATATGTCCTTGCGCCTGATCGGGATTGGTTCGGCGATTGTGGGGCTTGCCTTGCTCTGGCTGGTTCGTAACTGAAGGAAAACCGCGCCTCGCATGGTATTGATGTGGGTGCCCTTGAAACGCCTCGAAGTCGGGGCCACTCTCTGACTGAAATCTTACCCTCAGGAGATTCGACGCCCATGGGCGACTCCCTTTTCCGCCTGAAGAGCTCCGTCGGCCGTGCCGGCTTGGCTATTTTTGTCGCCGCCGCCGTAGCTTGGCCGGCTTTTACCACTCAAGCCGCCGCGCGCGGGCCCGAGGGAATAGCGGATGTGGCGGAGCAGGTCATAGACGCGGTCGTCAACGTCTCCACCAAGCAATCGGTGGACATGCGGAACGGCGCCATGCCGCAGCTGCCCCCGGGGTCGCCGTTTGAAGAATTTTTCGAGGAATTCTTCAAGAACCGCCGGGGTGGACAAGGTGGCCAGGGCGGCCAAGGTGGACAGGGCGGTCAAGGCGGCCAACAAGGCGAAAATCCGTCGCCATCGCCATCGCCATCGCCGCGCCGCGTCAACTCGCTTGGCTCCGGCTTCATTATCGATGCCACTGGACTGGTGGTGACGAATAATCACGTTATCGCCGATGCCGACGAAGTGAACGTCATCCTCAACGACGGGAGCACTTTGAAAGCCGAGGTCATCGGTCGTGATCAGAAGACCGACCTCGCGCTGCTCAAAGTTCAGCCGACGAAGCCGCTCAAGTCGGTGAAATTCGGTGATAGCGACAAGCTGCGGCTTGGCGAATGGGTGATCGCGATCGGAAATCCATTCAGTCTTGGTGGCACGGTAACCGCAGGCATCGTCTCCGCGCGTAACCGCGACATCCAGTCGGGGCCCTATGACAACTACATCCAGACGGACGCCGCCATCAATCGCGGAAATTCAGGTGGGCCGCTGTTCAATCTCAATGGCGAAGTGATCGGTGTTAACACTGCAATCATTTCGCCGTCCGGCGGCTCGATCGGCATAGGGTTCGCGGTCCCGTCGAAAACGGTTGTGCCGGTGGTCGATCAGCTGCGCGAGTTCAAGGAAGTGCGCCGCGGTTGGCTGGGCGTGCGCATCCAGCAAGTCAGCGATGAAATCGCCGAGAGTCTCAGCATCAAACCGGCGCGTGGCGCCCTTGTGGCCGGCATAGACGAGAAGGGGCCTGCCAAGCCCGCGGGCATCGAGGCTGGCGATGTCATCGTCAGGTTTGATGGCAAGGACGTCAAGGAAATGCGCGATCTCCCCAAGATCGTCGCGGATACGCCGGTGGGCAAGGATGTCGAGGTGGTTGTCATCCGCAACGGCAAGGAAGAAAAAAAGACAGTCAAGCTTGGCCGGCTGGAGGACGAGAAACAGGCCGCGCTCAATACCAAGAAGGACGCGGCACCGGATGTAAAGCCCGTCGTGAAGAAGGCGCTCGGGCTCGATCTTGCCAACCTCACTGACGAATTGCGCAAGAAGCACAACATCAAGGACAAGGTGAAGGGTGTCCTGATCACCGGCGTGGACGCGAATTCGCCCGCCGCCGAGAAGCGGCT
The DNA here is from genome assembly GCA_035692045.1 of Pseudolabrys sp. GTDB lineage: Bacteria > Pseudomonadota > Alphaproteobacteria > Rhizobiales > Xanthobacteraceae > Pseudolabrys. The sequence continues at coordinate 2,032 of DASSIJ010000375.1, read as the reverse complement.
CGCGCCTGGCATGGTGATCGCCGAGGTCCAGCAGCAGCCGGTGGCGAACGCGACCGAGCTTCAGCAGCGCGTCGACAAGCTCAAGAAAGACGGCAAGAAGGCGGCCGTCCTGCTGGTGGTGACGCCCGATGGAGACCCAAGTTTTGTCGCCTTGAGCTTGCAGTAACAGCGACTTGCAATATGCGTTATGGCCGGGGTTTCCCGGCCATTTCTATTGATCACGCCTCGACAAATTCCTCCCGGCGATATCCCTGAACATAGAGCAGCGCGGTGAGATCGCCGTGATCGATGCGTGCGGGGGCGGTGGCGGCAATCTTCGGTTTGGCGTGGTATGCCACGCCCAGACCGGCTTCGAGGATCATGTCGAGATCATTGGCCCCGTCGCCGATCGCCATCGTGTCATTTTTTGCGAGGCCAAGGTCCTGGCGCAGCTCGATGAGCGCCGCACGCTTGCCGTCGCGTCCAAAAACAGGGTCGGCGACTTTGCCGGCGAGCTTGTGCCCATCCACCAGCGTTAGCGTGTTGGCGCGGCTTTTGTCGAAACCGATCATGGCGGCAATACGGTCGGTGAATAGTGTGAAGCCGCCCGACACCATGCAAGTGACGGCGCCATTCGCACGCATGGTCGCCACCAGAGTTTTCCCGCCCGGAGTCAGCCTGATGCGGTCGCGTAAAACCTCTTCGATGACAGAAATGGGCAAGCCTTCGAGCAACGCCACCCGCTCCCGTAACGCCGGCTCGAATGCGATGTCACCCCGCATGGCGCGTTCGGTGATCGCGGCGACATGGGCTTTCAGCCCGACGTAGTCGGCGAGCTCATCGATGCATTCCTGTCTGATCATGGTGGAATCCATGTCAGCCAGAAACAGTTTCTTTCGCCGGGCGGCAGCGGGCTGCACGACGATGTCGATGCCGCTCGTTGTCCCGCGCAGGCGTTCGGCAAGCGAGCGTTGGTCTACGGTGGTTTCCGCGGTAAAGGGAATATCGGCTGCGCCGGGCCCGAGCCTTTGTGGTGGGCCCGCGCCTGCCAATGCGGCGCGCGCGGTCTCCATCGCAGTGGAAACCGCGTCTGCGGTCCCAATCAGGGTCGCGACATGAGTCATGCGATGCACGATACCAATCGAGCGCTGCTTATTGCAGGGCCGACTGCGAGCGGCAAGTCGGCACTCGCTCTTGAGCTGGCGGAACGGTTCGGTGGGGTCATCATCAATGCCGATTCAATGCAGGTGTATCGCGACCTGCGCATCATTACAGCACGACCAACGCCGGCAGAGGAAAAGCGGGTACCACACCGACTCTATGGCCCTGTTGATGCGGCGGAGAACTACTCGGTCGGTCGTTGGTGCCGCGACGTTGGAGCGGCACTCAAGGACGTCGCCGGGCAGGGGCGCATACCGATTCTGGTCGGCGGCACCGGGCTTTATTTCAAGGCGCTGACCGCCGGGCTCGCCGCTGTACCGCCGATCCCGGCCGATATCCGAGCCGACGTCCGCAGCCGGCTGCAGCGTGACGGCGCGCCGGCACTCCACGCGGAGTTGGTGCGTCTTGATCCCGCGACCGCCCAACGGGTAACGGTCAATGATCGTTCGCGCATCTCACGCGCGCTCGAAGTTGCGCTGGCGACGGGGCGGCCTCTGTCGGACTGGCACATTGATGGTCTGCCGCCGATCATCGATCCCGGTCGCGCAGCGAAGATTTTCATCACCTGTGAGCGCCAGGAACTGGTGCGCCGCATCGAAATGCGATTTGCCACAATGCTGAAATCAGGCGCGCTGGAGGAAATCCGCGAGCTTGCTGCGCGCAAGCTCGATCCGCTCCTGCCGGCTATGAAGGCTCATGGCGTGCCCTGGCTCATTCGGCACCTCAAGAGCGAGATTTCGATGGAGGAAGCGCAAGCGGGTGCCGTCATGGATACGCGCCGCTATGCCAAGCGCCAGCTCACCTGGTTTCGCAACCAGATGAAGGATTGGCCGTGGCAGACGGCAGAAAACGCCGTCGCGGCCCTCGAAATCCAGCTTTCCGGCCTCAAATG
>DASSIJ010000374.1:0-17707 GCA_035692045.1 Pseudolabrys sp. | reverse complement strand
CTGCTGATGGGCGGCATGGTCGGCCGGGTGTTCCGCGAGTTCGCGGTGTCGATCGCGGTCGCAATCGTGGTGTCGGGCTTCGTTTCGCTCACGCTGACGCCGATGCTGTGCGCGCGCGTTCTCGGCAGCCATCATCCGGAGGGTGAGAAGCAATTCTTTGTGCTGCGGATATTCGAGCGGTTCTTCGAGTGGATGCTCAGCACATATCAGTGGACGCTCGACAAGGTGTTGGCCTTCAAGCCGATCGTGCTGGGGATCACCCTTGCCACGTTCTTCGTCACCATCGCGCTCTATATCGTGGTGCCCAAGGGATTCTTTCCAACGGAGGATACCGGCTACGTCATCGGTATCACCGAAGGCGCGACCGACATTTCGTTTCCGGCAATCTCGCAGCTTCAGCGCCAGGTTGCCGACCTTGTGCGCGCGGACCCGGCGGTTGCCTATGTAAATTCGACGGTCGGCACGGGTGGACCCAACTCGGTCGGAAACAGCGGCCGCATGCTGGTGGCGCTCAAGCCGCGCAAAGAACGTGATGATCTGCAGACAATCCTCGCGCGCCTGCGCAAGAATTCGAACAGCGTGCCCGGTCTCGCGATCTATTTCCAGCCGATCCAGAACATCAATCTCGGCGGCAAGCTGGCCAAGAGCCAATATCAGTACACGCTGCAATCCAATGACACGGCGACGCTTTATCGGGTTGCGCCGGAATTGCGCAACAAGATTTCGAAGATCGACGGTCTGCTGGACGTCACGATGGACCTCTACGTCACCAATCCGCAGGTGACGATCGATGTCGATCGCGAAAAAGCGGCGGTCTATGGGGTCACGGTCGATCAGGTCCGGCAGGAACTCTATAACGCATTTGGCGTGCGGCAGGTCGCCACCATCTACAGCCCGGTCAACTACTATCAGGTCATTCTCGAGACCCAGCCCGACTTCCAAGTCAGTCCGGATGATCTGGCACGCGTCTATCTGAAGACAACAAACGGCACGACGGTGCCGCTCTCGGCGGTCACCCGTTTCGAGCGCACGGTCGGTCCGTTGCAGGTCAATCACCAGGGTCAGCAGCCGGCGGTGACGATCGCGTTCAACCTCGCCCCCGGCTTCTCGCTCGGTCAGGCGGTGGACGCCATTCAGAAACTCGAGCGCGAGGATCGGCTGCCGGCAACGATCACGACCGGCTTCCAGGGTACGGCGCAGGTTTTCCAGGATTCATTGCGCGGGCAGGGCATCCTGATCCTCGCTGCGATCTTTGCCGCCTACGTCGTGCTTGGCATTCTGTATGAAAGCTTCATCCACCCGATCACCATCATCTCCGGCCTGCCATCTGCGGGTATCGGCGCGATCCTGACGCTCATGCTGTTCCGCATGGATCTGTCGGTGATCGCCATGATCGGTATCGTGATGCTTGTCGGCATCGTGAAGAAGAACGCGATCATGATGATCGACTTCGCCCTTGAACGCCGCCGTGTCGGCCTTTCGGCCGAAGCCGCAATCCGCGAAGCGGCGGTGCTGCGCTTCCGTCCGATCATGATGACGACCTTCGCCGCGATCTTCGGCACGTTGCCGATCGCGCTCGGCACCGGCGCCGGTGCCGAACTGCGCCAGCCTCTCGGCGTTGCGGTGGTTGGCGGCCTGGTGCTTTCGCAGCTCCTGACGCTCTACATTACCCCGGTCATCTACCTCTATCTCGACCGGTTCGACCGGCTGCTCAAGCGCCGGCTCGAGCCGCAGCTTGAGGAAGTCAAAGAGGTTCCGCCCGCGGTTGCCGCGGAATAGCGGTTCAGAATATATTTTTTGCACATTGCGGATGGACCCGGGCGGGTTGGTGTTTATCGCTTGGGTCTGTCAGCCCATTGCCCAAGGGGAGTGCAAGCATGCACAACATCTCACGCCGTAATTTTGTACTTTCGGCCACCGCGGCGTCCGCCGCCTTCAGCCTCAACGGTCCGCTTGAATTCATCGGCTCCGCACAGGCGCAGAGCTACGCCAACGCCAAGCTGCTCGATAAGGGCTTTCACAAATTCAAGTCCGGTGACGTAGAAGTCACCCAAATATACGACGGCATCTGGAATCGAACGCTGGAAGACGGGTTTGTGAAAAACGCGCCAGCCGATCAGGTCAAGGCCGCGCTCAAAGGTGCGGGCCTCGCCGAAAATATTGTGCCGATCCCGTTCACGATCACTGTCGTGAAGATGAAGGACCAATACGTGATGTTCGATTCAGGCACGGGCGGCCAGGTTCAGCCAACCGCCGGCCTGATGGCGTCGAAAAACATGAAAGCTGCCGGCATCGATCCGGCCAAGATCAAGACGATCATTGTCACGCATTTCCACCCGGACCATATCTTCGGGTTGATGGCAAAAGAGACCAACGCGCAGACTTTTCCGGATGCCACGATCTACGTGCCGAAGGCCGAGCTCGCGTGGTGGACCGGCAACGTGCCGCAGCCGGCGCAAGGCATCAGCAACAGGGTCAAGGCGACACTGCAGGGTTGGAAGAACGTGCAGCAGGTTGACGGCGATAAGGACGTCATACCGGGCGTGCGCGCGATCTCGACACCGGGTCACACGCCGGGTCATACGAGCTATCTGGTGGGCTCCGGCAAAAAACCGTTGCTGGTGCTCGGCGATGTCACCAACATTCCGCTGCTGTTCGTGAGAAATCCCGGCTGGCAGGCGGTGTTTGACACTGACGGTGCGCTGGCAGAGACGAACCGGCGCAAGATCATCGATCGCGCCATTGCCGAAAATCTCACGGTGACCGGCTATCACTACAGCATGCCGGGTGCGGGCACGTTCAAGAAGGATGGAAGCGGCTACGCATTCGTCCCGGTGAAGGCCTAGGCTTTGACGTTTGGAATAGAGGGCGCCGCTTCGGCGGCGCCTTCGCTTTTCACGCTAGAGCGCGAAACTGGTGCCGCAGCCGCAAGAGGCTTTCGCCTTCGGGTTATTCACCTTGAACGAGGCGCCGATCAGATCATCGACGAAATCGATTTCTGACCCGGCCATGTAATTGACGGAGACGGGATCAATAAGCACGACCGCGCCCTCGCGGTTGATGACAAGATCGTCGGCCGCCTTCGCCCGTTCGACATCGAACTTGTACTGAAAGCCCGAGCAGCCGCCGCCTTCCACACTGACGCGCAACATGGCGCCGCTCGGCTCACCCTTGAGGATTTCGCCGATTCGCCGCGCCGCCCGTTCGCTGACCGTAATGCCTGTGCTCATTGCTCGCCTTTTCGGGCCATCCTATTGGCAGAAGGCCCAACGGATAGTTAAGTGCGCGAGCCAGCGAGGTCAATGCGGCAATGGCGGTCGAAACAGGGCGCGAGCGGGCAGTTTTTGCTTCCGATCCGGCGCAAAGCCGTGGCCGGCGCTTTACAGAACCGGTGAGTCCGACCCGCAATGCGTTCCGCCGCGATTGCGACCGGATTATCCACTCGGCTGCGTTCCGGCGACTGGCCCATAAGACGCAAGTGTTCGTCTATCACGAAGGTGATCACTACCGTACGCGACTCACGCATACGCTCGAAGTTGTGCAGATCGCCCGGTCGCTCGCGCGCGCCCTGGGCCTGGATGAAGACCTCGCCGAGGCGCTGGCGCTCGCTCATGACCTCGGCCATCCGCCGTTCGGACATGCTGGCGAACGGGCGCTCGACGAATGCCTCGCCGGCTACGGGGGCTTCGATCACAATGCGCAGGCCTTACGTATTGTGACGGATCTTGAGCGCCGCTACGCCGCTTTCGATGGTCTCAATCTGACCTGGGAAACACTCGAGGGCGTGGTCAAACATAACGGGCCGCTCATCGGTCACGATGGCGCAGCCGTCGGCCGCTACGTCAGGCTCGGCGTGCCGGCGCCGATTATTGCCTATTCGAAGATTCAGGATCTGGAATTGTGGACCTATGCCAGCGCGGAAGCACAGGTCGCTGCCTTGTCGGACGACATCGCCTACGACGCCCACGACATCGATGACGGTCTCCGCGCGGACCTCTTTACGCTCGGTGATATTTCCACGGTGCCTCTGGTCGCAAACATCCTGGACACGATCAACGCGCAATATCGGGACACTGACCCGCCACGGCGCGTGCATGAAACTGTGCGCGCGCTCATCACGCGCATGATCGAGGACGTGATCGGCGAGACGGGCCGGCGCGTCGCGATGCTCAAACCGCGTTCGGCCGCGCAGGTGCGCGAGGCGCCACGACCCGTTGTGGGGTTTTCACCTGCGATGGAAAAGACCGACCGCGATATCAAGGGATTTCTCTATCCGCGCATGTATCGGCATGACCGCGTGATGCGCGTGATGGCCGATGCCGAACGAGTCGTGCGTGATCTCTTTGCGCATTACGTGGCGACACCGAACGACCTGCCGCCCGGCTGGAATGATGGCATTCGTATTACCGACGCGCCGGCGCGCGCCCGGCGCATTGGCGACTACATTGCGGGGATGACCGACCGCTACGCGCTCATCGAGCACGCGAAATATTTTAAGGAGACGCCGCAGTTATTCTGAGCATTGCGCGCGGCGGATAAACGGAAGCGCGGGTGGCATTCGCCACCCGCGCGGAAACCAATCAAGGAAGACCGCTAGAACCAGTCGGCCACCCACTCAATGGCGGCCCCGGCAGAATCGGCAACATCGCTGGCAATTTGCTTGGTGCCTTTGACAGGCTCTCCGGCAATGGTCGCGATGGCCGCGCCGTAAGCGGTGATCCCGGCCGCCGTACCAAGGATGACGGGGCTGGTGGCGGCAACATTGGCGGCGCTGCCTGCAGTCGTGGCTGCGCCCTTTGCGATATCGCCGGGGCCAACGCCGGGTGGGATCGGTCTTGTTGGTGCGCCTGCAACCGCAGGCTTGATTGCAATCGTGACGTCGCCGTTCGCAAGGCGGCGAACCTCCATGCCCGGGCCGGCCTTGACCGATGTCGCGCCGGACAGAGTGATCGACTGACCGCCCATGGTCACCGAGCTATGACTGCTGTTCGTCACCATGATGCTCGTCGGGCTTGCGGCCGTTACGGTCAGGCCGTCTTTGCCGTTGAATATGGCGGAGGTGCCCACGCCATTCGATATGGTCGCTGGTGGTCGGGGGGCTGCTCGCCGCAGACTTCGCGGTCGCGGGTTGATCACTGACGGCGGGTTTCGGTGAAGTCGTCGTCGGGTTCTTATCGGTCGATGGTTGCGTCGGCTTTCCGCAATGTTTCATGCATTTAATTTGTTCGCGGAGCGCTGTCTTCACGCCGGCGGGCCGGCCGCTCATCGTGCCGCGCTGATGGCCATTATTCTGGACGTTGTTGCTTTGATGGTGGTTGTCTTTGGCAGTGGCGATGTTCGTGGGGGCCATCATGGTGCCCGCTGCGAGCACGATGGTGAGGCAGGCCAGCCTGGAAACGGTCGTAAGATTCTTCATCTCTTGGCTCCAATGTTGGTGCTGCAGCTGCGCTGCAGCCTTTGACCATGTCGCGGCAGATATTTCGCACGCGCCGCTACATGCAAAATACTTAATGCTGCGCTCTTGAATGCGGGCTGAACCGAATAGCAATCTGAATGCAGATTTTCGATCGCGCGCATTTTGTCGGCTACAGACCTTTGAGGGGTGGCGGATTGGCGGTGACCGTCACGCTCCCATTCGCGTTCTGTTTGACGGACACGGTGTTGTCGATCTCGATATTGAGTGATTTGCCGTTCGAACCACGCAGGCGCAAACCGTCGGCAACGGAACTGGACAGCGTGATCGAGCTGCCGCCGAACGTCACCGTGCGCAAGCCCGGCTTGCCGGTAAATTCGGTGACGGTGATCGTGCCGTTCTTGGCACTGAGGCCCAGGACCTCTGTCGGGCCGACTTTGATCTTTGTCTTGCCCACACCATTCGAGATCGTCACCGGGGTTGCTTTTGGAACACCCTTGCAATTCTTGCCGCAATGCCTGGCTTCGTGGTCCTTGTGACCCTTGCCCTCCTTGCTTTCGTGTTTCTCCGGCCTTTCCTTCGCTGTGCCGGAATGATTGCTGTTTGCCTTTGTGCTTCGCGCGTCACTGCTTTTGTGGCTGTTGTTGTCTTTGGCACTGGCGATGTCGGCCCTGACCATCATCGCGCCCGCTGCGAGCGTGCCTGTGAGGCACGCAACTCTGAAAATGTTCATGAGCTTTATCATCAGCCTTGTCATCTCTTGGCTCCATATTGGTGCCGTAGGTGCGTTGGAGATTTATTTCGCAATCGTCGTCATATGCAAAATGCTTAAAGCTGTGCCCATGAACGCGCGGTGAACTGGACGACAATCTGAATGACAGCTTTGCGATGACGTCACATCCCTTGCTCGGAGGATGCGTCACTCGCGATCGAATTTCTCATCCGTTTGGATGAGATTGCTTGCGCAGTGCGGCCTCCACAAAATATCATCGGTGACGGGAGCGGGACTTATGGCGCGACTGGCGGGGAAGGTTGCATTTATCACGGGAGGCGGTGGCGGCATTGGCCGTGCCACCGCCGAGCGCTTTGCCGAAGAGGGGGCAAAGGTCGTCATCGCCGAGATTGATAAGGAGCGTGGCGAGGCCGCCGCTCAGTCGGCCCGAGCGCTGGCCAGGAATTCTGGCGGCGATGCGCATTTCATTCACTGTGACATCCGCGACAAGGCGAACGTCGAGGCGGCCTTCGCGCAAACCATTGAGCGGTTTGGAAAACTGACGATCCTTCACAACAACGCGGGCGGATCCACACCGCAGGATGGCCCGGTCACCGACGCACCGGAGGAGGAATTCTGGCGCGTCATCAATCTTGATCTCTATGGCACGTTTCTCTGCTCCAAGATCGGCATTCCGCACATCATCAAGTCCGGGGGCGGCGCGATCATCAACATGACATCGTCGCTTGCCCTGAGCGCAGTTCCGGGGCGCGACTGTTACACTGCGGCAAAGGGCGCCATCGCCGCGCTGACCCGGTCAATGGCGGTCGAATACGCAAAACACAAAATTCGTGTGAACGCGATCGCGCCGTCGGTCACCTTGTCGGACCGGGTCAAGAAATTGCTAGAAGGGTCTAAGGACATCGAGAAACTCGCGGAGACACATTTGCTGGGCCTCGGCCTGCCGATTCACATGGCCGACATGGCCGTCTACCTGGCGTCGGACGAGGCGGCTATCACGACCGGGCAGATCCTGGTCGTCGATAGCGGAGCGACCATTTGGTAGAGATGGTGACTACATCCTGGGTTGAATTTTGACTCCCTTTCCGAATTACGTTAGCCGCAGCCCCACTATGCCCAGCGCCTCCAGGCCCCAACATCTGTTCGCTGACATTCTCGCGCGTGTGCAACAGGCAGCCGCGGCGGTCCTGGGACCCGGCGCCGACCTTTCGCGCATTGTGGTTGAGCCACCGCGCGACCCGACCCATGGCGACATGGCGACCAATGCGGCGATGGTGCTGGCGAAAGAAGCAGGCAAGAAGCCGCGCGAGCTTGCAGAAAGCATCGCGGCAAATCTGCGCGGCGACGGCAAGGTGACGTCGGTCGAGATCGCCGGCCCGGGCTTCATCAACCTCACCCTGAAGCCGAACGTCTGGGTCGAGGAACTGCGCCTGGTTTTGGCAGCGGGCAGCGACTACGGCCGCAGCGAAATCGGCAGAGGCGAAAAGGTCAACGTTGAGTACGTCTCTGCCAATCCGACCGGCCCCATGCATGTCGGCCACGGTCGCGGTGCGGTGTTCGGCGATGCGCTCGCAAATCTGCTGAGTTTCGCCGGCTACGACGTCACCCGCGAGTACTACGTGAACGATGCAGGCGCGCAGGTCGATGTGCTCGCGCGCTCCGCTTTCCTCCGTTATCGCGAGGCACTCGGCGAAGACATCGGCACGATCCCGGAAGGTCTTTATCCGGGCGATTATCTCAAGCCGGTTGGCGGGGAGCTTGCTGCGGAGCAGGGCGTCAAGTTGAGCACGATGAAAGAGTCTCAATGGCTGCCGATTGTGCGCTCCAAGGCAATTGCCATGATGATGGACGGTATCCGCGACGACCTCGCCGCGCTCGATATTCATTTCAATGTGTTCTTCTCGGAGCGTTCACTGATCGAAAGCGAACGCGACGAAGTGCGTGCCACGATCGAAAACTTGCGCAAAAGCGGCGAGGTCTATGAAGGCCGGCTTCCACCTCCCAAAGGCGGCAACCTCGAGGATTGGGAAGACCGCGAGCAGACGCTTTTTCGCTCGACCGATTTTGGCGACGATGTCGACCGGCCGCTTCTGAAGTCGGACGGGAGCTACACCTATTTTGCCTCCGACATTGCCTATCACCGGTCGAAGGTCGCGCGCGGATTCGTCAATCTGATCGACGTCTGGGGCGCCGATCACGGCGGCTATGTCAGGCGTATGCAGGCCGCTGTCAAAGCGATCAGCGGCGGCAAAGCGGATCTCGATGTGAAGCTTGTCCAACTGGTGCGCCTGCTGCGTGCCGGCGAGCCGGTGAAAATGTCGAAACGGGCCGGCGAGTTCGTCACCTTGCGCGAAGTGGTCGACGAGGTCGGACGCGATGCCGTTCGCTTCGACATGCTCTACCGCAAGAACGACGCCGCGCTCGATTTCGACCTGGCCAAAGTGATCGAGCATTCCCGCGATAACCCGGTTTTCTATGTCCAGTACGGGCATGCGCGCGGGCAGTCCGTGTTTCGCAATGCGCGGGAGGAGCTTCCGGACCTGCCCCAGGCCGCTTCAGCACGCGCGGCAATGCTCAAGGGAGCGCCGCTTGAGAGGCTAATTGATACCGGTGAGGTCTCCTTGCTGCGACGGATCGCGCTTTACCCGCGCATTATCGAGTCGGCAGCCGCCGCTCACGAACCTCATCGAATCGCATTCTATCTATATGAATTGGCAAGCGAATTTCATGCACAGTGGACGCGTGGAAAGGACTTGCCTCATTTACGCTTCATTATCCAGAATGATCGAGAAACGACGAAAGCCCGGCTCGCCTTGGTGGAGGGGATCGTCACTGTACTCGCCTCGGGTTTAGACTTGCTCGGGGTCAGCGCGCCGGAAGAAATGCGTTAGGCTCGTCAGCCGATTTGCACTTGGCGTGCATCGCCCGCAGTCATAAAAGTGTAGCAAGGACGAGCTCAGTAACTGGGGACCTAATGGCGGAAGACCAATTCCAGCGATCTTATCGCGCAAGTGAACCACCTGTGCGCGGTCCGGCCAAAAGCACGGGCAACGATCCGCTTGCGGAGCTCGCGCGCCTTATCGGACAGACCGATCCCTTTGGAGAATTCGGCCGCGAAGCCGCGCGTCGGCCAGCCGCGCCCCCGCCCGAAGAGCGTTCCGACTGGAACACGCAGCCCTTGGGAACGCGCTATGTGCAGCAGGCTGCGTCCGATCCACGCGCGGGCGTGTTGCCGCAACGATCCGCCGGCAATGGTTATTACACCGCGCGCTCTGCGCCCCCTGAGCAGTTCGACGCACCACAAAGCGAGCATGGTGTTCAAGGGTATGGGCGCCAGACCTACAGTGGCACGCCACCTGCGGACGAGGATGCCTATCCGGCCGACCACGAGGCTCGCGGCTACGCGCCAGATCAGGCCGATTATCCGCAGGACGCCTATGAGCACGACGTCGCTCAGCAGACCGACGAAGAATACTACGAGGATGCCCCTCCGTCCCGGCGGCGCCTGGGCGTTATCGCGATCGCCGGCGTGCTTGCGTTGGCCGTGGTCGGCACGGCCGGCGCCTACGGTTATCGCGCATTGTTTGGTTCATCTGGTTCTCCTCAGCCGCCGCCGGTCATCAAGGCAGATGCGGGACCAAACAAGATTGTGCCCGCGACAGCCGGCAAAGATGCGCAGGCGAACAAGCTCATCACCGAACGGGTGAACGAACGCGGACAAAGCGAAAGGCTGGTCTCCCGCGAGGAGCAGCCGATCGACAAGCCGACAGCCGTTGTCATGTCGCAGCCACAGCAGCAGTTGCCAATGGGCAGCGGCGTGATTGGAACCGAGCCGAAGAAGGTTCGCACAATCGCGATCCATCCGGATCAAGTGGCTGACGCCTCCACACCGGGAGTATCGCCACTCGCGGCAGCGCCGCGTACAGCGCCTGCACCCGCCGCCGCCCGAGCATCGGCGCCGCCGGCACGGGCCGCCACGAGCGCGACTGCCGATGCGGAGGATGATGCAGCTCCGGCACCAGCCGCGCGTTCAGCGGTGCGCCAGGCCACACCGGCGTCCGGCAATGCGCCGTTATCGCTCAACCCTGATGCTGCATCTGCGGCGGCGAGGGCGCCTGCTGCGCCGGCGCGTACGGCCGCGGTCGCTCCCCCTGTGCAACCGGCACCTGCAGCCAGCAGCGGGACTGCCGGCCCCGGCAGTTATGTGCAGGTTTCGTCCCAGAGGAGCGAGGCCGAGGCTCAAAGTGCGTTCCGAAACCTGCAGGCTAAATACCCCAGCCAGCTCGGCGGACGTCAGCTGCAGATTCTGAAGGCCGACCTCGGTGCAAAGGGAACTTATTACCGGGCCGCGGTTGGCCCCTTTGGCAACGCCAACGAGGCTGCCGAACTTTGCTCAAGCCTCAAGTCGGCAGGCGCCCAGTGCCTCATCCAGAGAAATTAACAGCTCAAACTTGACCCTCGCGGATTCTGCGGGCTAATCCGCCCGATGACGTCGCGGGCGTTCATCACCGGGCTGGCGGGTTTGAGCGTTTCCGCCAAGGAGCATGCGTTTCTCCGTGAATCCCGGCCCTGGGGCCTTATAATCTTCAAGCGAAACGTGAGTACACCAAGCCAAGTGGCCGAACTCGCACAGTCATTTCGTGACGCCGTCGGGTGGCATGCGCCCGTTTTGGTGGATCAGGAGGGGGGGCGCGTCCAGCGGCTCGGCCCGCCGGTTTGGCCGGCTTATCCCCCGGGAGCGCGCTATGGGGACCTCTACGACCGCGAGCCCGCCGCCGGCATTGCTGCTGCACGGCTCGCCGGCCACCTGATTGCGGCCGACCTTGCGCCGCTTGGCATCGATGTCGATTGCCTGCCGCTGGCCGACGTTCCCCTGGAAAGCGCCAACCCGGTTATCGGCGATCGCGCCTATGGCAGCGAGCCCGGCAAGGTGGCGGCTATTGCCAAGGCCATAGCCGAGGGCCTGCAGGCCGGTGGCGTTCTCCCGGTGCTGAAGCATCTGCCGGGCCATGGGCGGGCTACAGCCGACAGTCATCACGGGTTGCCAGTAGTCGACACGGACCGCGCGACGCTTGAGGCCACCGATTTCGCTGCGTTCCGCCCTCTGGCAGGCCTGCCCCTCGGCATGACAGCACACGTTGTATTTAGCGCGATCGACCCTGTCGCGCCGGCCACGACTTCGGCCACAATGGTGAAGGAAGTGATTCGCGGCTTTATCGGATTCAAGGGCCTGCTGATGAGCGACGACGTCTCGATGAAAGCACTGTCCGGCACCATTGCCGGGCGCAGCCGTGCCGCGCTGGCGGCCGGATGCGACGTGGTGCTTCACTGCAATGGCGACATGAGTGAAATGATCGCCGTCGCCGGCGAGGCGCCGGAGCTTTCGGGCGATGCGGCAAAGCGCGCGGACGCCGCGCTCGCCGCGCGCGTGGGACCGGAGCAATTCGATACTGAAGCCGCGCGCAGGATATTCACGCAGATGGTGGCCGACGAGCCGCAACGGAATGCAGGGTCATGAGCAGCGAGGAGTTTGACACCACGGTCGGCGCCGACCGTGGCACAACCGAACCGGCCATGATCGTCGATGTGGAAGGCTTCGAAGGCCCGCTCGACCTGTTGCTGATGCTTGCGCGCCAGCAAAAAGTCGATCTGGCGAAGATTTCGATCCTGGCGCTCGCCGACCAGTATTTGTCCTTCATCGATGCGGCCCGGCAATTGCGGCTCGAGCTTGCCGCCGATTATCTGGTGATGGCCGCCTGGCTCGCGTATCTGAAATCGCGGCTGCTGCTGCCCGATGTGGCGCCCGGTGACGGGCCCAGCGCCGAGGATATGGCGCTCGCGCTGGCCAACCGGCTGCGCCGTCTTGAGGCAATCCGTGAATTTGCGATGCGCATGATGGAGCGGCCGCAGCTCAATCGCGATGTTTTTCCGCGCGGATTGCCCGAGCCGATTGACGAGATCAAGCAGCCGGAATGGACGGCAACGCTCTACGATTTGCTGTCCGTTTATGCCACGCAACGCGCGCGGAGCGCGCTCTCGCGCGTACGCTTCAAGCAGCGCACCGTGTGGTCGTTGGCCGAAGCGCGCGCCGCGCTCGAACGCTTGATCGGACAATCGGCGGACTGGTCGCGCATCGATCAGTTCCTCATCAGCTTTGTCGTGGAGCCTGCACTCGCCGCTACGGTGTTTGCCTCCTCGTTCGCGTCCGCACTCGAAATGGTTCGCGAAGGGCACGCCGAAATTCATCAGAAAGAGTCATTCGCTCCGATCTACATGCGCAAACGCGTCGGCGTGAATGGGAATGCAATGACGCATGACGCACAAGAAAACTCATAAGGGGAAGGGCTCCATGTCGAGCGCGGTCAAGAAGCTCGTGGTGGTACAGAACAATGAGCCGGCGGCAGACACTGTGCCGGCTCCAGCTCCGATCGCCCGACCGGAGGAATTGCGGTTGCTCGAAGCCTTGCTGTTCGCGGCGGGCGAGCCGCTCGACGAAGCGATGCTGGCGCGCAGGCTTCCCGACGGGGTCAATGTGAAAACGACGCTTGCCCAGCTTCGCGACGAATACGCGACGCGTGGCGTCAATCTTGTGCGCGTCGGCAAGAAGTGGACCTTTCGCACCGCGACAGATCTGTCATGGCTGCTGACGAAACAGATTGTCGAGACGCGCAAGCTCTCGCGCGCGGCTGTGGAGACGCTCGCAATCGTGGCCTATCACCAGCCGGTGACGCGCGCGGAGGTCGAGGAGATACGTGGCGTGGCGACGGCGACAGGCACGCTCGACGTGTTGCTCAAGACCGGATGGATTCGCCCGCGCGGCCGCCGCAAGGCCCCCGGCCGTCCGATAACCTACGGAACAACGGAAGCGTTTCTGTCGCATTTCGGTCTGGAGGAGGTCGGCGATCTGCCGGGCCTCGATGAACTCAAGGGCGCCGGGCTGATCGAGGGCAATCTGCCTCCCGGTTTTGCCGTGCCGCTGCCTTCCGACGATTTAACGTTGCGCGACGACGAAGATCCGCTGGAGCCGGGCGATCTCGATCTGGGCCTGGCGCCGCCGTCCTCGCGTTCCGAGAAGTGACGGCACTCGGGAACAAGCCCGCCCACGACAACTTGAATTATCCGGCAACAAGGTAAACGCCCGTATCTGCTGCAGTTACGCCGCTTAGGCGGCTGTTTGACCGCACCCGAAGTCCTTGTTTTTGCCGCCTCCGAAGCCTAGTTTCTCATCCAAATGATGGCGGACGAGCCGAAAAGCCCGTCGCTGCGGAGGATTTGCCGATGGGTTCCCTGAGTATATGGCACTGGATCATCGTCCTGGTGGTCGTGATGGTCCTGTTTGGAGGCCGTGGAAAGATTTCATCGCTGATGGGCGACTTCGCCCAAGGCATCAAGGCCTTCAAGAAGGGCATGTCCGAAGACGATAAGTCGGCGGACGCCAAAAGCGAGCCGGTGAAGACAATCGAAGCTGGCAGCGCATCCAAGACGGAAGCCGAGCGGCGCGCCGAGGGCGTGCGCTCCTGATTGCTGCGCCGGCGCGTAAGGGGGAGACGACCGGCACGGTTGTCGCAAGCGGCGCCGGTGTTCGGCGCCTCGGAGTTGACTAATCCATGTTCGACATTGGTTGGGGCGAGCTCGTCGTCATCGGCATCGTCGCGCTGATCGCGATCGGGCCGAAAGAGCTGCCGACCGTATTGCGCACGCTCGGTCAGTACATGGGCAAGGTCCGGCGCATGGCCTCGGAATTCCAGGGTCAGTTCCAGGAAGCCATGCGTGAGGCCGAAATGGCCGATCTCAAGAAGCAGGCCGAGGATCTCAAAAGCTCCGTCAGCGATCTCACCAATTTCGATCCGATGGCGAGCACGAAGAAGGAAATCGAGAGCGCCTTCGTGATGCCCGAAGTGGCGACAGCGAGCGAACCATCCACCGATGCCGCGCCCGCCGTGCCAGCGGCCTTGCCCGAACCGCAGCAGCAGGAAGCGCAGGACGTGAACGTGCCGTTGCCGGAGCCGCCGTCGCCTGTCAGCGAAAAAGATTTTGCACCCGCCGAAGTGCCGCCGCCCAAACAGGCCGGAGGTGGCGGATGACACACGAAGATATCGAGGCAACCAAAGCGCCGCTGATGGATCACCTGATCGAGCTGCGTTCGCGGCTGATCAAGGCGCTGATCGCGTTCGGCGTGATGTTCGCGATCTGCTTCGTGTTCGCCAAGGATATCTACAATGTTCTGGTCTGGCCGTTCGTATGGATCGCCGGGCCGGAAAATTCCAAGTTCATCTACACCGCGTTGTTGGAATATTTCGTCACGCAACTGAAGCTCGCGATGTTCGGCGCGGCCTTCCTGTCGTTTCCGATCGTGGCGGGGCAGATTTATATGTTCGTCGCCCCCGGCCTCTATCGCAACGAGCGCAAGGCTTTTCTCCCGTATTTGATTGCGACGCCGATCTTCTTCGCGCTCGGCGCGACGGTGGTTTATTTCCTGGTGCTGCCGATGCTGGTGCGCTTCTCACTGCACATGCAACAGCCGGGCTCAGCCACGGACGCGTCGATCGCGCTGATGCCGAAAGTCGGGGAATATCTCTCGTTGATGATGGCGCTGGTGCTGGCCTTTGGCGTCGCGTTTCAGCTGCCGGTGATCCTGACGCTGCTCGGCCGCATTGGGCTCATTACGTCCGAGCAACTTAAGGCCAAGCGCCGCTATTTCATCGTCGGCGCGTTTGTGCTGGCCGCGGTTCTGACGCCGCCTGATGTGATCAGCCAGATGTCGCTCGCCATTCCCCTGTTGATCCTCTACGAGGGCTCGATCTGGTCTGTGCGCGTGGTCGAGAAGAAGGCAAAGGCGGAGGAAGCTGCGAAGGCGGCCGCCGATGCGGCTTCGGCCAGTGCAAAGCCAGCGGAATAGCTTGCTCCGCTCGTCCCGCGGAAGCGGGGACCCAGCAATTAAAGCGACTCGCAATGACTGGATGCCCGCTTTCGCGGGCATGAGCGGGTAATAAACCCTCGCTTTAATTTCCCCCCGATTCCGACTAAGAAGCCCCCGCCATGTATGACATCAAATGGATTCGCGAGCATCCCGACGCCTTCGACCGGGGGCTGAAGAGACGCGGGCTCGAGCCGCTGTCGAAAAAGCTCGTGGCGCTCGACGAAAAGCGTCGGGCGGCGATCACCAAATTCGAGCAGGCGCAGGCGCGGCGGAACGCGGCCTCCAAGGAAATCGGCGACGCCAAGAAGGCGAAAGACGAGGCCAAGGGCAGCAAACTGATGGCGGAAGTGGCCGAGCTCAAGACGTCGATGCCTGCCATGGAGGAGGAGCAGACGACGCTCGGTGCTGCACTCGACAAGGAGCTGGCGCAGATCCCGAATACGCCACTCGACGATGTACCGGACGGCGCCGATGCGAGCGGAAATGTCGAGCATCATGTGGTCGGCAAGAAGCGCGATTATGCGTTCAAGCCCAGACAGCATTTCGAACTGGGCGAAGCACTCGGCATGATGGATTTCGAGCTCGCTGCGAGATTATCCGGCGCGCGCTTTGTCGTGCTTCAAAAAGGTTTGGCGCGCATGGAACGCGCGCTCGGGCAATTCATGCTCGATGTGCACACGGGCAAGGAGCACGGGTATACGGAGGTCAATCCGCCGATCCTCGTACGCGACGATGTGATGTTTGGAACGGCGCAGTTGCCGAAATTCGCTGACGATCAATTTCGGACGACCAATGACTATTGGCTCATCCCCACCGCCGAAGTGCCACTCACCAATCTTGTGCGCGAGTCGATCATTGAAGAAGCACAGCTCCCGATGCGGCTGACCGCCTGCACGCCGTGCTTTCGCGCGGAAGCGGGGGCTGCCGGCAAGGATACGCGCGGGATGATCCGTCAGCACCAGTTCACCAAGGTTGAGCTGGTCTCCATCACGACCCCGGAGAAATCCAAGGAAGAGCACGACCGCATGCTCGCTTGCGCGGAAGAAGTGCTCAAGAAGCTCGAGCTGCACTACCGCGTGGTCACACTCTGCACCGGCGACATGGGCTTCGCCGCGCAGAAGACCTACGACATCGAAGTGTGGCTGCCGGGGCAGAATGCCTACCGCGAAATCTCGTCCTGCTCGGTCTGCGGGGAGTTTCAGGCCCGCCGCATGAATGCGCGCTACCGGTCGAAAGAGGGCGTAAGACATGTCCACACGCTCAACGGCTCAGGCGTCGCGGTCGGCCGCGCGCTGATTGCGGTGATGGAGACGTATCAGCAGGAAAACGGCTCGATCGCGGTGCCATCGGCGCTCGCGCCTTATATGGGCGGAATAACCAGGATCGAGCGGGCGTAATGCGTATCCTCATCACCAATGACGACGGCATTCATTCGCCGGGCCTCGCCGCCTGCGAGAAAATCGCGCGGACGCTTTCAGATGACATCTGGATCGTGGCGCCGGAAATCGATCAGTCCGGCGTGTCGCATTCACTGTCATTGAATGATCCGCTGCGCATGCGGGAAGTCGGCGAGCGGCACTACGCCATAAAAGGTACGCCGACGGACTGCGTCATCATGGGCGTGCGGCACATCATGAAGGAAAAGCCGGATCTCGTCCTTTCCGGTGTCAATCGCGGTCGCAATTGCGCGGAAGACGTAACCTATTCCGGCACCGTTGCCGGCGCGATGGAAGGGGCGGTGCTCGGCATTCCGTCCTTTGCACTCTCGCAGGCTTACGCCTTCAGCACCAAACATTCGCCTCGCTGGGACACCAGCATCAAATTCGCGCCTGATTTGATCAAGCGCGTGCTTGAAACGGGAATACCGCGCGACGTGCTGGTGAACATCAATTTCCCGGACTGCGCGCCCGAGGAGGTCGCCGGCGTTTCTGTCGCGGTGCAGGGCAAGCGCGACCAGGAGCTCCTGCGCATCGATGCGCGCCACGATGGACGTGGCAATCCTTACTACTGGATTGCGTTCGGCCGCGGCGGAATTGTCGGAGCCGCGCCGGGGAGCGATCTGGCGGCGCTGACGCGAAACCGCATTGCGGTGACGCCGCTGCGGCTCGATCTTACCGACGAGCCCTTCATGACAAAACTGGCGGAAGTGTTCGGTTAGGCCAGGAGTCCGGCGAGCGTAGTCTTCAGCTGTTCGGCCTGGAACGGTTTCTGCAGGGCAGGGCGTCCGCGATAGGGTTCGGGCAGACTGCGTTCGCCATAGCCAGTGACAAAGACGAACGGCAAGCCGCGTTCGGTCAAAATATCGGCGACCGGATAAATCTCCTGACCATCCACATTGACGTCGAGGATCGCAGCGTTGAATTGACCGTCGGTGGCAATCTGGCGGGCTTCCGAAATGGTGCCGACGGCCGCGGCGATCCCATAGCCAAGCTCGCCCAGCATGTCCTCAAGCAACATGCGGATCAAATATTCATCCTCCACCACGAGAACGCGTGGCGCCGCTGCCGAGGAATTTGTCATTGTCCTCTCCCGCCCTACAACTCAGTCGAGGGCACAGAGTTCCATCTTAGCTCAAATTCCACCAAACATGCTAATAACGCCGGCAAAGGAGGCTGAACGTGTCGAAAGCACCGCACAACCA
>DASSIJ010000373.1:0-17321 GCA_035692045.1 Pseudolabrys sp. | reverse complement strand
GTCGACACCGAAATAGATTGCCGACCCTTCGGGCTGCTCGACCAGCCTGGCCTGATCGAGCGCGGCCTTTGCGTCGGCGGCGGCTTCCGCTTTTGCCGAACCGGTATCTTCCAATCCCTTTAGAAATTTCTCGGGAAGATTGTTTCGATACTGGTAGAGAGAAACGATCGAAAGGCCGTTTCTGATCAATATGGTCGGCTCGCGCACGCCGTCGATGATATTGCCGTCGGACGCCATAACCTTCTCGCGCAGACCCGGCTGGGGCTTTCTCGCGAAAAACCGCACGACAACTTTCACATTCTGGGCGGCCAATTTCGACGCGACTTTTGCGGCATTATGCGGAGTATCGATAATGGCGATGCTTGCTGGATCATTGGGCTGCCCAATCGCCGAATGGCCCGGCACCAAGGCGCTGGCAAGCAGACCATGGGTGAATGTTCGTCTCGATACGATCGACATTGGCCCCCCTGAAGTGCTGTTGCCTGCTCACTCAACCTTTTTGCTGCGCTTTGATCTCGCCGAATTTGGCCAGCGCGCGATCGAATATATCATTGAAGAGCCACATCGAATCCAGAATTTCGCGCATGGTTGCGGATGTTTTCGCTCTGTCAGCCTTGCCGAAGGCAAACATGCTGTTGTTGCGCAAGTATCCCATGATTCGCGGCTCGGAAATCCTGTAATTAAGCAGGTTACCTGAATTGAGCGCGGCTTTGGCCGGGCTGGGAATGATCTGGATGAGCTCGAAAAATCTCATTTGATCGATCGGGTTCGGCAAGGCTTTCATGATCGCTGGTATTTTCGGGAAAAGGTCGGCGTGCGCGTTCATGAGGCCGTTTCTCACAGCGGTCCAGTGATTGTATCGCTGATCTGAATTGCCGACCCGCGCTTCTTCCTTGTCGTCGCGCGCGTTCAGTTTGGGATCGAGGGCTGCGACGGACTTCTTTATGGCCTCCCATTTCTTCTGCCCAATCTTATCCTCGGACACCCCTGTCTGAAAGCTTCCCTTGTACGCGTTGGAGCGCGCATTCCCTATGTTCTGATTGCCGTCTGTCTCGGCAAAGAAGACGGCCAGACTGATACGGCCTGCGACTTCGGCATGGGTTGCATCGAGGCCCTTAATCCGTGCAATTGCGGTGCCCAGGTCGACAACGTCTTTGAACGGCGTATCGGATTTCTGCGCATTGGCGGGCGGCGCCTGCATGATGCCGTTAAGATTTTTATACTCGTCGATAAGCGGCTCATTGTCGGCATCGAAATATGCCGGAGGAATTTTGTATTTATTGGGCCTCCCGATTCGGGACGGCAGTACGTCGGTAAGGTCTTTGTACGCGCCCATCATGGCGACGCGCGCAAGATAGAGGTCTTGTCCCGGTTTATCAGGCAGCTTTTGATTCGCATTGATCTGTGCGCGCCGCTCTTTCAGGATCGACCTGAAGTCCTGCACTGTTTTGTTGTAGGCATTGAGCGCATCCGATTGTGATGTCGTTAGCGCGGGCTGGCCCAGCGCGAAGGAAATGAAACTGAGATTGCCGATGTTGACCGGGAGGCCGACTAGATAAGCGAGGCCGCAAAGCCCGATTACCACCGAGATACGGGGATAGTTCACAAGACGCACAAGCACTCCTACCGGCAAAATACAAAAGACGAAGATTAATGCCTCTCAATTTTAGATCAAGTGATCGCAACTCGTGTAGCGGCCAAGTCGATCATTGCGCATTTGAATGTCGGGTTTGGGTCATTAGTGGACATTGGCCCATGTCCACTTGATGTCCACTTAATGTCCACTTTACGCCCGAAAGCGGACCTCCCTTGGCTCTGCGCCGCGATCACGTTTCCGCATTCGCTGTAGTGCGAGAGCGGGATGTGCCAAAGCAGGGGGCGTTCATGGCGGCCTAGGTTCACGTTAGCGGTGACCGGCGTACGCTATGGGTCAAAGCAGACATCGGCTGTATGTTGCGGGACGTCCGCTACTGTCCCGAAGGCGGACATTGTGCAGCGGTACTCGAATGTTGCTGTGTGCCAATGGCGGACACGCGCCACTTATTCGATCACCTCGTCCGCGCGCGAGAGGAGCATCGGCGGCACGGTAAGGCCGAGCGCCTTGGCGGTCTTGAGATTAATGACCAGCTCGAATTTGGTCGGTTGTTCAAGCGGCAGACTACTAGGATTTGCACCTTTCAGGATCTTGTCGGCTACGGTTGCCGCACGCCGGAACAGTTCATAGTAGTTGGTGGCATAGGAAACGAGGCCCCCTGCCAATACCTGTTCGCGGTATGTGTAGATTGATGGCAACCGGTTCTGTATTAAAAACTCAGCGATCTTAGGCTGAAGGTTTGCCAGAAGGGGGTCAGCGACGACCAGGATCGCGTCTGGACGTATACTCCCAACCTTGAGAAAGGCGTCGTCCAAATCAGATTGTTTGGCAATCTCGACAACATCAAGTTGCACACGCAAGGCGGTTGCGGCGAGCCGCGCGCTTTCTACCGCAACGATGCAATAAGGATTTCTTGGATTCGAAAATACGACAACGCGTGAAAAACGGCCAAGCAGTCCGCCGATAAGTTCAATGCGTTTTCCTTCCAAATCCGCAGCTTGCGTAGAAAATCCTGTAACATTGCCGCGGGGATGTGAAAGACCCGGAACGAGACCCACGGCGACAGGGTCCCCACTGGTCATGATAATCGGGATCTCATTGGTTGCATCCTTTGCTGCCAAACTAGCGGGAGTGCCCCAGGTGACGATGACATCAACTGGCACACGAACTAATTCGGCCGCGAGTGCGGGATAGCGATCTGCCTGCCCTTCCGCAAACCGGTAAATGATATTGAAGTTTTGCCCGCCAATGTAACCTAACTCGCGCAATTCCTTCCTTAGTGCGTCGAGTGGAGGCCATGCCTCATTCGCGAGAACGCCAACGAGTTGACGTTTCTTTTCTCCTGAGCAACCAAGGACTGCGGCCAAGTAACCGCGGCACCAAGAAGTACGATGAACTCACGCCGTTTCATTTGCGACCTAGGACACATCGCGTGCAGCGCCGAAAGCCTAACACTTTGCGACCGGGCGCGAGTGGCGAAACGGCACATAACCATTCTAAGAGCCAATCAGGCCTGATCCACTTTGGATCATTAGCGGAAATGACGGCGCCAGCAGTGTGTGAGAAATGACACACAACCGGCCATAGACTATGACTACGCCCGATGTCCGCTAAGGACCAATAACCAACGTTCAGAACTGTTAGGAACGATACGAATGATCAGGATCGGGATTATCGGCCTCGGCTGGTGGGGCAAGCAGATTGTGACCTGTCTCTCCGACAGCCCGCGTTTCAAGGTGGTGGCCGGATGCGATATCGATACAAAGATGGCGAAGCCATTTGCCGCTACTCATCGTTTCGACCTGACAGAAGACTATAAAGCGGTACTCAATCGTCCGGATGTTGATGCCGTTGCCGTTGTGACCCCTCACCTCCTGCACGAAGAAATGGCAGTCGAGGCCTTTCGCGCAGGCAAACATGTGTTCTGCGAAAAGCCACTCGCTCTCACGGCCGCAAGCGCCGAGCGGATTTTGGCTGCCTGGGCTAAAGCCGGCGGCGTCCTCGGCATCGGCCATGAACGGCGCTACGAACCGGCGATGGAAGAGATGCGACGCCTATTTGAGACCGGTGCGCTCGGGCGCTTGCTGCACCTCGATGCCAACGTCAGCCACAGCAATTTTCGAAGAATGGATCCGTCGAATTGGCGTCGTGATCCTCGCCACGCGCCAGCCGGCGCCTGGACTGCACTCGGCATTCATCTTGGCGATATGTTTGTATCACTCGCCGGCAAGCCCACCCGCGTGACGGGGCGGACTGCTTCGCAGATTTTTCCGACACCTTCGGAAGATTTCGTAAGCGCCGAAATCGACTTCGAAAATGGCGCCCGTGGGCGTATCACTTGCCTGTCGACACCGCCGTTTTACGGGCGTTTTACCCTGGTTTGCGATCAGGGGTGGGTCGAAGTGCAGGAAGGTGGCAATGTCGACAAAGGCATTCCATCGAGTTTCGTTCATTGTACAGTGGATGGAAGCCGGCAGACGCGCACCTACGAGCATGCCAATACGGTACGCATGAATTTCGAGGCCTGGGCCGATGCGGTTGAGGGTCGGGTACCCTATCGCTTCAATGCGGAAGAGTTGCTTTCAAACATCCGCATTCTCGACGCAGTTGCGCGCTCTGCTGCGGCGGACGGAAAACCGATCAAGCTCTGAGGATCGCGTTCCTGGCGGTTCTCGAAATTCGCCCCGGTTTGGGGTACACCGGCGCCCCATGCAGGCCGAAAAAGAACAAGTAGCCCTATCTTCGATCGCCGCTTCGGCCGCCTTGACCATCGCCAAGGGTCTTGTGGGCTTTTCCACGGGCTCGCTGGCGATCCTTTCCGAAGCCGGACACTCGCTGATCGACCTCGGCGCCACGGTCATGACCTATATCGCCGTAAGGATCTCCGGAAAGCCGGCCGACGAGGAGCATCACTACGGCCACGGAAAAGTCGAAGCGGTATCGGCGCTGGCTGAAACGGCACTCCTGTTCCTGCTCTCCGGAATAGTGATTTGGGAGGCTGTCAAACGACTGGTCGAACACGAAGGTCATGTTGTCGAAGCCACTGTCTGGGCCTTCGGCGTAATCGTAGTGTCAATTGTCGTCGATTTTTTCCGGGCGCGCGCGTTGTCGCATACTGCGGAAAAAACCTCGAGTCACGCGCTCGAAGCCGACGCTTTGCATTTTTCATCCGACCTGTGGTCGTCGCTGGCTGTGCTTGTTGGCCTCATTGGAGTGCATTATGGCCTGGCGTGGGCAGACGCTGCCGCTGCGTTCGTTGTGGCAATCCTGGTTTGTGTTGCGGGCTGGCGCCTCGGGAAACGAACCCTCGACACTCTCATCGACGTCGCCCCGCCAGGAGCTGCAGCAAAAATCACAGCCATTGCAGCGCGTGTGCCGGGAGTAGTTGGTGTCGAACAAGTGCGGGCACGGTCAGTTGGCGAGCAGACTTTTATCGATCTTGGCGTTTCGGTTAGTCGCACGCTGCCGCTTGATCGGGTAAGCACACTCAAAGATGACGTGGCCGCCGCGATCCGGAAACAGATGCCCGGCGCCGAGCCCGTGGTCACCACCGAGCCCGTGGCACTCAACAATGAGACAATTCTTGACCGTATCATGGTAATCGCACGTAACCGCGCACTCGCGGTGCACCATGTCACGGTCCACGAGCTGAGAGACAAGCTCGCCGTCTCACTCGACTTGGAGGTTGACGGAAGGCTCTCTTTGCAATCAGCGCACGAGATGGCAGACGGTTTGGAGGGGGCGATCACCGCGGAACTCGGCCCCACCGTCGAAGTTGAAACGCACATCGAACCATTGCAGTCGCAGGACGCCTCCGGCCGCGAGGCTCCGTCCGAACGGGTCAAGGCAGTGGCAATTACATTGTCGGAGTTGGCCGCCGAAGGACGCACAATCCGCGATGTGCATAACGTACGCGTACGCGAGACCGATGAAGGCGAAATTGTCAACTTTCACTGCCGTGTCGATCCGCAAATGAGCGTACAGAGCGTGCACGAAAACGTCGATGCGCTGGAACGCGCATTAAAACAGCGGTCGCCCTCGATTAAACGCGTGATCGGCCACGCGGAACCGGTCCGCTAATTTTTCTAACTGCCGGCGGGACATCCTGGATCAATAGCCATGCGCACCGATACTGCCCAATCGATCCGCCTGAAAGACTACCGACCGCCTGACTGGCTGGTAGAAACGGTCTCTCTGGACGTTACGCTCCATCCCACAGCGGCACGCATCCGCGCGACGCTTGCGCTCAGGCCCAATCCCAAATCCGCGTCCGCACCGCTCATTCTCAATGGCGATGGATTGTCGCTGATCTCGCTCAAGCTCGACGGAACTGTCATGGCTCCGGATAGCTATGTTGCGACGCCCGAGAGCCTCACCATTGCGCAGCCGCCGAACGGGCCGTTCAACCTGGAAATCGAGACTATTGTTGATCCCTCCGCCAACACTCAGTTGTCGGGGCTTTATCGCTCAAATGGCACCTATTGCACGCAGTGCGAGGCAGAGGGCTTTCGGCGTATTACGTTCTTCCCTGACAGACCTGACGTCATGGCTGTCTACACAACACGCGTCGAGGCCGACAAAACAGAAGCGCCCGTGTTGCTTGCAAATGGCAATCTGGTCGAGCACGGAGAAGCTCCCGACGGTCGCCACTTCGCGGTCTGGCATGACCCGCATCCCAAGCCGTCGTATCTTTTTGCGCTCGTCGCCGGCGATCTTGCATGCGTTGAGGACCACTACGTGACCGTGTCCGGGCGCAATGTGACACTGCGCATTTATGTGGAGCACGGCAAGCAAGACCATTGTGCCTATGCGATGGATTCACTCAAACGCGCCATGCTCTGGGATGAAAAAGCTTTCGGCCGTGAATACGATCTCGACATTTTCATGATCGTTGCGGTTTCCGACTTCAACATGGGCGCGATGGAAAACAAGGGACTTAATGTCTTTAATGACAAATATGTCCTGGCGAGCGCGGACACCGCGACCGATGCAGATTTTTCCCATATCGAAGCCGTGATTGCGCATGAGTACTTCCATAATTGGACCGGCAACCGCATCACATGCCGCGATTGGTTTCAGCTTTGCCTGAAGGAAGGTCTCACTGTTTTTCGTGATCAGGAATTTTCTTCGGATATGCGCTCACGTCCGGTGAAACGGATCGCCGATGTACGAAGCCTGCGCGCCACACAATTCATCGAGGACGCAGGTCCCCTGGCGCATTCGGTACGCCCTGAGACGTACAAGGAAATCAATAATTTCTATACAACCACCATATACGAGAAAGGCGCCGAAGTTGTGCGGATGGTGCAGACTTTGGTGGGCCAAGAAAAATTTCGTGTTGGCATGGACCTTTATTTCGCGCGCCACGACGGCGAGGCCGCCACTGTCGAGCAGTTCATCCAATGCTTCGCTGACGCCAGCGGACGCGACCTGACACAATTCATGCGCTGGTACAGTCAGGCAGGCACGCCTGAAGTGACGGTCAGCGGCAAGTTCGATGCGGCGCGCAAAACTTATATACTTGAATGCACACAGGCCGTTCCGCCGACACCGGGTCAAACGGTGAAGGAACCGATGGTCATCCCGCTTTCGCTCGGTTTGGTCGGCAGAAACGGACACGATCTGCCGCTCAAGTTGTCGACCGGCCAGCCAATGGAGCGAGACGTTGCAGTGTTGAACAAGCCCGCGGCGAGGTTCGAATTCGTCAATATCGATGAGGACCCGGTCATTTCGATCAATCGCGGTTTTTCTGCACCGATCAAGCTCATCACTGATCTGGCTGTCAGTGACCTCGCCTTTCTCGCCGCCCATGACGCCGATCCGTTCAATCGCTGGCAGGCGCTGCAGACGATCTCGATGCGCCTGCTGATCGATAATGTTGCTGCCTTGCGCTCGGGTCGTCCGACACGCGGCGACGACCAACTCATGCTGGCGCTTGCTGCCATTCTCGACGACACTGCGCTGGAGCCCGCTTTCGTTGCACTTGCACTGGTCCCACCGGGCGAAGGCGACATTGCGCGCGAAATCGGCCGCGACATCGATCCCGACGCAATCTTTCGCGCTCGCGCCGGGTTGCGCGCCGCGATCGGCCAGCAGCTTGGTCCTGCGCTCACCACGCTTTATGACCGGATGGCTCTGTCCGGGGACTATTCGCCTGACGCCGAGAGTGCCGGACGCCGTGCCGTGCGGAACGTCGCGATTGATCTTCTTGCGGCAACTGGCAAACCCGCGGTTATCGCCCGGGTTTGCCGGCAATACGAGACCGCCAACAATATGACCGATCGGATGGCCGCGCTCGTGACCCTGTCGCTGCATGATATGCCTGAGAGGGAACACGCTCTGGCCGATTTCTATGCACGCTATGCTTCGGACGCACTCGTCGTGGACAAGTGGTTTTCACTCCAGGCCACCATCCCACAGCCGAATACGCTCGAAAACGTACGGCGTCTGACTGCCCATCCCGCATTCTCTCCCGCCAATCCAAACCGCGTGCGCGCGCTGATCGGCGCGTTCGCGCAGGGAAATACCACCCAATTCAACAGGGCTGACGGGCTGGGCTACGACTTCGTCGCGGACACTGTGCTTGCCCTGGATCAAAAAAATCCGCAAATTTCGGCCCGGCTGGCGACGGCCTTTCGCAGCTGGCGGATGCTGGAAGCCGGCCGTCGGATGAAAGCAGAAGCCGCCCTTACGCGTGTCAATGGAGCGCCGGGCCTTTCCCGCGATCTGGCCGACATCGTTGAACGGGCGCTGGCCGCGCCGAAGTGATCAAGAGGGACTGCATTTTTATCGCCAAACTATCCGTGGGTAACATTTTTTAAATATTTGACTCTTCGGACTCTCGACAAATCGGCGCCCATCGATTCCAATCAACAAAGTGATTCGGAACGCGATGCGGCACATCCTTCCGTCTCAAGGGTGACAGGGGAAATTCCAAACGGAGGCCTTCTATGGCGCGCGCCGATGCGGCGAGTGCGTCTGCACATCCCGATTCTATCAAGGGCCTCGCGCAATCAGTCGCCAAACCGGCGTATCGGCGGCTTCTGAACGCCGAGCCACTCCTGCGCCGTGCCGTCCCGGTGCTGATCATCGCCTTCCTGGCCACTATTTGCGTCGGTGCCTTCGTGCAGGTGATGGACCACCGTCGGCAGACCCTCACCAACGAAGTCGCGTCACTTGAGGCAATCGCCGACCTTGCTGCCGAACGCCTGCACAAGCCGCCCGAGAAGGTTGCGAATACCACCGAACAACCGCATCTGGTGCTCGGGCGTGTGTTGCCATCCTCGGCTACAGCTGCCGGACGGCGCTTCCTGCTGACCAATTCTGACGGCATCGTCATGGCCGCGACCCCTGCCGGCGACTCGACGATTGGCCGCCGGCTCATCGAGTTGCTGGGACCGGCACAACCCCTGACGACCTTCGGCGCGGGTGCCGGCGTCATGGAAATCACCCTGCCCGACGACACACGGGCTTTGGCGACCGTCCGTATGCTTGGTCCCGCGTTTGGCCAATTCGCGGTAATTCAGTCGCGGGACGCCGCCCTTGCCAACTGGCGCTCGCTCACCACGCTCACGGTCACATTGTCGACTACGACGGGTTTCGTAGTGCTCATTCTCGGTTTCGCCTTTCATTGGCAGGCGACACGGGCGCGGGAGGCGGACCTGATCTATGAAACGGTCCGCAGCCGTATCGATACCGCCCTCAATCGCGGCCGCTGCGGGTTGTGGGACTGGGACCTCGCCAGCGGCCGCATCTTCTGGTCCCAATCAATGTTCGAAATTCTCGGTCTCGATACCAAGGGAGATTTGCTGTCATTCGGGGATGTGAATGCGCTGGTGCACCCGGAAGACGTCCGCCTCTACGAGCTCGCCGCCAATCTCGCTGATGCGACCGCGACAACGATCGATCATGCCTTCCGCATGCGCCACGCAGCCGGCCACTGGGTATGGCTGCGGGCACGCTGCGAACTGGTACGACAAGCGGGTGAACCGGGCCTGCACCTGATTGGGATCGCCGTGGACATTACCGAGCAGAAAAATCTCGTGGAAAAAACCGTCGCCGCTGATATGCGCCTGCGTGACGCCATCGAGACCATACCGGAAGCGTTCGTATTGTGGGATGCGGACAACCGGCTTGTGCTCTGCAATTCCAACTTTCAGGGACTGCACCATCTGCCCGACGAAGCAATCAACGTTGGCGCGTCCTATGAATCCGTCGTTTCGGCGGGGAGCAAGCCTGTTGTTCGCAACAAAGTTTCCACGGCTGGCCCAAGCATTCCAGGTGCACGCACATTCGAGGCGCAGCTTGAAGACGGGCGCTGGCTGCATATCAGCGAAAGGCGCACCAAGGACGGCGGGTACGTGTCAGTTGGCACAGATATTACGGCGATCAAAAGACACGAAGAAAAATTGGTCGACAGCGAAAAACGCCTCATGGCGACGGTCGAGGATCTGCGCGAGTCGCAGCAACGGTCGGCAGAACTCACCGAGAAATATGCCGAAGAAAAAACCCGGGCAGAGGAAGCTAATCAGGCCAAATCAAAATTCCTGGCGAGCATGAGTCACGAGCTTCGCACACCGCTCAACGCCATCATCGGCTTTTCCGAGATCATGGAATCCGGAATGTTCGGTCCCCTAGGGGCCGAAAAATATCATGAGTATTGCAGCGATATCCGTGGCAGTGGCCAATATCTGCTTGAAGTCATCAACGATATCCTCGACATGTCGAAGATCGAGGCTGGTCGCATCCGGCTTGACTTCGAGGATCTCCGGCTCGACACGTTGCTCAACGAAGCCATGCGCGTTGTTGCGGCACGCGCACAGGACAAGCAGCTAGAGTTGTCGGCGCGCATATCGCCCGAGCTCCGATTGCGCGCCGATCGTCGTGCGCTCAAGCAGATTGTCCTCAACCTGCTTTCCAATGCGGTGAAATTTACGCCCGCAGGCGGCCGCATCACAGTGCGGGGCCGGACGACCGATCGCTGTATCACGCTTGCGATCGCCGATTCCGGCATTGGCATCGCCAAGGACGCACTCACCAAGCTCGGCCGACCGTTTGAGCAGGTGGAAAGCCAACTCACCAAGAGCCATCAGGGCTCGGGACTTGGACTTGCGATCTCAAAATCATTGGTAGAACTGCACGGCGGTCGCATGCGTATTCGCTCAAAGCTCGGCAAGGGCACGCTCGTGGTGGTGAGGCTGCCACTAGAACCCCAATGCCTCCTGCCAAAGGACGAGGCCGCCTGACGATCCTACCTATGCGGAATCTGGATGAATTCTGCGAGCTGCTCCGGAGTCAGGGGCTTTTCCAGAAACTTGCCGGCTATCGCGTCCTGCATCACCAGATCGAGATCTGATAG
Organism: Pseudolabrys sp.; assembly: GCA_035692045.1. Classification (GTDB taxonomy): domain Bacteria; phylum Pseudomonadota; class Alphaproteobacteria; order Rhizobiales; family Xanthobacteraceae; genus Pseudolabrys. The sequence goes on along the minus strand of DASSIJ010000373.1, from coordinate 6,369 downwards.
TCTGTCCGGATTGAGCGCTTCCTTCGGATTGAATTCGTCGCGCTGCAATTGGACCAGACTTTCGGACATGCGCATATGCGCCGCATACGCTTTGATGGCCTCCGGATTGGAATACATCCAGTCGAGGGTTTCGCGATAGGCCTGCATAAAACGCACAATCACGTCGTGTCGTTGCTTCAGCACGTCAGCATTGACGATCTCGACCCGCACAGTCTGATTTCGCATCGAGGGCAAATCGTTTCCGCGCATGACAACGCGGATGGTCTTGTTGCTCAGTTCCTTTAACCCAAACGGCGCTACCGACCAGCCGACATCGACCTGCCCTGACATAGTCATCGTGAGCGTCGCCGGAGGGCCGCCCGTTGCGGTTCGCTGTGCCTTGAGATTGTAGTGCGCAATCAGCGCCCGCAACACGCTATCCGACGTCGAGCCATTGGTTGAATAAGCGATGCTATGTTTTTCGGTGATGTCTGTTACGCCCTTAATCGGCGAATCGACCGGCACGAACCAATAGATATCGTCCACGCCGGTGTAGGCGGCAGCAAGCACGCGAACGGGGCCGCCCTTGGCGAAGGCACGCATGGCGCCGGGTGTACCCACGCCGATGCCGATATCGGCGCTTCCTGAGATCACCGCTTGGATCGTCTCACCCGCACCTTGCGTACCGAAATTCTCCAGGGCGATGCCATGTTTCTGAAATATGCCCGCATGCATGCCGAGCGTCGGCACCTGATTGGACCAGGCGTCGATCTGGCCAATGGCGAGTTTGAGCTTGTCCTGCGCAAACGTCGGCACAGCAGTCATGCTGACCAGTACGGCAGCGAACCAGGCCCGCATCATGCGGCCCTCCGATACTCGATGCTTTGCCATGATCGACCCCTTTCGCTTCAACGCATCGGCCATTGAGACACTCACCTCATGGTGCCTTGCCTAGAATACGAACGAAGCTCTCGCGCACCTTTACCTGCATTTCGACCAACGTCGCATCAAGCGTGGCGAAATCGGGGACGTCGGCCGCACGTGCCAGCAATCGCAACAGTCCTGCACCGGCCGTTTTTGGATCGAACTTTCCTGGCAGGCAAAGGCGGAGGATCTGTGTGAGGTCGTGATAAAGCTGTACGGCCGGGCGAAGTATTTCCGCATCTTCCATCGCCAGCACGCGTAGTGACCGAGCCTTGTCCAGCACGCGCGCGGTGGAAGTATCAAGAATGCCGGGGAGTCGATGGGCGTGGATGAGCTGCAAATATTGAGCAATGAACTCGATGTCGACCAGCCCGCCGGCCACATATTTGAGATCCCAGCGCTCGCTATCCCCCTTTTCCTTGGCGATGGCCGCACGCATCTCCACGACGTCGCCAGCTGTCAATTCCGCATCACGCGGTCGCTGCAAGATATCCTGGATGACACTCTGAATCCTGAGCTTGAATGCAGTTGAAGCGGAGACAACCCGGGCTCGCGTGAGCGCCATGTGCTCCCAAGTCCAGGCCTCGGTCTCCTGATAAGCGGCAAAACCATCGAGCCTGGTTGCCAGGGGCCCGGCGCGGCCGGATGGCCGCAGGCGCATATCGACCTCGTAAAGTGCGCCGTAGTTTGTTTGCGCGGTCAACGTGTTGATCAGCCTCTGGGTAAGGCGGGCGAAATATTGCGCACCATAGAGAGACCGCGCCCCATTCGATTCAGGATATTTTTCGTCAAAATCGTACACCAAAATGAGATCGAGATCGGAAGTAGCAGTCATTTCGTAACCGCCCAACTTTCCCATGGCCACCACCGCCGTCTCCTCTCCCCGCATGTGACCATAGGACATCGCGAAGTTATCAGCAGCCGCACGATGGACAGCTCGAATCACCGCGTCAGCGAGCCTGGCAAACGCTTCGCCCGCCTGACGTGCGGTGACCGTACCGGACAGGATCCGTACGCCAATCAGAAACATGTATTCCAGACCAAACATGCGTATGCGTTCGAGCAAATCTTCGTCATGGCGAGACTGGGTCAGCGCAGCATCAAACCGCCGTCCGAGTTCGATTTCGTCCGGCAACACACCGAAAAAGCTCGGGTCGACCAATGCATCCATGACCTGAGGATGACGTGCCAGCGTCTCACCCAGACGGGGCGCTATACCGAGAACCAAAACGATTAGCGTAATGAGTTCGGGATTTTGCCGCAGCAATGGCAATAGTCGCGCTGGCCCATGCAGATTTGTAAGGAAATGGTCAAAAAGCACGAGCGTCGCATTGGGATTGTCGGTGCGCGCCACGTCCTCCAACAGAGCGGGTAACAGCGCCTGGAGATGACTACGTGCTGCTTCGCCCTTGAGGGAGCGATGATCGCCGTCTAGCCATTGACGTACGATGCTGGAAGCCTCCAAAGGGGCGCGGAATCCCAACTCGGCCAGCCGGTCAAGAGTTTTGTGATCATCGGTATCGGGCGGAAATGCCAGCGCAGGTCGGTCGGCATCCCGGTGCTTCTCAAACAGCCGCACATAGTAACGCTGGACCTGGTTGAGATGACCGAGCAGCACTTTTGCAAACGCATCGCGAGAAGCGAAGCCCAGAAAGCGAGCAAAGCGTTCCAGCTCGGAAGGGTCGGCAGGTAATGTCTGCGTTTGCTCATCGTTCACCATCTGGAGACGATGTTCGACCGTGCGAAGAAAGCAATAGGCTTCCTTCATCGCATCGCGCGCCGCCTCGTCAATCCATTTGTCCTCACATAGTTTGTCCAAAGTGGTAAGGGTGTCGCGATCACGCAGGGACGGGTTGCGGCCACCCGCAATGAGCTGTTGGGTCTGCGCGAAGAATTCGATTTCACGGATTCCACCGCGGCCAAGTTTGATATTGTGGCCTTCAACGGCAATTTCGCCGTGTCCACGATAGGCGTTGATCTGCCGTTTCATCGCGTGGACATCTGCGACCGCTGCGAAATCGAGATATTTACGCCACACGAAGGGCGCGAGCTCGGCAAGAATTGCGTCGCCGGCCGCAATGTCGCCGGCGCAAGCGCGCACCTTGATCATCGCAGCGCGCTCCCAGTTTTGACCCACGCTTTCGTAGTAGGCCGCCGCAGCTGCTGTAGATATTGCGATCGCAGTCGAAGCTGGATCGGGCCGCAGGCGCAAGTCTGTCCGGAACACGTAACCGTCAGCGGTGCGCTCCTGCAACAACTTCACAAGCCGCTGAGTTACGCGAACGAAAAGTGTCGACGGTTCCGCGTCCGTCGGTAACGCAGGCGCTGCCGGGTCATACAAGACAATAAGGTCGATATCGCTCGAATAATTGAGTTCGAACGCCCCCATCTTGCCCATAGCCAACACGATGTATCCACTGTCTCTCTGAGGATTGGCTTTGTCCTTCGGCATCAAGCGCCCGGCGCGCGCGACCTCGGCGAGCACGAAGCGGGTCGCAGCATCGACTGCTGTATCGGCCAGATCCGTGAGCGCGCGCGCTGCCCGCATGACCGGCCAAACACCCCCGATGTCGGCAAGGGCAATGAGCAGGGCGATCTCGCTTTTCATGCGTCGCAGCAACCGCATTGCCTCGACTTCGTCCTTGCTTGACGCAATGTCGCGGCCGTACGCACTTAGCGAAGAAGCGAGATGCCGATCAGGGTCCGTTTGAAGCAATCTCAGGAGCCGTTTTGGATCTCGGCTCACCAAGTCCCATAGAAACGGCGAGCTTTCGGCAAAACTTTCCAGCAGCGCTCTAACGGTTGGATTTTTGGCAAGAAGGGTCTTAAGCGGCTTTTCCGCCGAGTTCACCCCGGAAAGCCAGTCGGCAAGGCGACTTCGCGCAGCCTTAGCGTCGATGAACTTTGGCGCGATCGCGATCCGCTCGGCCAGTATCGCCCTATCAGTGCCCGCGCTTTTAGGGGCAGCCCGTCTACGGGAAGGATTACGCTTTGCAGGGGGCTTCATCCCGCAATCTGTACCGGCCCTCCCCTCGGCAAGGCAATGACGCTTTTGAGGCCTGGTTGGTTGTCGGCAAGCGTCAATTCGCCGCCATGCAGGCGCGCCACCGCTGAAGCCAAACTCAGTCCAAGTCCTAACCCGGGCTGTGAACGGCTTTGTTCCAGCCTGACGAAACGTTCGACGACACGACCGCGATCGGCTTCAGGAATGCCAGGCCCACTGTCGGCAACGGTAATAAAAATGCGATCGCCGTCGCTAAGTGCGCGCACAACGATCTGCGCTGGTTCGCCGTTGCTGGTATCCCGAGGGACAGCATATTTGATCGAATTGTCGACCAAATTGGCGAGCGCCTGACTGATAAGCTCCCGATTCCCTCTGAGAGGCGCTGGCGCCGCTGCCTCCACCCGTAAAGTCATTCCCTTTTCTTCGGCCAATGGTTCGTAGAGTTCTCCGATGTCGTGAGCGATCTCAGCCGCATCGAATTCGCTCATATTCTCGCGTGCCTGACCGGATTCCGCTCGCGCGATCATCAACAACGCATTGAATGTACGAATCAAACCATCTGATTCCTCGATCGTGCTATCCAGCGCAGCACGATATTCCGTCTCGGTGTTTGCGGACCTCAACGCCTGCTCGGCACGATTGCGCAGACGTGTAAGTGGTGTCTTGAGATCGTGAGCAATATTGTCGGAAACCTCTTTCAGGCCCCGCATCAGTGCCTCAATGCGTTCCAGCATGAGATTGAGATTTTCGGCCAGGCGGTCGAGTTCATCGCCGGTCCCAGCGACCGGCAGGCGGCCACCCAAGTCACCGTGCATGATCGTACGGGTGGTCTCGGTCATGGCATCGACTCGACGCAACACACGGCGCGTAACAAATAGCCCACCGGCGAGCCCAAGTACGATAACGATGGCGATTGACCAGCGTCCTGCCGAAAGAACGATGTTGTAGAGACGTTCGCGCTCGTCGAGATCGCGTCCAACCAGAAGGCGGAAACCGCCCGGTAGCTGAAAGACGCGGGCAAGCGCGTGGTGTTCCGGATGTTCGCCGGCTTCGCCCTCATCGAGCCGGCGATACCCGGTTTCGACCCAGCCAGCGTTGTCGAGCGTACCCGGCGGCAACGCCGTAACATTGCCGGCAAGGGACTCGCCCGCAAAGGTGGTCACCAGATAGAGACTGGAGCCCGGTCGTCGAGCCCGGGCATCCACCACGACGACCAGCCTTCGGATTCCGCCGAGGCGATATTGCTCAGACAAGCCTGCGATCTCGGCATTGACCGTGTCGGTAATCTGCTCGGTGATCAGACGGCGTGTGTTGAGAGCAAAATAGCCGAGCAGAAACGCTGCAAACAGCGCGAACACGGTCAAATAGACCAGCGTCAGCTTGAACGTGGTCGTGCGAAAAAGCTTACCGAGCGCCGTCACGAACCATGTATCCCGCGCCGCGGATTGTATGCAGAAGCGGCTGGGAGAAACCTTTATCGATTTTCGAGCGCAAGCGCGAGATGTGGACGTCAATCACATTGGTTTGCGGGTCAAAATGGTAATCCCACACATTTTCCAACAGCATAGTTCGCGTCACAACCTGGCCTGCATGCTGCATCAGGTATTCCAGGAGGCGAAATTCGCGAGGCTGTAGAGTAATTTCCTCTTCGCCCCGATGCACCTGATGCGACAGTCTGTCGAGCTCGAGATCCCCGACGCGGAGCACGGTTTCTTCACTGCGACCGACGCGACGGCGGGCCAACACCTCGACCCGCGCCAGCAATTCAGAAAACGAATAAGGCTTGGGCAGATAGTCGTCGCCGCCGGCGCGCAGTCCCTTGACCCGATCATCAACCTGGCCGAGCGCCGACAGGATGAGAGCCGGCGTCTCCATGCCCTTCGCGCGCAAGTCCCCTATAACGGACAGCCCATCGCGCTTGGGCAACATGCGGTCAACGATGAGCACGTCGTACTGGCCGCCAAGCGCCATGGCCAACCCGTCATCGCCGTCGGCAGCAGCATCCGCAACATGGCCAACCTCGCGGAACGCCTTGACCAAATAGTCCGCGGCGTCGCGGTCGTCCTCGATGACCAGAAGGCGCATGGTGACCCGATCCGGTTGCTCGTCGGCCATACGGTCGACAGGGCGCTGCCCGTTAATATCCGCAAAGAGAGGCATCGGTCACACCAATTCCAGTCAATTCCGTGACGGGGGTCAATTCGCTCAAGCGATCAGCCCCCAATTTCGTACGCGAGGGGGTGGCGGTAGACCGCCACCCCCTCAACGACCCCACCCCAGCGGGGGCGACGGTTGCCAGGGTTGGAGCCCGAACCGAAAGCGGCCGGCCGTCACGCCCGCACGCTTTCGAGGAATAGGCCGGGACGGGCACGAAGCCCGTCCCGTTGAGGCCGACCGCCAGCGGGGGCGACGGATGCCAGCGGGACGTCCTCAAACTTGTCTCACACGCGGCCGACCGGCAG
>DASSIJ010000372.1:0-11468 GCA_035692045.1 Pseudolabrys sp. | reverse complement strand
CCTCGCCGCTCCTCGAAAAAGGCGACTACCTGCGACAACGCTTCGAAAGTCTTCACGCCGTAACCCGCATCGTAACGTCTGCGGGAATGCGCCCATCGCGCGTTGCGTTCTTCAGCGCCGGAGCCAAGCAAAACCACATCCGTGCGACGTTGCGGCCCGCCGGCACTTTTCAAGGAGATATCGAGCGGAAACAAAACTTCGTGGAAGGCCGTCATTGCTTAAAACCCACGCTGGCCGCGCGCCACCGCCCGGGCGATTTGGCCCGTGACGTAGGCTTCCGAGCGTCGAAAGCTTTGCGCATCGGCGGCCGCGATGTGGACCGTGACGTTTGTCGGTTGCCCCGCGCCGCTCATGGCAACGCCTAGCCGTCCGTCGGGACCTCGCGTCAGCGGGACGATTGCTTCGGGCCCCGCTTCACCGGCCAGCCCAAGGCCACCTTGCGAGAGTGGAAAATAGGCCGGCGCACCGATGACTCCGCCCGTCGCGAAGGGAATTGCCCGCCTGCTCTCGGATGAGTCACCGCCGCCCGCGAATAGACCGTCGAAGAGCTTGCTCAGGCCCCCAGCCAGGCCCGTGGCGACAGGGTTGGCTGCTTGCGTGACGGCCATGCCGGACAGCCGCAAGGCAAGCTGCTTGAGCACATCGTCGAACTGTTTGCCTCCTGCCGCTGCATCCGCGAAGGCCTTGCTGATGGCTTTGGCGAATATCGTCGTGCTGACGCCCAGCATCCTGGTGCTGTCGCGAACCTTGTCGACCGTCTCAGGCGGAAAACCGGGCAAAGAATTGTCGGTGGAATCGAAATTATCGATCATCAGGATATCTCTTCATCAATTTGGTAAGTGCACTTCTATCGAGCGGTGCGCCGCGGCCGGTGACCGCCTCAATGGCGTAGGCGAGTTCGCGTGGCGTCATGCGCCAGAACTGTTCTGGAGAGAGTCGCAGTACACCGAAGCCAAAGCCGATCGCTTGCTTCCAGGGAAACGGCGTCATCCGCTCGCCTCGCCGAAAGTGGCGGCAATCAGCGCCGCCGCGACGCGGACATAGCCTTGCGCGCCGCCGTCGATCGCCATGGCGGCAACCTCGTCGTCGCTCACGCTCTCTCCGGCCCCGCGCAGGCCCGCGCCGATGATGCGCGTGAGATCACGCGCCTTCATGCGTCCGGCGCCGAAACGCTCGGTCAGCGCAACCAGGTCGTCGGCGCCGAATGCATCTTCGAGTTCGGCCAGCGCGCCGAGCGTGAGCACCAGACGCCGCCGCACGCCGCCGATTTCCGCCTCGATCTCACCACGGTGACGATTGGCCATGCTACGCCTCCGTGAAGGTCAGCTCGCCGGCAGATTCGAGCGACATGTCATATGTCACTTCGCCATTGTGCTCGCCGGCGATTTCCAGGCTCGTGATCTGGAAAGGACCCTGCACCGTTCCGAAGTCCGGGATAACAATCTGATGGCTGACAACGCTGCCGGCGAAGAATGCCTGCCGCATCAGCGCATCGCTGGTAGCGTCCTTGAACAGGCCGCGGCCCGATACCGATGCGCGTTTGATGCCGGCTCCGTCGAGCAGTTCGCGCCAGCGGTTGGCGCTTTCGGCGTGTGTGATGTCGACCGTTTCAGCGTTAAATGCGAGCCGGCGCGTGCGCAGGCCGGCGACCGTTGTGTATCCGCCGCCGCCCGCGATCTTCACGAGCAAGTCCTTGCCTTTTTGAGCTGTCATATATGTTGTCCTTTTCAGTTAATTCTGTGCCGAGCAGCGAACGTGGATCGCTCGCACTCGATCAAGTGACTTTTGTTGTTGAGATGGCGCGTCACCCGCGCCGCAATTCGCGGCGGCAAACATCCGCGTGCGGCGAAACACACGCGGCTGGCACAAAGCGGCCACGACGCCCAATGCTGTCCGCCTCTAAAAGCGGACACACTGCGCCGAACGGCATGGTTCAGCTGCTGCGTTTCAGTTCGTTACCGATGGGCTTATGGCCGTGTGATCAAATTACAGGCTGTCGACCGATGGGCCGATCACCATGTCACGGCGGAATAGGCAATGGTGGCAGGGGATGCGGCTCCGAGCGGGGCACGGGCGTAGACGATAGCTGCGTTGCCGGCTCCGGCGGCGTGCGTGGCAGAATGGGAGCCGCTCGCAATTGAGGCGGGGCTGCAGTCTTCTGCCTGATGGTCTGCTCGCGCGTCTGCAGCTTTGCGATATTTTGGGCCATCTGTTCTTGCTTCGCAGAAAGCTGCTGTTGCTTGGCAACGAGCTGCTCAAGTTGTTGTTGCGCGGCGGCAAGTTGCTCCTGCTTGGCTGTAAGCTGCTCTACCCCGCGCCGCACGAGGGCGAGATCCTGCACCATCGCGTCAAGCTGCTTCGCCAATTCAGGAGGCGTTACAGGCGCACTGGGCGCTGATGCGGTTTGTGTCACGGGTCCCGATTGCGGAAGCGCAGCGCCTAGTGCGGATGCCTGAGCGGAAGGCGCGGAACTCCGCTGCCCGGCCGCGACGTCAACCTCGTTGGGCGAGGCCATGGTCCAGACACCGTGAGACTGCCAGGCGAATGTACCCCCGACACCGATCAGGGCCGCTATGAACAGGCCAGCAAGAACGAAGACGATCTGCCGGCCAATCGAGGGCCTGTCGCTCGTAAACGGATCGAAACTGGAGGGACGAGGAGTAACGCAGATTGACGGCTCCGTTGCCTGCAGCCCGGCGGAAAAGTCGGATTCTTCGTGACCATTCTCGGCGGGCTGATCGTATTCTTCGTCACCATTCTCGACGTGCTGATCGGATGAATCACGTTCTCTAACCGCCAGGTCGGACGCCAAGGCTTCGAGCTGGTTCATCAACTTAAAAGTTGTCGCGGATGGCACCTGTGCGGTCTGAATGGCAGGCGCTCGTCGTTGTGCGTCGTCTTCTGCGAGCATCTGAACGGTAGGTGCGGGGCATGTTTCCTCGGCCGTAATGTCGATGTGCTGGGATGAATCTATCGGATCGTCTATTGGCTCGCCATGTCGAGCGTTCGTCCCTATCGACCCTGGCACAAGGGCGACAGTATCGTCTCTACGATATTGCTCGTTGAGCAGACTCTGCGAGGAAACCATTGGCACTCCAACTTCAATCGCGTTGAGAGGGCAGCCGGGTTTTTTGGCTCGAATGTGCCGAAACAGGCCATCAGGGTGTGACAAGAGGAAGGCAGGAGGGCAGCAAGCCAGTGGCATTGTTTTGGCCAAATTAGCCATTGCGTATTGTTGAGTGCGGCGAATTCAACCGTTAAAGCGCTCGGCCGCGTTCGATGCTTGCCGGCGCAGGGATCAAACGAGCAACCGTGTGTCTGCTTTTCCCACGCCGGATGTACGCCCTCGCGTGGGTGTCTTGGTACCGGCCTTCGGCACGAGATTCATCCTGTCTGTGACCTGCGCGCTACAGCCGCCGCCGCCGACAATCGCTACAGTGCAACGAGTTAGCACCGAGTACATGCAAATGATGGCGTACGTAATCAGCGAAGGCAGACTGTTTGGGTTGAAACCCTCGGAATGGTCACTGATGCTTGTCGGTGTCGCACTCTGCGGGCTCATGACCCTCCTTTTCTGATTACGCAGTCGTACGCGGTGCCGGCCGCCATGGCGGGACCGGTTGCGTGGGAACCCAGGGGACGGGGTTCGCAAACGGCCTGGGGGAAACCTGCCAGGGCGGTCGGCCGCGCCGGAGGTAAGCAGGCGACTTGAAAATTGTAGTCCCGCAAGGCAACCGCCGGGCCAAATCTGGGTTAGAATTGCGTCAGTCACGGAGGTTTGTATGGCGCCACCGGGCCAGAAATGCCGCGAGGACCACTAGCGCAAACGTTCGGGCTCTAGCGTAGCGGCAACTTTACGAATGGCACGTCGGGAGCGGCCCTCGCGGGTCGCATCAGTCAGGCAAGACCCCAACTCAGCCGTTCCCGGCGCGCACTCTGTCCATCACGCAGCACCATTCGATACGCGTTTCACTGCGACTGCGCGCTGATGCCGGCGTCCTTGATGATCGGCCACCACTTATCGATCTCGGTCTTCTGGAACGCGGCAAGGCCTTCCGGCGTCTGCAGTTCGCGCGGAGCGACATCCAGTCCCAGTTCGGTAAAGCGCGCCTTCACGGCGGGATCGGCAAGCGCCTCTATCATCGCAGCATTGAGCTTGGCGATGATATCCTTCGGTGTTCCCTTCGGCGCCCAGAAACCAAACCAGCCTGACATGTAGAGACCCTTCACCCCGGCCTCATCCGAGGTCGGAATGTCCGGCATCGATGCCGAGCGCTGCGGCGACAAGTTCGCGATCGCCTTGATCTTCCCGCCGCGAATTTGCGGCAGCGCGACCGCGCCCTGCACCACCAGCAGGTCGACCTGGCCGGAAACCAGGTCAGTCATGGCCGGACCGGCCCCGCGATAGGGAATGTACTGAAACTTCTGTCCGGTGAGTTTTTCGAACAAAACGCCGGTCACATTCGCCGCGGCGTTCTGGTTGACGAAGTTGATCTTGCCGGGATTGGTCTTCATCCATGCGACCAGATCCTTCAGATTGTCGGCTGGAAGATCTTTCTTGGCGACCATGAGCTGCGGATTGTTCGATACGAGGCCGATCGGCTCGAAATCCTTTTGCAGATCGTAATCCAGCTTGTAGATGATGCTGCCGACATGGGTGTCCCACTGGCCGATGTCGAAGGTGTAGCCGTCAGGCGCCGCACGCGCGACACGCCCGACTGCAATGCTGCCGCCGGCGCCGCCGATGTTTTCGATGATGACGGGCTGCCCCAGAGGCGCTCGCATGCGTTCGGCCATGATGCGCGCGGCAACGTCGGTCGATCCGCCCGGCGGGAACGGCACCACGAGCGTGATCTGGCGCGATGGATAGGTCTGCGCCTGCACACAAGAGATGCCGGCAAATGCCGCCAGCGTTATCGCAATAACGATTCTTCTCATGGTCCCTCCCCCGGTCTTTGCGCCCTTTACACTTCGGCGTTTATCCAAGGTATCAGCAGCCGCAATCATTGAACATGTGTCGGTTTGCCCCTTGGATGCTCGCGGAATACACGCCATCAACTTTGTTATTGAGGATGTGGAATAGACAGGTCTGCGCTCATGCCTTATTCAAAACCGACATCCAGCAATCTGGGCAACGCCGGCCGTCACATTGGACCCTGGTCCAATTTCGATTTCGAGGGTCGATTTGGATAATTCAGCATCCTTGGCAGGTGAACGGGTCGCCGGCTTTTTGTGAAGGGGAAACACGTGGCGCATGATTGTACTCATCTAAAAGATATTCGCGACGTGATACCCAGCGCGCTGGGTTGCGAGGAATGTCTGAAGAGCAACGATGTCTGGGTTCATCTGCGTCTCTGCCGCACGTGCGGCCACGTCGGATGCTGTGATGATTCTCCCAATCGCCACGCCACGAAGCACTTTCACGCCACCGGCCACCCGCTTATTGAGGGCTACGACCCGCCTGAAGGATGGGGCTGGTGCTACGTCGACCAAGTGACATTTGATTTATCGAACCGCATGACACCGCATAATGGGCCGATCCCCCGCTTCATCTAGGCAGAGATATTGTGTGACAAGCCGATCGCTGTCCGCTTTGTCTGCAATAGTCCTGATTTTCACGACATTGACGTTTTCTTCGCCCGGGCGAGCCGCCTGCAACTCCGGAGATGAAAGTTGTGGACCGTCACAAGATGAATTTCGGGCGAAGGTAGAGCAATTGCTCAATTCGGCCTTTCTGACGCCCTATTCAATAATCTCATTGGAGACATTCGATGCTCGTGACGTTGGAACGCCGGCTCAGAAAAAATATGAAATGCGGTTTTTTGCAACAGTGAGCTATTCCGGCGACAAGCTGAGTTGCCGAAGAAGTCTTTGTCCTGAGCTGCATAACTATTTGCTGGAAGTCGACCAGACCGCAAAAAGAGCAAATGTTGCGGGCTGGCTCTTTTTTGAAAAAGCAGAGCGAGGATGGCGCTAGAGCGAGACGCATCAGCCAGGACATCGATCCGTATGGCTAGAGGAGCGCTCCGCTCGCCAATGCATACTCGACACAATTGTTGACGTGCGCGACGAGCACGGCTTTCGCTTTTTTAGCGTCGCGAGCGAGCGCGCATTCTAGCAATTGTCGATGTTGCTTTATGGGTTCGGCGCCACGCCGATCAGCAGAGATCATCGGGTAGCGAAAATATTTATCGAAAACCATCTGATGGGCCTCAATGAGCGCGCGGGAACCACAATTGGAAATCAATGCTTGATGGAATTCACCGTCATACCGCTTCCAAAGAGCAAGTTCCGACTTGCCGGAATTCATCCGCTGCTCGACGGCTGCCAACTTATGATGGGCAGATACGATACGGCCTTCCCATTCCATATCACCCGATACAAAAGATTGCTGCATCGCATGACATTCCAAAAGAATGCGGAGGTCGGCCAGTTCTTTGAGGTTGGCGGCGGAAACAGGGGCGACCTCGAATCCGCGTCGTCCTTCTGCGACCACGAATCCCTCGGATGACAGGCGGCTTAAAATTTCCCGAAGTGTACTGACGCTCACGCCATAATCGTCTTTCATAGCTTCCAACCGCAGTTTCTGATCCGGCCGTAGCCGGCCGAAAATAATGTCTGCGCGAATACGGCGATAGCCGCCGTCTCCGACCGCGTCGCTGTCTGTGATGCTGTCCAACAAAGTTCTCACCCCTGAATGTGTGTTCACCGGCGCAAACTTGCAGCCCGCCCCAGCATAAACCGGACGGATCATACACTATCCATATCATCATATAAAATCCGAAGTCTCATTTGACTTCTAATTTATGGCTACCCTAGGATCGGCCTGTCGGCGTTCCGTCGACTGCCGGGGACAGTATTGCGTGGGTAGCTCTCGTATGCCTTTGCCACGGCTCGGCATTGCCCACTTCACCACTATTGGCGTCGAGCCGCTCGACTATGTCGCGATGGCAGCTCGCGTTGGCTACTCCCAGGTCGGGCTGCGACTTTATCCGGCCTTTCCCGGCGCACCTTTCTATGAAATTTCGTCCAGAAGTTCGCTGATGAAGGCAATGCGAGCACGGCTCGCGGACACCGGCCTCTCGATCTACGACATTGAATTCGTGGTGGTCGACGCGACTTTTCAACCTGCGCGATTGAGACCTGTCTTTGAAACGGCGGCTGAGCTTGGAGCTAAACGCCTGAGCGTCTGTGGCGACGACGTCGACGGCGCGAGATTGTGCTCAAACATCGCCGAACTTGCCGATCTTGCACAGCCGTTTGGGATGAGCATCGACATCGAAAATATGCCGTGGCGCACGATTTCAAGTTTCGCTCAAGCGGTTCAACTCGCGAAAGACACCGGCGCGAAAAATGTCGGAACTTTGGTCGACGCGCTCCACTTCACACGCGGTGGTGGCTTGCCGAAAGACCTCAAAGGTGTACCGCAACAGTTCGTCAGAAGCTTCCAGCTTTGCGACACGATCGGAGCACGTCCTATTTCCGATGATGCTTTGATTGCGGAAGCACGAAGTGGGCGGAAGCTCCCAGGTAAGGGCACTTTGCCATTGGCAGAGTTGCTCGGCGCGATACCGAAGGAATGTGTGATTTCGGTCGAAGTGCCCATGACAACGGGAATAGCGGAGGATCATGCACGCCGCGTTTATGAAGCTGCGCAGCGAACTATTCGAGATGTCGCAGTGAGTGTCTAGTCGGGAAGAAGTTAAGTCGAACCGCTTCGCTTAGACGGCCGGCGGCATGGAGGCGGATGCCTTGGGCTACAAGTTTGATTTTGGCCCCGTGATTGAAGGACTTCCCAACCTGTTGTTGGGATGCCTTGGCACGCTTGGACTTGCGCTGTCCGGAATGGCCGTAGCAATCGTGATCGGCATTGGCGGCGTGGTGCTGCGCGACTCTCGCTTAAAGGTTTTCCGTTGGCTGGTGATCGTTTTCGTTGAACTGATCAGAAATACGCCCTTCCTGGTTCAAATCTATTTCATTTTCTTCGCCTTGCCGCTCGCCGGGCTGCGCCTTAATCCGACACCGACGGCCATCATCGCGCTTGGCGTCAACGGCGGCGCCTACGCCATAGAGATCATTCGCGGCGGCGTGCAATCAATCAGTAAGGGACAGGTCGATGCCGGGCTCGCGCTCGGCCTGTCGAAGATTCAGGTGTTCCGGCTGATAGTTTTAAAGCCGGCATTGCGAGCGATTTATCCATCGCTGGCGAGTCAATTTATCTTGTTGACGCTGACGACGAGCATCGCGTCGGCTGTCGCGGCCTACGAACTGACATCGGTCGCGCAAAGAATTGAAAACGAAACGTTCCGGGCCTTTGAGGTCTACGGCGTTGTGACGCTGCTTTACTTCGCGATGTCGTGGCTGATGATGAATTTTTTGAGTTTCATATCATCTCGTTATCTGACTTACCCGGTGAAGTGAGAAACAGTCATGGGTAAAGGCGAGTTTCTCTTTCTTCTGCAGGGTTTGAAGTGGACGCTCCTGCTGGCGGCCGTCGCCTTCGTCGGCGGTACGGTGTCTGGACTTGCGGTTGCGCTCGCGCGCACGTCGGGGTTCAGGCTTCTGGAACGCTCGACGGCGGGCTACATCGCCTTGTTCCAGGGCACGCCGCTGCTGATGCAGCTTTTCGTGGTTTATTACGCCTTGGCGCTGGCAGGTCTGCGGCTGGAAGCGTGGGAGGCCGTGGCGATCGCCTTTACTCTGCATGCCAGCGCCTATCTGGGAGAGATCTGGCGCGGTTCGATCGACGCCGTGCCGCGCGGGCAAGTCGAAGCCGCCAAGGCGCTCAGCCTTGGCTACGTCTCGCGCATGAAGGACATCATCCTGCCACAGGCGATCCGAATTTCGCTGCCCGCTACCATCGGGTTTCTTGTTCAGCTCATCAAGGGTACGTCGCTTGCAGCCTTCGTCGGCTTCACCGAACTCGCCCGCGCTGGAAGCATGGTCTCGAACCAGATTTTCAAGCCTCTACTCGTCTACGGCGTCGTAGGCGCCATTTATTTCGCGATTTGTTGGCCGTTGTCGCTTTATGGCTCGCGGTTGGAACACAAATTTGCTGCGACCACCCGATGAGGAATTCGACGAAATCTCGTCAGTCTGAATGTAACATAGGGAGAAACATATGAAGGACTATCCTAGATTTAATCGCCGTCACGTCTTGTTGGCGGGCGCGGCCGCGTTGGCCGCACCGACAATATGGATGCGGCCGGCGTTCGCGATCACGCCCGATGAAATCAAGAAGCGGGGAAAAATCATCGTCGGCATTCAGGGCGACAATCCGCCGTGGGGCTTTGTCAATTCGAGCGGCAAGCAAGAAGGGTTCGACGCCGACATGAGCGAGCTGTACGCCAAAGAGCTTGGCGTTACGGTTGAATTTGTGCCGCTGGAAGTGGCCAACCGCATCCCGGCACTGACGGCGGGCCGCGTCGACTTACTATTCGCAACCATGGCGATGACAGCGGAGCGCGCCAAGGCCGTGCAGTACAGCAAACCCTATGTAGCGAACATCATTATGCTGATCGCGCCCAAGACCACAGTGGTCAAGACCAACGAGGATATGGGCAAGCTGTCCATTTCTGTGCCGCGCGGCAGTATGCAAGATATTCAGGTCACAAAAAATGCACCTGCGGGCACCAACATCCTCCGCTTGGATGGCGACGCTGCGGCGATTCAAGCCATGGTTTCGGGTCAGGTGACGGCTGTCGGCGGCAACATGTTCTATGCTGAGCGTCTCAACCAGGCTCAGCCTGGTGTCTACGAGAACAAACTCGAGTTCACACGCATCTTCAACGGCGCGTGCACGCGGCTTGGCGAGAAGGAAATCAACGCCTCGATCAACACCTTCATCGAAAAGATCAAGGCGAATGGCGAGCTTAAGAAGATTTACAATAAGTGGATGAAGCTCGACCCGCCGGATAAGTTCCCGGACAGCATCGAAGGCGTCACCTTCGTCGCCAGCTAGAGCACATTAGGTAAAAGTTGAGTCAGGGCAATGGACCTCAACGTCGCTAGTCAACCAAGCGCAATCGCGGGCACTTCGATGATCGCGATGGAAGGCGTTGAGAAGTGGTACGGCGGGTTCAGGGCCCTGACTAACATCAACTTGACGGTCCATGCAGGCGAGAAAATAGTCCTGTGCGGACCGTCTGGTTCAGGCAAGTCGACGCTGATCCGTTGCATCAACCATCTGGAGAGTTACGAGAAAGGCCGCATTCTGGTGGATGGCATTCATCTCAATGACGATGCCAAAACGATCAACGCCGTCCGCCGCGAAGTTGGGATGGTCTTTCAGCAGTTCAATTTATTTCCGCATTTGACGGTGATGCAGAATTGTACGCTTGCCCCTCTGCGTGCGCGAGGCATTTCAAAAACCGAGGCCGAGGCCACGGCCGAACGGCTGCTCGCGCGGGTTCAGGTGCTCGACCAGGCCCATAAATATCCTGCCCAACTCTCCGGCGGTCAGCAGCAGCGCGTTGCGATCGCACGCGCGCTTTGCATGAAACCAAAGGTGATGCTGTTCGATGAACCAACCTCGTCGCTCGATCCGGAGATGGTAAAGGAGGTTCTCGATACCATGATTGGGCTCGCCGTTGATGGCATGACCATGATCGTCGTCACCCATGAAATGGGTTTTGCCCGACAGGTTGCCGATCGCGTGGTCTTTATGGCGGACGGCTCGATCGTCGAGGAAGGCCCGCCGGCCGAGTTCTTCAAAAATCCGAAGCATGAGCGGACCAAGAAGTTTCTTGGCGAAATTCTGTCGCAGCAGTGACGCGAGCGGCGGAAAATACTGGCAAGGATCCTGAATAGGAGACTCGATGCGCAAACCAATCTTTATTCTCAATGGTCCAAACTTAAATCGTCTCGGGAAACGCGAGCCTGAAATTTACGGAACGGCGACCCTAGCGGATGTCGAGGCCAGTTGCAGGGTCGAAGCCCAAGACCAGCCAATCGAATTTCGTCAATCAAATAGCGAAGCGCAAATCGTCGACTGGATTCAAGAAGCGATTGATCAAGCTAGCGGGCTTATTATCAACCCAGCCGCCTATACCTTTACTTCACTCGCAATCCTCGATGCCCTCAAAATGTTTCCGGGCCCGATTATCGAACTTCACATTACCAACATTCATCGGCGCGAGGCATATTATCATCAATCCTACGTTTCAAAGATCGCGACAGCTGTGATCGCGGGACTTGGCTCCAATGGCTATTGCCTCGCAGTTCGCGCGATGAAGGACATGTTGAAGCAGGCGCAAGGTGGCTTAGCTTAATCGGCAGAGGTTCCGTGACCGGGCGTCACCGCTGTTACCGTTGTTTACGGCAGCTTTTCGTATTCCCGTTGAAAGGCTTCATCCATAATCTGATCGGCTCCCGGCTCAAATGATCTAGCGCCGCAAGAAGCACATACACGGACTGTCAGCATCACGCTAAAATGGACATAGCCTTTTTTGCTCCATTGTCGAAATTTC
>DASSIJ010000371.1:0-4322 GCA_035692045.1 Pseudolabrys sp. | reverse complement strand
GGGATGTCGGTCGCTTGCGCGATTTCACGACAATGCGCGAGCACCATATCGCGGGTCACGTCGCCATCCGAATAACCTATCGAATGGGCGTATCCTGAGCTGGTCGTGGCCAGCGCCTTGAATCCAAGGCCCTGCAAATAGCGGGCGCTACCGACATTCCATGGGTTGGGAATGGCAAAGCAGCCGCTCTGGTGCAGCGCGCGGAATGCACGGCGTTTGTCGGAAATACTCATGGATTAGCCTGTGTATGGGGTGGAAAGCCGGACAATGCCTCCAATAGCGTCATGATTGCAATGTCATGATCGCAATATGGCGGCCTGTCCTTCTGCCGCAATTTGGCAGCTTTAAACACCTGAAGCGGCGCGATATTCCGACACCGGGATGTGATCGAGTTGCCGAGCCTTTTACTTTTCACTGCTGCCGCCATTCGCTAAGCGAATGGTTATCCATGCAATCGTCAGGTGATCGCCATGTCGCTTCCATTTAAAGTCTTCGCTGCCACCTTGGCTGCGGCCTTCATGTTCGCGGCGCCCGCCGATGCCGCCAAGAAGAGCAAACATAAAAAGGTCCCGGCCGCGTCCACAACGTATAACGCCGACCCGCAACACCGAGGTACCAACCTGTTCCCCGCTGGCCCGCTTTATTTCAGCGGCGTGTATCTTGGTGATGATCCCGACCCGAATATCCGCTTTCAGCTCTGGCGCGATATCAGCGGACGTTTTGGCGGCGAGAATTGACTGTCGGCCGCTCCTGACGAAAGTCCCGCAGGCGTTTGATTTTTATCGCCTGATCGGCTGAAGTGCAGACCTCATAGGGGAGGTGCCACCGCGGCTGTTCCGCGAAAGGCGCCCGCGCGGGAGGTCTGCAGTCATGCTTCGTACAATCGCGGCTTTTGACCGAATCGGTGAGGAAAACGCCTTCGCCGTGCTCGCTCGCGCCAACGCGCTGGCCGCACAGGGCCGCGACATCATCAATCTCGGCATCGGTCAACCCGACTTCCGGACGCCCGATTTTATCGTCGAAGCGGCCGTGAAGGCACTGCGCGACGGCCATCATGGTTACACACCGGCGAACGGGATTCCGCCCTTGCGCGAGGCTGTCGCGGCAGATCTCGCCAAGCGCTTCAAGGTCGAGGTTTCGCCAGACAACGTCATGATCATGCCTGGCGGCAAGCCGACCATGTTCATGTCGATCCTGATGTTCGGCGAACCGGGGGCGGAGATCATGTATCCCGATCCCGGATTTCCGATCTACCGCTCGATGATCGAATTCACCGGTGCCAAGCCGGTGCCTGTGCCGGTTCGCGAAGAGAACGGTTTCGCATTCTCGGCCGAGGAGACATTGCATCTGATCACCCCGCGCACGCGGCTGTTGATTCTCAACTCACCGGCCAATCCGACCGGCGGCGTTACGCCGAAAGCCGAGGTCGACAAGCTTATCGCCGGTCTGGAGAAATGGCCGGATGTCGCGATCATGTCAGACGAGATCTACGACCACATGGTCTATGACGGTGAGACCCATGTCTGCCTTTTGTCGTATCCATCGATTCGCGACCGGCTCATTCTGCTCAACGGCTGGTCGAAAACCTATGCCATGACGGGGTGGCGGCTCGGCTATGCCGTATGGCCGGGAAAACTGTACGACTACGCGCGCAAGCTCGCGGTGAACCTTCATTCATGTGTCAACGCTTCGGCGCAATACGCCGGCCTTGCCGCGCTGAAGGGTTCGCAGGACGAAGTGCGCAAGATGGTTGCCGAATTCGACAAGCGGCGGAAGGTCGTGGTCGAGGGGTTGAACAAATTGCCCGGCGTCTCCTGCGCCACGCCCAAAGGCGCGTTCTACGCGTTCCCCAACGTTAAACGTACAGGATGGAAGGCCAAGGCTCTCGCATCATCGCTTCTGGAAGATGCCGGCGTTGCCATCATTGGCGGGCCGGATTTCGGTATCCTCGGCGAGGGTTACGTGCGTTTATCTTATGCCAACTCGACCGAAAACATCTTGAAAGCGCTTAACCGCATGGGCGAGTTCCTGTCGAACAGGAAGGCAGCGTAGCTCTCGTTTTTCGACTAGTGCAAGGAAGGACGTTGTGATGCTTGACCGTACATCCGCAGACCGGGGCCTGTCCGAGGAACAACGGATGATGCGGCAAAGTTGCCGTGATTTTGTCGATGAGGTGGTCCTGCCATTCATCAAGCAGAATTGGAAGCTCGAATGGTCGATGGTTCCGGAAGATCGACTACCACCGCGCATTTTGGAAGAAGCTGAAAAAATAGGCATTCGCACCCTCGGCGTGCCGGAAGAGTTCGGCGGTGTGGAACTCGAGAAGGGCACCGAGGTCAAAACTTTCGCACTCGTCGCGGAGGAGATTGCTCGCGGCGATTCAGGCCTCGCCGACAAGATGGTGCAGAACTGGAAAGTGTCGGTGCTGCTGCGTCAGCTCGCACCAAAGCATCTCCAGGAAAAATGGTTCAAGCGCCTGGTCGCCGAGCCGCAGTTTCTGATGGCGCATTGCCTGACTGAGCCGCGCGGTGCCTCCGACCGCTGGCTTCCCTACAACGTGCCGGAAGCGGCGATGCAGACCAAGGCGGTCAAGACCAATGGCGGCTGGGTCATCAATGGCCGCAAGCAGTTCATCTCCAACGGCTACGATGCCAGCCTCTACGTGGTCTATGCCAATACGAATCAGAAAGTCGGCATGCTCCAGGGCACATCATCGTTCCTGGTGCCACGGGAAACCAAAGGCTTCACGGTCGCGCGCTGCAATGAGACGCTCGGCTGCCGCTTCATGAACAATGGCGAGATGGTGTTCGAGGACATGTTCGTGCCCGACGATCATCTGCTGGTGGAGAACAGTGCGCTTGGTTCGGCCGGCGTCTATTTCCGTCCCGGAAAGATCATTCAGGCTGCCAAGAATCTCGGTGTCGGTGTCCGGGCTTTCGAGGCGACCGCGGATTATGTGCAGAATTACGTGCAGGGTGGCCGAATCCTGATCAAGCATCAGGCGGTCGCATTACGAGTCGCCGACATGGCGACGCGCATCGAGGCGGTGCGGGCGTTGCTCGGTCGCGCCTCGCAAGCGGTCGATGACAATGCGCCGGACGCCGAAGTGCTCGTCAACATGGCCGAGATGTTTGCCTCCGAGGAAATCATGAAGGTGGCGCAACATGCGGTGGAACTGCACGGCGGCAACGGCATCATGCTCGACTTCGGCATTGAGAAAGTGCTGCGCGACGCGGTGATCTTCATGCACATGGATGCAACGGTCGACATATCCAAGTTCAAGATCGTCAAGAACCTGTTCCCCGAAACGGCAGGAAAGTACGCCGGCCCCGAAGACTAGGCCGCACGGCCTTTATCGGGTCGCGACGATGACGTTCCACGGCGTGTGCGGCTCTGGACGCGCGATCAGTGTGTCCCTGAAACCCGCCTTTGTGAGCGCGCCGACAACTTCAAGCGGTGCGCGCGTCGTGAAGATGTCCTCAGGCATCCCCATGGGATCCATCCGCTCTTTCGGGAGAAAACCGACAGCGACGCGGCCTCGTGGCTTGAGAACACGATGAATCTCGGCAAAGCCTGCCTCGAGTGAGGACCAGAAATAGACCGTGTTGACCGTGCAGACTTTGTCGAACGCCGCCGTATTGAACGGGAGCGATTCGACGTCGCCCTGTCGAAAATCCGCTCGACCCATCGTTATCTGTCTGGAGAAGCGACGCTTCGCCCAGCCGATGACATCGTCCGAGCGATCGACACCGGCAATGAATGCCGCAGCAACCATCATGGATGGCAGCGCGACGCCGCCGCCGAAGCCGATTTCGAGCACGCGATCTGAAGGCTCAAGCTTGAGCTGGCGTACGGCGTAGGCATTCATCCGTGCGTTGTGACGATTCATCATGAGCCGGATCACGGCTCCCATGAATCCGCTCGGGCGCGAAAGCTGTCTTGCGATGAATCGGGGCGCCATCGATCAAATCCCGAAGCCGTAACGCGGAACGCTGGCTTTGTATTCTCGATAGCTGTCGCCGAATTTTTGCTCGAGATAGTGCTCCTCGCGGTGCACGACGCCGAAATGCAGGATCAGCAGAGCCGGTGCCATGAGGAGTACCAACCAATCGAGCGCAAATATGAAGGCGATACCGATCATGACCGCCGCGCCGCCGGTATAGAGGGGGTTACGCGTCCATTTATAGACGCCATTCGTTGCAAGGGCGGTTGTGGGACGCAGCGGGCTGACATTGGTGCCGAGGCGCGTCAGCGTTCGTCTTCCCGCGGCCGCCAGCGAAACGCCGGCCAGGACCAGGACGCAGCCGATGGTGATCCGCCAG
>DASSIJ010000370.1:0-2215 GCA_035692045.1 Pseudolabrys sp. | reverse complement strand
GGCGGTGTACGGTTTGGCCTATTTGAAAGAGCTGCACGAGAAGCGAGACCCTCGGTTTACCGGCTGCTAG
The DNA here is from genome assembly GCA_035692045.1 of Pseudolabrys sp. Lineage (GTDB taxonomy): Bacteria > Pseudomonadota > Alphaproteobacteria > Rhizobiales > Xanthobacteraceae > Pseudolabrys. The sequence goes on along the minus strand of DASSIJ010000370.1, from coordinate 2,145 downwards.
GATGCGCGTCGCCGTGGATCATGACCGCTTCCACGCCGCACCGCCGCGCGGCCGAATATCGGAACGCTCGCATGTCCACATCGACTGAAGACCAAAGCAACGGACCATGTATCAAGAGGGGTGGCCCACGCCAGTTTCGGATCATTTTGGTGAGATAACTGAGAACGGCGATTCCAGGACCCCTTCGGCCTGACGAATCGTCGTTTGAGTCATAGCTTCGATTGCCATTGGGTGACCTTGGCCGGTTGCTTGCTGCGCATTCCGCGCGACGGTACGCAACAGAACGATCCCTAACACGCCTCAAGCCGCATGCGTCGCAAGGCGGCTCATCTCCCGCGCCACCAGTTCGCTATCCGGGCCCCTGCCTTGCATGAGACGGTCGGGCGGACCGTCTTCGATGATCCGGCCAGCTTGCAACATAACAACGCGGTCGAAATTGCGCAGCGTCGCAAGACGATGCGCGATTGCGATTACTGTACGCCCGCGCATCAGGCGCGCAAGCGCTTCGCGGATGGCCTCCTCGGATTCGCTGTCGAGCGCGGCGGTCGCTTCATCCAGTAGCAGGATCGGCGCATCTTTCAAGAACGCGCGCGCAATGGCAATGCGCTGCCGCTGGCCGCCGGAAAACTTGACGCCGCGATCCCCGACCATGGTCGCAAGCCCCTGCGGCAATGTCTCCACGAAGTCGCAACGCGCCGCGATCGCTGCGCGCAGCACCTCGTCGTCAGTCGAAGTTGGCCGTCCGTACCGGATATTTTCCATGATCGATCGATGGAACAGCGAGATGTCCTGCGGCACCACCGAAATCGCCTTGCGAAGGCTCTCTTGGGTGACCCGGGAGATGCTCTGGCCATCGATGGAGATGTGGCCCTGATTCACGTCGTAAAATCTCTGCAGCAGTACGAACAGGGTGGATTTCCCGCCGCCGGACTGTCCTACCAGCCCAACCCTTTGGCCTGCATTGAGGCGGAGGCTGAACTTGTCCAATACCTGCAGGCCCCCGGGATAACGGAACGACACCTTGTTGAAAACGATCGCCGCCCCCGCCTTTACCAGCGGTTCGGCTTCCGGATGGTCGCGCAGTTCGTGTGGAAGCAACAGGGTGGCAATAGCTTCGGTCAACCGGGCGACATGCTGTGTCACATCGACCAGTGCCACTGCGAGATCGCGCGTGGCACTCAAAATGGAAAGTCCTAACGTACAGACCAGCACGACGTCGCCAGTGGTGGCCGCGCCACGCTGCCATAGTACGATAACCCAGGCCAGCAACCCGATCGTCAGCGCAACCGTAATTGCGGCGTGGGCGATTCGTAGCTTTTCGAGATAACGGAGGCTGCGTCCTCGCGCCGTCAATTCCCGGTTGACGGTGGCGTCAAATCGGTTGCGCTCGAAGCTGAGGCCGCAAAACGCCCGCACCAGCGGCATGTTGTTGATGACATCGACCATCTCGCCGTCGACGGCGGCGGCTTTGTTGGCGAAATCGTCGTGCAAAGGCTTGCCGGCGGCAGCCAGATGAAACATCGCAAATACCATCGCACCGGCGACGACGATCAATCCTCCCGCCATCAGCGGACTCACGGTGCCGATCAACGCAATTGCCGCGACAGTCGCGATGCATGGCGGCAGCACGTTCCAGACGAACATATTTTCAACGGTGAAGACGGCATTGGATGTGGCCGTAATGCGGCTGGTCAGCATTCCCGGCAGCCGGTCGGAGAAATAGCCTGGTGCATGCCCGGTCAGGTGGCGGAAGATGTCGCGACGCAAATCCCCGGTCACGCCCACAAATGTGAAACTCGCCGTCCAGCTGGCGATCCGCCACAGAAAATTATCCGCTGTTATCAGCGACAGGAGCAAAACGAATGCCAGCCATACACCGCCCGCGCGGGCCGGCCCGGCTGACAAACCATCGACCAGATATTTCACGCCATATTGCGTGCCTACCGAACAGGCAACCGCTGCAACAACTGATGCGAGGATGACGACATGCGATGCAAGACGCTGGCGGAGATAGCGCAGCATGAACGGAAGCGGACGATTGGCGTATCCTGAAAGATTGTCCATGTGGCTGCAAACCTGTTGGAGGAGAAGGAAGACCTTAGTCGGATACGTTCCGTTCGATCGAATGATGGATACTTCTCCGCG
>DASSIJ010000369.1:0-5091 GCA_035692045.1 Pseudolabrys sp. | reverse complement strand
ATTTCCGGACCTGATGTTCCGTGCCGCCCAGGTGCATCGCGAAAGCTTCGATTCTTCGGAGGTGCAGATTTCCACCTTGCTGTCGATAAAAACCGGCGGCTGTCCGGAAGACTGCGCGTATTGCCCGCAATCGGCGAAGTTCGATACCGGCGTGAAAGCTGAAAAGCTGATGGATCTGGACGCCGTGCTCGCAGAGGCGCGTGCGGCCAAGGCCGGCGGCGCGTCGCGCTTTTGTATGGGTGCGGCCTGGCGGTCGCCCAAGGATCGCGATCTCGACAAGGTCTGCGAGATGGTGGAGGGCGTGAAGGCGCTTGGGATGGAGACTTGCGTCACACTCGGGATGTTGACCGGCGATCAGGCGCGGCGACTGAAGGACTGCGGCCTCGACTACTACAATCACAATCTCGATACGTCGCCGGAATACTACGGTGAGATCATCACGACGCGCGTTTATCAGGACCGCCTCGACACGCTTGAGCATGTGCGCGAAGCCGGCATGCATGTCTGCTGCGGCGGCATCGTCGGCATGGGCGAGGGGCTTGAGGACCGCATCGGCATGATTGCCACGCTTGCCAGTCTGCCCGTCCATCCGGAAAGTGTGCCGATCAACATGCTGGTGCGGGTGGAAGGCACACCGCTCGCCGGGGCCGCAACGCTCGACCCGCTGGATTTCGTGCGCACCATTGCGGTCGCGCGGATTTGCATGCCGGCTTCGGTCGTGCGGCTTTCCGCCGGCCGCGAAGACATGAGCGAGGAGACTCAGGCTTTGTGTTTCCTCGCCGGCGCCAACTCGATCTTCTACGGCCCGAAGCTTCTTACGACGCCAAACCCCGGCCGCGATCGCGACATGGCACTGCTCGACAAGCTCGGCATGCGGCCGATGGAGTGACGCTCAGGCAAAATTGCGCACGAGGGCGATACCGGCGAACAGTCCGCCAATCGAAAGCGCGACCGAGAGCAACACATAGAGCGCGGCCAGCCCCAGTTCGCCGCGCTCATAAAGCAAAGCCACATCGAGCGAGAATGTCGAGAAGGTCGTGTAACCGCCGAGGATGCCGGTGGTGAGAAAGAGCTGCCAATGTTGCGGAATGCCGCTCTTGAATGCGAAATAGGCAACAAGACATCCCATCACGATCGACCCTGAGACGTTCTCGAAGAGGGTCGCATAGGGAAAGGCCGTGCCCAGCAGGCGCGCGAAGGCAAGGTTGAAGCCGTGGCGAAGAGCGGCACCGACACCGCCGCCGATAAACACAATGAGATAGCCCATCGATCCAATCCTCATGTCTCAGGGCAAAGAAAAACCGCCCTGCGGCGGACAGATTCCTACCGCCTGTTTCGCGGCAGGAGTCATCAGCCCCTTGCGGGCGGTTCTCGGGGGACCCCATCCCCATCGCTTTCGAAATTAACGATGGCGCAATGCAGGGTCAACGGGAGAGTCGGCAGACAATCCGCCTGCAGTCGCATATTGTCCGCGTGCTTTGACGGAATCAGCTCCACCTCGACGACGACGGCGCGCCTTCGACTGGTCGACGGCAATCATCGCCCTGCTGGCCTTCGCCGCGGCTGCGACTGTCTATGCGCGCGACGGGCGTGAGCACTTCTTCACCATCCTGCTGGGCGATGTAACGCTGTTCGGCGAGATGCTGCCCAAGGTGCTGGCCGGCTGCCTGATCGGTGCGTTTGTTACGCTGCTGCTGCCGCGCGAAATGGTGGCGCGATGGGTCGGCCACGAATCAGGATTTATGGGGCTGCTGATCGCCGCCTTTTTTGGTTTCCTGCTGCCCGGTGGGCCGATCACCATTTATCCGGTCGCGGGCGCCTTCTTGATCATGGGTGCCGACGCTGGCGCGGTGGTCGCTTTCATCGTGAGCTGGACGCTGATCGGATACACCCGAGCGCTGGTCTGGGAGTTGCCGTTCTTTGGGGCCGATTTCGTGATCTGGCGTATCCTGGCGGCGCTGCCGCTTCCCATCATCGCCGGCCTGCTGGCGCGCCTTGCAGTGCATGCCGGGTTCGAATATCGCAGCGGCATCAAATGACGCTCGCCATCAACATCTTGTTGTGGCTGGTGGTCGGTGTCCTGGCATTCATCGCCGCAATGCGAGGGCGCGTGCTGCTCAATGATGGCACGCGCGCGGGCGTGATGGAGTTCATCCTGCTGCTGCCGCGCATCGGAATCGGCGTCATCGGTTCCGGCTTCGTGGCCGAGGCGCTGCCAAATGAATGGATCGCGCCCTGGCTTGGACCGGAATCCGGTTTTCTCGGCATTGTCATCGCGACGCTCGGCGGAGCGCTGACTCCGGGTGGTCCTGTGGTTGGCTTTTCGATTGGCGCCGCCGCGCTCAAAAGTGGTGCCGGCGCGCCTCAGGTCATCGCGTATTCGACGGCCTGGGCTTTGTACGCAATTCACCGACTGATCATCTGGGAAGTGCCGATGATGCCGCCGCGCATGGTCTGGCTCCGGGCGACGGTCTCACTGCCGTTGCCGTTCATCGCGGCCGCACTGGCGATGCTGCTCGGGCGTCCGTAAAGCACGGTTGGTGTCGTTTTCCCGGGTATTCCTCTGACTGCCCTGCATGCTAGCTTGGCTCGCAAGGCGGGCTCAAAACCGCCAGCAGGCGAGGGGACGAATGGCGGAAGAAGCAAAAGCGGGCGTGGACTCGCAGGTCATTTCCGAAGAGCAGCTGCGCAAGGCCGAGGAATACGTCCAGCAGGAAGAAGGTGCCGCCAATCGCCTCGCGGGCTGGGTTGGCGTTGCAGTGACCGGCATCGCCGTCGTGATGACGCTGTTCCATCTCTATGCAGCTTACGACATCGTCCCGACGCAAGAACTGCGCTACATCCATGTCGCGTTCGTGCTGCTGCTGAGCTTCCTTCTGTTCCCGCTCGCCGCGCGCTTCCGCAACCACGTGCAGTGGTTCGACGTCATCCCGGCGTTGGCCGGCATCGGTATCATTATCTACGCGCTCTCCGGCGGGGACGATTTTCTCGATCGCGCCGCCGTTCCCGATCGCTGGGATGTCATTCTCGGCGGCATTTTCATTGTGCTCGTGCTTGAAGCGGCGCGCCGGACCACCGGGCCGATCATGCCGATCGTGGCAATCCTGTTCATTGCGTACGCGATGTTCGGACCTTATTTGCCGCCACCATGGACCCATCGCGGCTTCGACATTGCGCGCCTGGTCGGCCATCTGTTCATCACGCTCGAAGGAATTTTCGGCGTTGCCGTCGACGTATCAGCCACGCTGATCATCATGTTCACGATCTACGGCGCGATCCTCCAACATTCCGGGGCAGGCAAGTTCTTCATCGACTTCTCGCTCGCGGTGATGGGCGGCAAACCATCGAGCGCTGGCCGCGCGGTGGTCGCTTCTTCGTTCCTGCTCGGTGGGCCGTCCGGTTCCGGCGTCGCCACCACGGTGATGATCGGCACGGTGGCGTGGCCGATGCTGAAGAAAGCCGGTTTTCAGCAGGACGCCGCCGGGGGACTGCTTGCGGCGGGTGGACTCGGCGCAATTATTTCGCCGCCGGTGCTGGGCGCTGCCGCCTTCCTGATCGCAGAGTTTCTGAAGATCGGTTATCTCGACGTCATCTGGATGGCGACGATTCCGACCTGTCTCTACTACCTCTCCCTCTTGTTCATGGTTGAGCTCGACGCGATGCGTTTCGGCGCGCAAGAGGTCGTGTTCAAGCAGGACATGACGATCTGGCAGATGACCCGACGCTATGGATTCCATTTCGTCTCGCTGGTTGCCGTCGTCGTCTTCATGGTGATCGGCTATTCACCGATGCTGTCGGTGTTTTATTCCACCTTGCTGGCCTTCACGATGAGCGCGCTCGCGCCGGAGACGGCCTTGGGGCCACGACAATTGCTGCTTCCACTGCTCGCAATTCTGGCTGTCAGCGCCGTGGTTGGTCTCATCCCGGGCGCGGGGGCTTCGGCGCCGGCACAGTTCGTGCAGACCTATTTCCCGCTGCTGATCCTGATCACGATCGGCGTGCTGGCAATTCTCGGCCTCACAGGTGCGGGCCAACGCGCGGTGCCGTCGAGCAAGAAGCTCACCGCGGCTCTCGCCGACGGCTCGATTGGCGTGCTCAGCGCCGCGACGACCTGCGCCGCCGCGGGCATCATCGTCGGCGTCGTTACGCTGACCGGCCTCGGGCTGAAATTCTCGTCCATCGTGATCGACTTCGCCGGTGGCAGCCTGCTGATGACGGCGATTTACACGGCCCTCGTCGTCTGGATCATCGGTCTCGCTGTTCCGGTGACGGCCTCCTACATCATATGCGCCGTCATCGCAGCGCCCGCGTTGATCAAACTGGGCGTGCCCGATTTCGCCGCGCATATGTTCATTTTCTACTATGCGGTGCTGTCGGAAGTTTCCCCGCCCACCGCGCTTTCGCCATTCGCGGCCGCAGCAATCACCGGCGGTGATCCTTACAAGACAACAATGCAGGCCTGGAAGTACACGCTGCCCGCATTCCTGGTGCCGTTTGTGTTCGTGCTCGATCCGCTGGGCATCGGCCTGCTGCTCAAGATCCCCAAGGGCGGCTCGGTCTACGACATCATCTGGATTACGGCGGTGACCGGTGCCGGGCTCGGCGCACTCTCGGTCGCAGCGCAAAACTGGGCGATCCGGCACACGACGCCGGTCGAGCGCGGGCTGTTCCTGCTGACCGGGCTGCTGCTGGTGTTCCCAAGCTTGCTCGAGGCCATGATGGAAGGCATCAGCGGCCTGGACATTCCCCATCCGGCGCCTTTTGGTCTCGCGCTCGGCGCTGGTTTGTTGCTATGGCAATGGTTTAGCCGGGAGCCCGCGCCAGCTCGGGTTCCATAAGTGCGTCAAGAATACGTAGGGAGGAAAACAATGAAACGAGGATTCGTACTGGCCTTCGCAGCGGTGACGGCGGTGTCACGGGCGTTGGGCGGCGCCATCGCCCAGCAACGGGCGATTGCGATCGGCACCGGCGGCACGGGCGGCGTTTACTATCCAATCGGCGGCGCGCTCGCGAACCTGATCTCGAAGACTTTTCCGAACATGCAGGCGACTGCGCAGGTCACAGGCGGCTCGGTCGACAATCTCAAGCTGA
>DASSIJ010000368.1:0-2493 GCA_035692045.1 Pseudolabrys sp. | reverse complement strand
CAATGATGTCGTTGACCGGGACATCCTGGGTGCCTTCAGGCACCAGGATCTTGGCGATGGTACCCTCGTCGACCGCTTCGACTTCCATCGTCGCCTTGTCGGTCTCGATCTCCGCGATCACATCGCCTGATTTGATCTTGTCGCCCTCTTTCTTGAGCCATTTCGCAAGATTGCCCTTTTCCATCGTGGGCGAGAGCGCGGGCATGAGAACTTCGGTCGGCATGACGCAATTTTTTTCCAGGCAACAGGATCAGCGATACACGTCGGTATAAAGTTCTGACACATCCGGCTCCGGATCATGCGTGGCAAACTCCGCCGCCTGGTTGATCAGGTCACGGACTTCGCCATCGATCCTCTTCAGCGCATCTTCGTTGGCAAATTTTCTGTCCAGGATGCGTTGGCGCGCCATGTCGATCGGATCGTGGTGGGTGCGCACTTCATCGACTTCTTCGCGAGTCCGGTATTTGGCCGGGTCCGACATCGAGTGTCCGCGATACCGATAAGTGAGCATTTCGAGAATATAGGGGCCTTTACCGGATCGGCACCACTCGGCTGCCCGGTCGCCTGCGGCTTTCACCGCGCGCACGTCCATGCCGTCCACCTGGTCGCCGGGAATGTTGAACGACAGCCCGCGGCGAGACAGGTTTACTTCGGCGGACGAGCGAGTGATCGAGGTGCCCATGGCGTAACGATTGTTCTCGATGACGTAGATCACCGGCAGCTTCCAGAGTTCCGCCATGTTGAAACTCTCATAGACCTGACCCTGGTTCGCAGCGCCGTCGCCGAAATAGGTAACGCTGAGGTTTTTGTTTCCGCGGTAACGATTGGCAAAGGACAGGCCCGTCCCGAGCGGAACCTGCGCGCCAACAATGCCGTGGCCGCCATAGAAGCCCTTCTCTACGCTGAACATGTGCATGGAGCCGCCCTTGCCTCTGGAATACCCATGCGCGCGGCCGGTGAGTTCGGCCATGACGCCCTTCGGGTCCATGCCTGTTGCAATCATATGGCCGTGGTCGCGGTAGCCAGTGATGACCTGGTCGCCTTCGGTGAGAACCATCTGCATGCCAACGACCACCGCTTCCTGGCCGATATACAGATGGCAAAAGCCCCCAATCAGACCCATGCCATACATTTGCCCCGCCTTTTCCTCGAAACGGCGGATGGTCAGCATGGTCCGATAGGCAGAAAGCTCCTGCTCCTTGCTGAAATCGGCCACGGATTTGGCGTCGGCGCTCTGAATTTTTTGGGCGACCGCCATGCACACTCCCTGCGAAAGCGTCCGGCAATTGTGACGGGGCGCCGGTAGGCTTTCCAGACCCCAATAGCTTAAATCGCCCGGCGGCGAAAGCACGACGCCATCATACGGAATTGCGCAAAACGCGCCGAAATTGGCCGAAAATTTCAAGCCGGCCGGTGGATAACGCGGCGGCCTCTACCGGGGGTGCAGCAACAAGGTCAGGTCGCGCCGGTCGACATATCCGATGAGCGCACGGGCGCGTTCGTCGAGCATGTCCGGGTCAATACGGTCGGCACGCAGCAGCGATACCCTCCGTTCCCAAAGCCCGCGTTCGGCCTTGAGCTGACCCAACTCGTCCTTCATGGCCGCGAGCTGCTGTTCGAGGTCCTGCTGCGCACGCAGACCGTGGTTGCCGGTGAAAGCATTGACCCCGAAATAGCCAATGAACAGCGCGGCAAAAAGATAAAGGCCCAGAACAGTCAGGATGGTGCGGCGGCGCCGATGGGTGACCATGGCGGTCAAAATGGACCATGCCCGTTAAAGCGCATTTAAATTTTCAAACCTTTTCATCGCGATTTCGGTCGAATAAAGGACCAAAAAGACGCGGAAATACTCCCGGCAAGCCAGGGTGAATGCCTCCGGGTTGCCCGGTGTTATTACCAGCATCGACCACGGAGGTTGAAAATGACCCGGTTGTTTCTCGTCATTGCTACCGCATCTGCCTGGCTGGCCTTCGGCCCACAGCCGGCGGCGGCTGACTATTTTGGTGCTCCCTGGTGTGCGGTCGTCGCCGCTGGCGACGGTGACATGCAGTGGCACTGCGAATACCAATCAATTGAGGAGTGTCGGCCGAACGTGCTGGCAGGCAATCGGGGCTGGTGCAATCAGAATCCCTACCCGGTCGCCGCATATAGCCCTACGGAAAACAAACGCGCCCGAAAGCATCGCAGGACTCCACAATAGCGGAGAAATGCGCGCTATCTTCGAACATCAAATGCGGTAACGAATTTCGTTGCCAATGAAATTGCCGAGCCGCTTGCCGCGATTGCGCAAGATCTTGAGCAACCCCTGATCGACAAAATAGGTGAGCAGGATCGAGTCTCGCGTCTTGACCCGATTGTGTACGGCATCGGCGGAATGCCAGGTGTCGTCACCGACAGCAAAGGCATAACCGCTATTGGGTGCAAATCGCATTTGCGACTTCTTCGGCAGCGAGCCGTCGGGAAGCTTTTCGTGGAAGATCGTCCCGATGTCGG
>DASSIJ010000367.1:0-3929 GCA_035692045.1 Pseudolabrys sp. | reverse complement strand
ACCAGCGCATTGGCGACCGCCGGCAGCGCGCCGACATTCCCCGCTTCGCCGGCGCCCTTGGTGCCAAGCGGATTCGTCTTGGTTGGAACCGGATTAGATTCGACCTCCATTTGACAGAGGTTGTGCGCGTGCGGCATCGCGTAGTCCATGAACGAGGCAGTGACGAGCTGGCCGCTCGCGTCGAAGTGGATGTCTTCCATCAGCACCTGGCCCGCGCCTTGCGCCACACCACCGTGGATCTGGCCATGCAGCAGCATGGGGTTGAGAACGGTGCCTACATCATCCACCACGCTGTAACGCACGATGTCGACCACTCCGGTTTCCCTGTCGATCTCCACTTCGCAGATATGGCAGCCGTTGGGAAAATTCTGTACCGGCGCCTTGTAAACGGCAGTCGCGAACAGCCCGGGCTCCATTGACGCCGGAATTTTCGCCGGGTTGGCGGAGTCGACCGCGACGTCCTTGATCGTCATAGTCCGATTGGTCTTCGGCGAGGAAAACACGCCCTCAGCGAAATTCACGTCGGGGACATCGATCTTGAGTGCGTGCGCGGCAATGACCTTGGCCTTTTCTATCACTTTATCGGTCGCCAGCTGGAATGCCGCGCTGGACATTGTGGACGTCCGAGAGCCGCCTGTGCCTTCGCCGTAAAAGACCTCGTCGGTATCGCCTTGCACGTAACGCACGTCGTCAGGATGTAATCCGAGACGGTCACACACCAGCTGCTTGAACACGGTTTCGTGTCCCTGGCCCGCAGTCACCGAACCTGAAAACAACGTCACGCTGCCGCTGCGGTCAAAGCGCACTTCGGCGCCTTCGGTACCCCCTGCTGCCGCGCGTTCGATGGTATTGGAAATACCGAGACCCCGTAGTTTGCCGCGTCTGCGCGATTCCTCGCGCCGCTGCTTGAAACCGGCGCTGTCATGCAGCTCCAGCGCCATGTCCATGTTTTTTTCAAATTCGCCGCAGTCGTACGTGAACGTGAGTCCGGTCTTGAAGGGCATTTGCTGGGGCGAAATGTAGTTGCGTCGTCGGAGTTCGATCGGATCGATCTTCAACTCATCGGCGGCGATGTCGATGATGCGCTCGATCACGTAGCCGGCCTCTGGTCGGCCGTTGCCGCGATAGGGCCGGACCGGATTGGTGTTGGTGAAAACCGCGGTGATGTCGACGAAGATCGCTGGCGTACGATAGGTGCCGGCCAGCGTCCCGGCGTTGAGGAGAAACGCCGGCATGTTGTTTTGCAGATAGGCGCCAATCGCGGCAATCGTCTTTACACGCAGGCCCAGGAAGATACCGTCTTTGTCGAGCGCAAGTTCGGCCTCGGTGACATTGTCGCGCGCTTGCGCGTCGCTCAGAAAAGCTTCGGTGCGCGTGCTGATCCATTTGACCGGGCGGCCTGTCAGCTTCGATGCGAACAAAGTGAGCGGTGCTTCATTGAACACCGGGGTCTTCATGCCGAAACTGCCGCCAACATCGATGCAGATCACCCGGACTTTACTCTCCGCGACTTTGAGAACCTGTTTCGCCAGTTCGCTGCGATAGGGATGCGCGCGCTGCACTGGCGTGTGGATGATGTAGCGGTCTTCCGCCGGCAGATAGACGCCGACGGCGCCGCGTGGCTCCATCGAGGCGGCGGTCACACGGTTAATGACAAAGCGGTGCTTCACTATGTGCGCGGCCTTGGCGAACGCGGCGTCGGTAGCGCCCTTGTCGCCAATCAGTTCGACGAAGCTGATGTTGTCCGCGCAACTGTCCCAGACCTTCGCAGCATCGGGCTCAATTGCCTTGGCGGTGGAGACGACCGCAGGCAGCGGTTCGTAGTCGACAGCGATCAATTCGGCGGCATCTGCCGCCTGGGCTTGCGTCTCGGCGACCACAAATGCAACCGGATCGCCGACCCAGCGCACGCGGTCGTCGGCCAGCACCGGATAGGAGGGCTTGAACATTGGCGAGCCGTCGCGACGCTTGAGGCCCCCATGTGACGGCAATTCACCCAAGCCGGCGTTTTTCCAATCGGCGGCGGTGATCACGGCCAGCACACCAGGCGCTGCCTTGGCGGCACTGGTATCGATCGAGATGATTTTGGCGTGGCCATGAGGCGACCGCAACACGACACCGTGCGCCATGCCGGGATAAACGACATCGTCGATGTATTTGCCCCCTCCGCGGACCAGCCGCGGATCCTCGAAACGCGACACGCCTTGGCCGATGGCGAATTCACCCATGGACGCTTAAACCTGTTGAATACATCTGCCACCGGGCCGGTGGCGGGGAGGGAATGTGTGCCCTTCTCGCGTCAACCTGCCTTGAGCTTCTCGGCCACCCGCGGCGCGAAATATGTGAGCACGCCATCGCAGCCGGCGCGCTTGAAGGCAATAAGGCTTTCCATCATCGCACGCTCGCCGTCCAGCCAGCCGTTCTGGGAGGCCGCCATGATCATCGCGTACTCGCCCGACACCTGATAGGCGAAGGTCGGCATCCGGAATGTCTCCTTCACGCGCTGGACGATATCGAGGTAGGGCAGGCCGGGTTTGACCATGATCATGTCGGCGCCTTCCTCGATGTCGAGCGCGACCTCGCGCAACGCCTCATCAGAATTGCCGGGGTCCATCTGATAGGTCCGCTTGTCGCCGGTGAGGGTTTTTGAGGAGCCGACCGCATCGCGGAACGGGCCGTAGAAGGCGGAGGCGTATTTTGCCGCATACGACATAATCGATACGTCGATGAATTGCGCGGCATCGAGCGCCTTGCGGATCGCGCCAACGCGCCCATCCATCATGTCGGAGGGCGCGATGATATCGCAGCCCGCTTCCGCCTGGACAATGGCCTGCTTGACCAATACGGCGACCGTTTCGTCGTTGAGGATGACGCCGTCGCGCAGCAGCCCGTCGTGGCCATGGCTGGTAAAGGGGTCAAGCGCCACATCACAGAGGATGCCGACCTCCGGCACTTCCCGCTTGATTGCTCCGATGGCCCGGCAAACGAGATTGTCCGGGTTAAGCGCTTCGCTTCCCGTCTCATCGCGCAGGCTCGGATCGGTGTATGGGAAGAGTGCGATGCAAGGAATGGCCAGACGGGCAGCGCGCTCGGCCTCACGGACCGCATGGTCGATCGACAGCCGCTCAACGCCCGGCATTGACGGAACCGGAACGCGGGTCTTTTCGCCATCCATCACGAATAACGGCCAGATCAGATCGTCGGCGCTGAGCACGTGCTCCCGCACCATCCGCCGCGCCCATTCGCTACCGCGGTTGCGGCGCATCCGCGTGGGGATGTCGAGCCTTTCGTGCGCGGCCGGTCCGGTTTCCATCGGGCTGAACCGGGTGCGTTTTTCGATCGGACGGCCAAATTTGATTGCCATAGCTGCACTCCTGCCGGTCTTTTATCGCGTCCGCGCAAAGGCCGCTACCCGTCGGCAGGAGTGCCGAAATTGCTGATTAGCCGGGCGGGCCATTGGCTTTTCCGGCCTGCCGTTCCATTTCCAGGCCCGCCTCAAGACTGTCTTTGTCCCGATAGATCGAGGCGACGGCCATGACGCGGCCGCCCAGTTTGTAGCGGACGACGCAGTCGCGCTTCATGGGATCGCCCTCGATATCGATCGAGTCCCATTTCTCTGCGTGACCGACATAGTTGATCGGAACGTCGTAATGCTGGCTCCAGAAGAACGGTGCCGATCTGAATGGAGTAGGGACACCCATCATATTGAGGGCGGCGATTTGCCCCTGCCGTTCGGCGACCACCCAATGTTCGACGCGGATGCGTTCGCCGGAGGTCGGATCCGGCCAGCGGGCGATATCGCCGGCGGCGTAAATTCCGGGCGCGCTGGTTTCCATGTATTTGTTGACAATCACGCCCTTGTCGATCGAGAGCCCGGCCTTTTCGGCGAGCGCCAGGCGTGGACGCACTCCGACTCCGATCACCACCAG
>DASSIJ010000366.1:0-6785 GCA_035692045.1 Pseudolabrys sp. | reverse complement strand
ACGTCGGGAAACATCGGGAGGATCAACTTGCGTCCTTCCACCTCAGACGGCTTTTGAATGGAGCGACTGGCGTACGAATTGCGATGGAGTAGCGCTGTCGCGTCCCGTAATGACCTGCCGCGAAATCAATTGGTTAACGGGCGCGTGAGCCTTTAAACCCCGCGCCGACGGGAATCGGCCGTTATGTGACCCCCGTCACACCGTCCACCGGGCCGTGGCCCTATGGTCAAAGATGGAATTCGAGACTGGAGGGACCCATGTCCGACACGTACATGAACTGGACCAGCCGGGTCGCTATCGCGGGACGTGTCGCCGAACGGCGTCGTCTCTCCTTCAGCTTGAATGACCTCGCGCTTCAAGGCGACTATCATCTCCCGTTCGGCAAGACAGAATCCCGGGTGGAAGCTCTGAAATGGCTCTGGAAGGCCTAAGGACCCAACTGACGTCCGCCCATTAAACGCAACCTGTATGCAAGGAAAGGATTGAGACCATGACCGACAAGACCTTCGGACTCGACCGGAACGAAGAAGAGCTCCTCATCAGCGGGATTTCCGATGAGGCTCTTGAGATCGCGGCCGGCACGGCCAAGGAAAAAGCAAATTTCACCCTCGGGGCCTGCAGCGGCCTTTCTGTATGCCCGGGCTGATGAGCGCATTTGAACGGATCGGGTTCTTAGAACTTTAGCAAGCTGACGAGGCCTCCGGTGACCTGCCGGAGGCCTCGATATTCAGGATCGACGAGGTCATCCGCCCCCTTCCAGTATGCTGGTTTAACCGGCTACGATGCCGTCCCGAGCCAGGGGCGCATTTATGAGGCGGCGGGAATTTCTGAGTGTCCTCAGTGGTGTGGCAGCGCCGCCGCCCGCACCGGCGGCGCGTCAGGTAGACTCTGTGGTCTTTGCCGCTGACGAGGTGATCGAATGACGGATAGCGCCGCGACGGCTCAGGCGGACATGCCGAGTCGGCGGAAAATCCGCAGCCGCCTCTTCCTGAAATATGCCGGGCTGTTTGTTGCCGTGGTTTGCGTTGCGCTCGTGACCAACGGACTTTTTGAAATATGGGTCTCCTACCAGCAACACAAAGATGCATTGATCCAGATCCAGCGTGAGCAGGCGGAGTCTGCGGCAACCAAGATCGGGCAGTTCATCAAGGAAATCGAAAGTCAGGTCGGCTGGACAACGCAGCTGCTCTGGTCGGTCGAAACCATCGAACAACGACGTTTCGATGCGCTGCGGCTGTTGCGTCAGGTTCCGGCGATCACCGAACTTTCGCAGGTGGACGCGAGTGGCAAGGAGCAACTCCGTGTGTCGCGACTCGCCATGGACGTTGTGGGCAGCGGTCTCGATCTGTCGAAGGAGCCGAAGTTCGCCGAAGCGGTGAAGAACAAGGTTTACTACGGCCCCGTTTATTTCCGCCGCGAGTCTGAGCCATACATGACCCTGTCGCTTGCGGGAACGCGGCGCGATGCCGGCGTAAGTATTGCGGAAGTCAATCTCAAGCTCATCTGGGACGTCGTCTCCAAGATCAAAGTTGGCGAACACGGCCAGGCCTATGTGGTGGATGCACGCGGGCGGCTGATCGCTCATCCGGACATCAGTCTGGTCCTGCGCAATACGGATATGACGCGTCTTGCCCAGGTGCAGGCGACACAGCTTGCTCAGGCCGGCAAACCGGCAGCGGATATTCAGGCTGCGACTGACATCCAGGGTCGGAGCGTTTTGACCGCCTTTGCGCCGGTCGCTCCACTCGGCTGGACGGTATTTGTGGAGCTGCCGGTCGATGAGGCTTATCAGCCGTTGATCTATTCAATGCAGCGAACAGCGCTGGTTCTGTTCGCCGCTCTGTGTCTCGCGGCGCTCGCGGGAATATTCCTGGCACGCAGAATGGTTGTGCCGATCCAGGCATTGCGGGCCGGGGCCGCCCGGATTGGTGGCGGCGATCTCTCGCAACGAATTTCGGTCAACACCGGCGATGAGCTTGAAGCGCTTGCCGATCAGTTCAACGATATGGCCGGCCGTTTGCAGGAGTCCTACACCGGCCTGGAACAGAAAGTTGAGGTGCGGACGCAGGCGCTGACTGAAGCGCTGGAGCAACAGACGGCCACATCCGAAGTCCTGAAAGTCATTTCAAGTTCGCCTGGCGAGCTGAAGCCGGTCTTCGAGGCGATGTTGGCCAACGCGGTTCGCATCTGCGAAGCCAGTTTTGGAGTCTTGTTTCGTTACGAAGATGGTCTCCTGCAGGCGGCGACGATGTTCGGCGTGCCGCCGGCATTTGCGGAGTTTTGGCAACAAGGCCCGCAGCGACCTAGCGCCCGTACTGCCTTTGGTCGTGTCGCTGAGACGAAGCAGACCGTTCATATTGTCGACGTCAAGGCGGAGCCTGCATATGTAGAGGGCGAGCCGGTTTTTGTCGCCGCCGTTGAACTTGGTGGCTTCCGCACACTGTTGAACGTACCAATGCTCAAGGAGAACGAGCTGGTCGGTATTTTTGCCATCTACCGGCAGGAAGTGCGTCCCTTCACCGAAAAGCAAGTCGAATTGGTCACGAATTTTGCAGCGCAGGCCGTCATTGCGATTGAAAACACCCGCCTGCTCCATGAGCTTCAAGCCCGAACGGGAGAACTCGCACAATCGGTCGGAGAGTTGCGCGCGCTCGGCGAAGTGACCCAGGCTGTCAATTCGACGGTGGATCTTGAAACCGTCTTGACGACGATCGTGGCGAAGGCAACCCAACTCTCGAGCACCGAGGCCGGTGCTATCTATGAGGTCGACGATTCCGACCAGGAATTCCGCTTACGGGCAACCTACGGACTGGAA
Organism: Pseudolabrys sp.; assembly: GCA_035692045.1. Taxonomy (GTDB): domain Bacteria; phylum Pseudomonadota; class Alphaproteobacteria; order Rhizobiales; family Xanthobacteraceae; genus Pseudolabrys. The sequence continues at coordinate 3,970 of DASSIJ010000366.1, read as the reverse complement.
GAGGCGACTGCCGCCGCGCTTCGGGAACGCCATATCCGTATGGGCGAGGGGGTAATGGGCCAGGCCGCCTTGCGGCGTACACCGGTACAGGTCCCCGACATTCAGAGCGATCCATCAGGTACAATCGATATCATCGTCCGTGCCGGCTTTCGCGCTCTGCTCATTGTGCCGCTTCTCAGCGCCGACAAGGTCGTCGGCGCACTTGTCGTACGACGCAGGCAGCCCGGTGAATTTTCCAAGGGTACAATTGAGCTACTTCAGACTTTCGGCGCGCAATCGGTTTTGGCAATACAGAACGCGAGGCTCTTCGAAAGTGTCGAGGCACGCACGCGTGAGCTCGCAAGTTCGTTGGACGACCTGCGTACCGCCCAGGATCGCCTGGTTCAGACTGAAAAACTCGCCTCGCTCGGGCAGCTCACCGCCGGGATAGCGCACGAGATCAAAAATCCACTGAATTTTGTCAACAATTTTTCGTCCGTTTCAGTCGAACTGATTGACGAACTGCGCGAAGCACTCGCTGCGGCCAAGCTTGACAGCAAGCTTCAGGCTGAGATCAGCGAGATTGCGGACATGCTTCAGGGCAATCTCGACAAGGTCGTGCAGCATGGCAAGCGTGCCGATTCCATCGTCAAGAATATGCTGCTGCATTCGCGTCAGGGTTCCGGAGAGCATCGACCGATGGATATCAATGCCATCGTCGAGGAGAGCCTCAATCTGGCTTACCATGGTGCGCGTGCCGAAAAGCAGGGCTTTAACATCACTCTGCAAAAGTCCTTTGATCCGACTGCCGGTGAGGTCGACCTTTTCCCGCAAGAGATTACGCGCGTGCTTCTCAATCTTATCTCGAATGGTTTCTACGCCGCGGCGAAACGCAAGGCGGAACAGAATGGCGGCGAATACGAGCCGACTCTTGCCGCAGCGACGAAGGACCTTGGTGACAGAGTCGAAATCAGGATTCGTGACAACGGCACTGGCATCCCGCCCGACGTCAAGGAAAGGATGTTCAATCCGTTTTTCACGACCAAGCCCGCCGGGGAGGGTACGGGGCTCGGTCTATCGATCAGCCATGACATCATCGTGAAACAACATCGTGGTTCCATTGAAGTCGAGACCCAGCCCGGCCAGTTCACGGAATTCAAGATTATCCTGCCGCGCAGCGGAGCCTCCCTTGGCAAAACCGGAGCATGAGCGTGAATCTCCTCATTCTTGTGGTCGATGATGAACCTGACGTCGAGACGCTGTTTCGGCAGCAATTCCGGCGGGATTTGCGCGCCGGGCGGTTTACGATGGAATTTGCGCAATCTGCTCCTGCGGCGCTCGAATGTATCAGCGACGCGAGCGCTGCTTCCCTCATTTTGATCCTGTCTGACATCAACATGCCGGGAATGAGCGGCCTTGAGCTGCTGCCCAAAGCCAAGGCCATGCGGCCGGATGTGCCGATCATCATGATCACCGCGTACGGCGATGCAGACACAAAACGTAAGGCTCTGGAAAATGGCGCCGAGGCGCTTCTGACCAAGCCAATCGATTTCGGAGCGCTCCGCAGCGAAATCGACACGCGGGTCGAACGTCCGACGTGACGCACGATGCGTCAGGGGTCGGGCCGACGTTGACGCCGCTGCGCCATGGACAGTCGTCGATATCGCCCTTCAGGCTCGTCGTGCCTCGCTATTGCACCGGCGCCCCGATGGCCACCGGCCGGACTGGCGAGCCGGAGTTTCCCTGCGCGCGCAGCGGCAGGATCATCGTGCACGACACCCAAACCTTGTCCTGGGCGAGCGCGCCAAGATTGGCGTTCTGGATCTGATATATGCCCGCCTGTGTCAGATCGTGATGGTGGATGGCAAACGGGGTGTTCGGCGGTGTGCCGGCCGGTGGCCCGGCCTTGCCCTGGAGGAAGCCGTCGGCAACGGGATCGGTAAACGGGTTGTCGAGCGCGATGAGCACGATCTGCTTGTCTTCGATGTATTTGGCGGCGTCGTAAGCGAGCCCCGGACCCTTTGTGTAGTAGAATTTCTCGGTGTCGGGGTCTTTCCAGTTATCGCCCCAGCCGGTGTAGATGTAGAGCACATCGCCGGGCAGCAGGCCGCGATCCTGAAGCCCCTGAGCTTTGAGCATCCCCTCGATGTCCCTGGCGGTGACAGCCTCGCCCGGTTTCATTGCCGTCCCTTTGCCCAGATATGTCTTTGCATCGAGGAGCACCGCGGTGGTGACGATCGGCGGCACTTTCTCGATCCCCAGCTTCTGCAAGGGCGAATCGGGCGTGGGCTTGATGTCGGATTGTTTGTAACCGCCGTAATAGCGGGCCTTGTCGGCCGGGAATTCGCCCTTGCCGTCCCACGGTTCAGGCAGCACCGCAAAATGCCCGATGGCATCCATCTGGGTGCCCTGGGCGCCGGCCTCCCCACTCACTGTCTCCTCGCCGTTGAAGGCATGGACCGTGCCGGGGATGCCGACCGTCGGCCGATACTTGTCGCGCAGCGGTGTGCCGAAAGGCGATTGCGGCATCGTATTCGAGCGCGGATGTGAAACCTCATACGATTTGGCCTTTGGGTTTGCCAGGGACTGTGCGCAGCGCTGCCAGGTGGCGGAGCCGAGTGTATTGGCCATCCCGAGTTCATCGCCCGCCCCCCACCGCGAAGGACCTGTTTGCGCCTGGGCAACCGAGACCAGCGCGCCAGCGGCCGCGAACGCGCACACAAATCGCGAAGTAAACATCTTTCGTCTCCCCATATTTGTCATACGCGCGGCCAGATCGAGCCGTACCGCTCGGGCGTACACCGTCATCAAGTTCAAGCGACATGATGGCGCTACCCGCTGCCGGCGACAAGGACCTGCCCGGGTTTCCGCACCCAGCCCGCAAGCAGCCCGCGCCCGATTTCCCGGGTTAGAGGAATTCGCACGCGGAGTCCCGCGACATGCGGGTGCACCACGATACCAGCCACCAAGTCCGCCCTCTTACCCCAGGAGATTTGGCAACCAGGTCGCGATCGCGGGAAATGCGATGATGATCAGCAGAAGCACAATGCTCATCGCGATGTAGGGCACGACCGCCTGAAAAATGTGTGCCATCGTCACCTGTGGCGGAGCGACGCCCTTCATTGTCATCAACAGAAGCCCGTGAGGCGGCAGCAGCAGCCCGAGTTGCATGCAGATCAAGTAGAGCACCCCAAACCAGATCAGATCGATCTCAAGGCGCTGAACGACCGGCATGAATACAGGTAACGTGATCAGCATCATGCTCACCTGGTCCACGAAAATTCCCAGAAAAATCAACAGCATCATCATTCCGGCAAGAATGGCCAAAGTCGAAAGTCCCTGGCCGAGGATGGCCGTGACGATGCCTTGCGTCGCGCCGGAAAAACTCAGAATCTGCGAAAAGGTGATCGCTCCGAGGATGATAAAGAGAATCATGCCGGAGATTGCGACCGTTCCGCGCAAGGCCCGTGTCAGGTTTTCCAGATTGAGCGCGCGATAGCCGGCCGCCAGTGCCATCGTGGCAAGTGCACCCAAAGCCGCCGATTCCGTTGGTGTTGCAATTCCCGCAGACATCGCGCCGATTACGACAACAAAAATAGAACCGAGCGGCAGGACGTAAAGAAAAAGCAGTTCGTAACGTGCCCATCCTGTCTTGCTCTCTATCGGGGTTGCCGGAGCGAGGTCGGGTCGCGTCAGTACCCGAACGACGATATAGCCGACGAAAGCGACACTCAGAATCAGGCCCGGGACGACCCCGCCAATCAGCAGCTTGGAAATCGAAATTCCCGAAAGGCTGCCGAGCAAGACGGTGAGCGCTGACGGCGGAATGAGCATATCGACCGCGCCAATCGCCATGATCGGGCCGGTTGCTAAAACGGGATTGTAGCCACGCGATAGCATTACTGGCAGCATTAACGAACCAAGCATCGCTGTCGTCGCTATCGTCGATCCCGATATCGCGGAGAAAATCGTTCCTGCGATGACCGCAACG
>DASSIJ010000365.1:0-21054 GCA_035692045.1 Pseudolabrys sp. | reverse complement strand
TCTCATTGGACGGCTGCGCCATGAGCAGGATCGCTATCGCGACCTTGCCAAGAGTGGCCAGTCGCCGCAGGTCATGGTGATCGGCTGCTGCGATTCCCGCGTATCTCCGGAGGTCATCTTCGATGCTCGGCCGGGCGAGCTATTCGTTGTGCGCAACGTGGCGAATATCGTTCCGCCGTACGCGCCGGATCAACAGGCCCACGGCGTTTCTGCCGCGCTGGAATTCGGGATCGGCGTACTCAAGATCAGACACATTGTGGTCCTCGGCCATGCTCAATGCGGAGGTGTCAAAGCCTACGCGGAAGATGCGGAGCCGTTGTCACCGGGCGATTTCATCGGCAACTGGATGAAATTGATGGCACCCGCGGCGGACAAAGTGGGGCCGCGCGATGCATTATCGCCTGCGGATTATCTGACGCGACTTGAGCAGGCAAACGTCGTCAACAGCCTCGAAAACCTGATGACGTTTCCACGGCTGCGAAAGTTGATCGAACGCAGCGAAGTGGCCGTTCACGGCGCTTACTTCGGCGTCTCCAATGGACGGCTATCGGTGCGCGATCTGACAACGGGGAAATTCATACAGGTCGCAGCGGACGACTATGCCCGGCTGTTCGCGTAGCCTCGCTTTTGAACGACCGCGCCTTGCTGCCCCTTGCTGGCCCTTGCTGTCCCTTGCCTCCGCTTACGGCGTCTTAACCGTGATTTGATGGATTCTCCTGCGAAATCGCGGCGCCGTGCGCGAATACGGTTACCGCGAATGCACGGTTTTGGCCTAACGCGATAGTAATGACCGGCGGCTACAGATAGCCGCTATCACATTGCCGGGGATGGTCTGACACCGTGACGCAAGAGCGATCGATAATCGCCGAGATTGAAGGCACTTTCGCAAATGGATCGGCAGGGAAGCAGGCGGAAATCCTCCGCCGCGTCACCGATCTGTTCCTCGCGGGCGCAGATAAATATTCCGACGAGCATGTCGATCTGTTCGACGGCGTGATTTCCCGCATCGCCGAGAAAATCGAAACCAAGGCACGCGCCGAGCTCGCCCATCGCCTGGCCCCGGCAGAAAATGCGCCGCCGAACACGGTGCGTATGCTCGCTCGCGACGAGTCGATCGAGGTCGCCGGGCCGATTCTGAGTTTGTCCAACAGGTTATCCGATGATGACCTGTTGGCAATCGCCAGCGACAACAGCCAGGATCGCCTGCTTGCAATCTCAAAGCGTCCCACTGTGAGCGAAAAGATCAGCGATGTGCTGGTGACGCACGGCAACCGCGATGTCGTTCTCTCGGTGACGCAAAACGAAGGCGCGCGTTTTTCCGACGCCGCCTATGGCAAACTGGTCGACAGATCAATTAACGACGAAGTCCTCGCGATCTGCGTCTCCATGCGCAAGGATATTCCGCAGGAGCATTTCAACACGCTCATCGCGAAAGCCTCCGAGGTCGTGTTTGAAAAACTTACGGCCAGCAATCCCGACGCTGTATATGAAGTGCATAAGGTACTGACCGACATCACCGGGCAGGACGCATCGGCACAGCCCAGGCAAAAGCGCGACTATCGTGAAGCAGCTGCGCAATTCGACATGGTCCGGCGTTCGGGGGCTCCGGTTGATCCCGTCGTGTGCGAGTACGCTGCCAAGGGACAATTCGAGGAGACGGTCGCGGCACTCTCGGCTCTCTGTCAGGCGCCAAGCAAGCTCATCGAAAGCGTCATGAACGACTCGCGGGCCGAAAGCGATTTCGCCCTTATCCTCGCGAAGGCTGCCGGCCTGTCGTGGCCCACGGCAAAGCAAATCTGCATCTTGCGCCGCAAGGCATTTCGTTATTCCCCCCAGTCCATCGAAGCCGCCCGCCACAGTTTCGATCGACTGCAGACGGCAACCGCAAAGCGTCTCGTCCGCTTTTACAACGAGCGCCATTCCGCGCTGGCGAATTTCCAGGAACTGGCGCAAAACATCCGCGCGCAAGAATGCCCTGCGCGGGCATCATAACGATCCGGCAACGACTGAGTCTGTCGTTTGAGGGGCGCGCCTAGGCCGCGCGACGCTTCGCCTGAATCAGCTTGCGATTGATCAGGCATTCGGCGATCTGCACCGCATTGAGTGCGGCACCTTTACGCAAATTGTCTGACACAACCCATAACTGCAATCCGTTCTCGATCGTCGCGTCCTCGCGGATACGGCTGATATAGGTCGCGTCCTCGCCGACGCATTCGTAAGGCGTGACGTAGCCGCCCGGCTCGTGCTTGTCGATCACGAGACACCCCGGTGCGCTGCGCAGAATCTCGCGCGCCTCATCCGCCGTGATCGGCTGCTCGAATTCGATATTGACTGCCTCCGAGTGGCCGACGAACACCGGCACGCGCACGCAGGTGGCGGTAAGTTTGATGTGAGGATCAAGAATCTTCTTGGTCTCCATCATCATCTTCCATTCTTCCTTGGTGTATCCGTCTTCCATGAAAACATCGATGTGCGGGATGACGTTGAATGCAATCCGCTTGGAAAACTTCTTCGCCTCGACTTCATCGAGGGTGAACACCGCCTTGCTCTGCGAGAACAGTTCGTCCATCGCCTCCTTGCCCGCGCCCGATACCGATTGATAGGTCGCAACCACGACACGCTTGATCTTCGCCTTGTCGTGCAGCGGCTTGAGCGCGACCACGAGCTGCGCGGTCGAACAGTTTGGATTGGCGATGATGTTTTTCTTGGTGAAGCCGGAAACGGCATCGGCATTCACCTCCGGAACGATCAGCGGCACGTCCGGGTCCATCCGCCAGGCGGAGGAATTGTCGATAACCACCGCGCCCTGCGCAGCGATCTTTGGTGACCACTCCTTTGACACCGCCCCACCCGCGGACATCAGACAGATATCGACGTCAGAGAAGTCGAAATGGTCGAGCGCCTTTACCTTGAGCGTCTTGTCGCCAAACGAGCACTCCACGCCGTGGCTCCGACGCGATGCAATGGCGACCACTTCGTCGGCAGGGAAGTTACGCTCGGCCAGAATGCTGAGCATCTCGTGCCCGACATTGCCTGTGGCACCTACGACTGCGACCTTGTAACCCATTGTTAACGCTCCGGAATAAATTACCACCCGACTGCTGGCACGGGGCAACCGGATTGCAGCGCTTCTAGGCGAGAACAGCCTTCAACACAACGGCACACCGCTGCCGACAATCGCATGCATCCGGCCTTGCGTTCATGGCGTGACGAACTGCCACCCAGATTTGTGCGGTTACTCGCATATCTGGGTGCTGTCGCGTTGCTTTCCATAGGCTCGGCACATGTTTTCCAATCGCCAAAAGTGATGAGAGTCATCACGCCGGTGCATCTGCCGGACTGGGTTGATGTGGAGCGGCCGTTCCGGGCATTTGCGCTGTCGATCCCGGAAGCTGCTGACGTGCCGTCAGGCTACACCATCCGGCGGCACGCGGAAGGCGGCGGCCGCAAGGACATTCTAACGCTCGGCGAACCGGACGGCGTGTCGCCTTTTCTACAGGTCGAGATTTATCGGCCCGGAAGCGAAATCAGGCGCTTTGCTGATCCGAATGACGAAATCCTGGCCGCCGCCGAGGCACTTGTACCGGTCGAGATGGAGCGCGCCGACAAACCTCTCGCGAGCAAGTTCGGACCGCTGACGATCATTTCCTTCGTCACGTCGAAGGGAACGCCACGCCGTTGTCTTGGCTTCGTGCGCACATACAGTGATCCACGATTGCAGTTGTCAGGCTGGTTCTGCCAGGGCGGCGCTGAATTCATCGAGCAGAGCACGCTGGCTTGTGCGCTCGACCGATTGACGTTGCTGGCCGCCGGCAGCGAGCCGAAGGTCGGTGCGCTGTTCGCGCAGGTCGAACTCAATCGAAGCTATTGCGGCCAGCGTGATACAATCCTTGCGGCAACGCCAAAGTATCATCTGCTCTGGAAAGCTCTGGCGACTCGGCCACAGCCACGACGTATCGGCCGGTAAGCACGCCATCTATTGGCATCGCCACTAAAATTCTCATTCGATGAGATTGCGTTCGCGGCGGCAGCGAATTCGTGCGCGTGCGTCGCGATCGCAATTGACCATCCGGCAAATCCATCGGATCATATTCAAATAAGAATATCTGAGGCCGCGGTGATGACCGCTGGCTTCTGCTAACCTCTGGGGAGAGGAACGATGCTCACACGACGTCACCTGCTTGGGACGGCGGGCGCAGGCGCAGCGCTTGCCGTGTCCGGACTAAGCCCAAAATTTTCCGAAGCGGAAGCCGCCGGCGCCAGCCTGACCCCTGGTGTACCTGAAGGCGTCAGAACTGTCGCCACCATGGAGGCGCTGCCGGGCAAGAAGCCGCTGATCAAGCTTTCGTACCGGCCGCCGAATTATGAATCGCCGCTTGAGACGTTCCGCACAGCAATCACGCCAAACGACGAGTTCTTCGTGCGCTATCACCTGGCCGACATTCCAACCATGGACGCCAAAACCTACAAGATCGCCGTGGGTGGCGATGGCTCCGATAATCCTGTCGAGATCAGCTTCGAAGATCTGAAGAAGATGCCGGCGATCGAAGTCATCGCGGTCAACCAGTGCTCAGGGAATCGACGCGGTCTATCAAAGCCGCATGTTGTCGGCGTCGAATGGGGTTACGGTGCGATGGGCTGCGCGCGATGGAAAGGTGCGCGCCTCAAGGATGTCCTCGACAAGGCCGGGCTCAAGAAGGAAGCGATTGAGATTTCCTTCAATGGTGCGGATGGGCCGACGGTCGACAAAACACCCGACTTCATCAAAAGCATTCCCGTCTGGAAGGCGATAGAGGACTCGACCATCATCGCCTACGAGATGAACGGGCAGCCGTTGCCGCACTGGAACGGTTTTCCTGCACGAATCGTCGTGCCGGGTTGGACCGGCACCTATTGGATGAAGCACGTCATTGCGATCAACGCGCTGACCAAGCCGCAAGGCGGCTTCTGGATGACCCCGGCGTATCGCATACCACTGGGCAAATTTCCGCTCAGGGACCGCTTCATTACCCAGGAAAACGCGACCACTACTCCGATCACCGAAATGGTGGTGAATTCTCTGATCACCAGCCATCGCGATGGCGCCAAGGTGAATGCTGGCAAAGTCGTCGTCAGTGGCATGGCCTGGGACGGCGGTTACGGCATCAGTTCCGTGCAGGTCTCCACAGACGGCGGAAAGATCTGGTCGACGGCGACACTCGGTCAGGATCTCGGCCGCTTCGCGTTCCGGCCGTGGAGCTTCGACCTCGCGGCCAAGAAGGGCAAGAATACGGTGATGGTCAATGCCATCAACAAGCTGGGCCAGAGCCAGACGTCCGAGCTGATCTTCAACCCGGCCGGCTACCACAACAACGTGATGCAGAACATCACGCTCAACGCATAAGGGAGGGGATCATGCGAGCGTTCCTGATCGCTACCGTCGCCGCACTGATCGCGCTGCCCGCAGCCGCCGACGAGATGCCGGTGCAGCTGAAAAAAGCGACTGGTCTCGATAAGGTCGAGGCCAATTGCCAGGCCTGTCACAGCCTCGACTACATCCCGATGAACTCTCCTTTCCCAAACGCTGCACTGTGGGACGCCGAGATCACGAAAATGATCAAGGCCTACGGGGCGCCGATCGACGATGCCGACGCCAAGGCCATCGCCGACTATCTCAAGAGCAACTACGGAAGCTGAAGTCGCCGGAACGGCACTCATAGAAGCTCCGCCCAACTGGCGGGGCTTTTATTTCGAATTTACCGGCATTTACCCGGGATCGGCCCTGTTGCGTGAAACAGAATCCGGTTACAGTGCGTTGTTATGGATATAGGGCAAAAGTCGAGGACCCCATGAAATTGAAAGTCATTCTCGCGGCATTTGCTTTGATCGGAGCCGGCGCCATGGTGGCCACCTCGGTCGACGCGCAGACCGCCCAAACGAAAAAGAAGACCGTGGTTTATAACCGCGATCGGACAGTTATCGTCAGCCGCGACGAGGATGGCCGGACGCGCACCCGCATCATCATTCAAAAGCGGTCCTATCTTGATCCCGGCACGGAGAGCTTTCCGGGCGAGCGAAGTGACCACTTCTACGCGCAACTGCCAAACCAGCGCGCTGGGGGCGTGATCGACAATACGTCCGCTGGCCTCCTGAATACCCAGTCGGCACTTCCGGGGCCATGGACTTTGCCGAGTAAGAATAATCCCTGGCTGTTTTATTAGGCACCGCGAGGATTGGAATAAAAACGCGGCCAGGGAGGCCGCGTTTTGTTTTGGCGCTCAGCGCGTCGTGCTCTTTCGTGCTGGACCTCAGCAGAAAATTCAGGCGGCGAGCTTTTCCAGTTCGGTCAAAATCGCCGAGCCCATTCCCGACGTTGAAACGACTTCGGTGCCCTCCGACTTGATATCGGCGGTGCGCAGGCCCTTGGCGAGCGTCGCGGAAATTGCCTGATCGATCCAGTCAGCCTGCTTTCCAAGATTGAACGAATACCGCAACGCCATTCCGAACGACGCGATCATCGCGATCGGATTGGCGACACCTTTTCCGGCGATGTCCGGTGCCGAGCCGTGCACCGGCTCATAAAGCGCCTTGCGCCTGCGCGTCTTGGGGTCGACTTCGCCAAGTGAGGCGGACGGCAGCATGCCGAGTGAACCTGTCAGAGTTGCTGCGATATCCGAAAGGACGTCGCCGAACAAATTGTCGGTGACAATAACGTCGAATTGCTTGGGCCACCGGACCAGCTGCATGCCGCCCGCATCCGCCAGCATGTGTTCGAGCTGGACGTCCTTGAATTCACGCGCATGCATCTGGGTCATCACCTCATTCCACAACACGCCCGTTTTCATGACGTTTCGTTTTTCCATGGAGGTGACCTTGTTGCGCCGCTTGCGCGCAAGTTCGCAAGCGACACGACCGATACGTTCGATCTCATAGGTGTCGTAAATCTGTGTGTCGATCGCGCGCTTCTGGCCATTGCCGAGATCGGTGATCGTCTTTGGCTCGCCAAAATAAACGCCACCGGTCAGCTCGCGCAAAATAATAATATCGAGGCCTTCGACCACGTCGCGCTTGAGTGAGGAGGAATCGGCAAGCGCGGGATAGACAATGGCCGGGCGAATGTTGGCGAACAACGCCAGGTCCTTGCGCAATCGCAGCAGGCCTGCTTCGGGCCGTACCTCGTACGCCACCTTATCCCATTTTGGGCCGCCCACCGCCCCAAAGATAATAGCGTCCGCGGCCTTCGCCTTCTCCATGGTGGCATCGGTGATCGCCACTTTGTGCGCGTCATAGCAGCAGCCGCCCACCAGCGCTTCTTCCGTGCTGAACTTATCGGGACCTTTTTTGTTGAAGAAGTCGATGACGCGCTTCACCTCGGCCATGACTTCGGGGCCGATGCCGTCACCAGGAAGAAGAAGCAGGTTATGGGTCGCCATACGCTTTACCTCGCGGAGAATTGCTGCGCGGATTGCTAAAGCCTTGCAGCGGGCTTGGCAACCTGCCCTCTTTCAGCTGAAACTGAGCCATGCACCAACTGAGGTGAACCGTGCCATCGGGCCATCCCAAGGTCGTCATCATCGGTGCCGGTTTTGGTGGCCTGGAGGCCGCCAAGGCGCTGAAGCGCGCAGCGGCCGAGGTGACGGTCATCGACAGGCAGAATCATCATTGCTTTCAGCCCCTGCTCTATCAGGTGGCTACCGCAGCGCTGTCGCCGGCGGACATCGCCTGGCCGGTCCGTCATATCTTGCGCCCGCAGCGCAATGCGACCGTGCTGATGGAAAACGTGCACGCTATCGATACAGATAAGAAATGTCTTCGTACGCAATTCGGTGTTGTGCCCTATGACTATTTGGTGATCGCGACTGGCGCGATGCACTCCTATTTCGGCCACGACGATTGGTCCGACTATGCGCCGGGGTTGAAGCGAATTGAGGATGCGACCCGAATTCGCCGCAGCATTCTGATTGCTTTCGAACAAGCAGAAGTCATAAAAGATCAGGACGAGCAGCGGCGCCTGCTGACATTCGTGATTGTTGGCGGCGGTGCGACCGGTGTCGAGATGGCCGGCGCGATCGCGGATGTTGCGCGAGAGACGCTCGCCGCCGACTTCCGCCGCATCGACCCCCGCTCCGCCCGCATTGTATTGATCGAAGCGGGACCGCGGCTGCTGCCGGCTTTTCCGCAGAGCCTTTCAGATTATGCGCGCGACACTCTCACGCGCGCAGGCGTCGAGACGAAAACAGACACTCTCGTAACGAAATGCGATGCGCGTGGTGTCGATCTCAAAGATGGCCGCATTGATGCCAGTACCGTGATTTGGGCTGCCGGCGTGATGGCGTCGCCGGTTGCGCGCTGGCTTAACGTCGAAGCCGATCGCGCCGGCCGCGTCAAAGTGAGGCCGGACTTGTCGGTGCCGGATCATCCTGAGATTTTCGTCGTCGGCGATGCTGCTGCAGTCTTCGATGCCAAAGGCCATCCGGTGCCAGGCATCGCGCCCGCCGCAAAGCAAATGGGAAAGTATGTGGGAAAGCTCATTTCGGCGCGCATTGCAGGACGCGGGACGCCCAAGCCATTTCACTACGTCCATCTCGGAGACCTGGCGACGATCGGCCGGCGAGCCGCGGTCGTGAAATTTGGTCGGCTGGAACTCAGAGGCTTTCTGGGTTGGGTTTTCTGGAGCCTGGCGCACATCTATTTTCTGATAGGCCTCCGAAACCGCTTCGTCGTGGCGTTCAATTGGTTCTGGGATTACGTTACGTTTCAGCGCGGTGCACGCCTGATCACGGACGTGCGGAACGGCAAAGGCTCTGGACAGGAAAGCTAGATGCCAATCGGGACGCGGCTTACAACCCGCTGAACCAGTTGTAGCCCTTGTCTTCCCAGTAACCGCCCTTGTCCGTGTTGGTGACCTCCATGGCCACCACATATTTCGGATTCTTGAATCCCAGTTTCGTGGGAATCCGGATCTTCATTGGAAAGCCGTAGGACCGGGGCAGCACCTGGTTTGCGAATTTGAATGTCATCTGCGTCTGCGGGTGAAGCGCGGTCGGCATATCGATCGTGTTGGTGTAGCCTTCAGCGCACTTGAACCAGACATACTTCGCGCGGGTATCTGCGCCGACGCGCTGGAGGAACTCCGACAGCGGCGTACCCTGCCAGGAGCCGATCGCGCTCCAGCCTTCAACACAGATGTGGCGCGTGATTTGCGAGACTTCCGGGAGCGCATAAAGCTCTTTGAGCGTCCATGGTTTCTTGTTGTCGACCAGACCGGCGACTTCCAGCTTATAGGTTTCACCGTTCACCTCCGGCGCATCGTCCTCGTCGTAGAAGCCATTGAAGGGGAACGGCCTGGTGATGGCGCTTTCGGGATAAGTCGGAGCGAGCTTGGTGCGGCTGAAGATCGCCGCCTGCACCCCATCATTGAACTCGGAGACCTTGCGCAGCACGCCTTCGGCGAAATCGCCATCAATGATGTCGCATCCGGTCAAAAACGTGAGCGCGCCGAGACTGGCGGCGCCGCGCAGGAAGCCGCGCCGGCTGGCATCCGGCATCAGTTTGGCCGCGTCCTTGATCAGAAGCTTTGGGTCGACACCGGGGATGATCCTGCGCTGTCGCATGGTGTTTCTCCTAACGTCCGGTGACCATCGCGCGCAGGCTCCTGGGCACGATCAGCGCCAGCGCCACATGCACGATGAGAAATCCGACGATCGCCGCCATGGCAAAGAAGTGCACGTAGCGGGCAGTGTCGTAGCCGCCGAACAAGGCGGTCAGTTCCTGAAATTGTACCGGCTTCCAGATCGACAGACCTGACAACACGATCACAACGCCGGCCAGGATGACGCCGGAATAAAGCAGCTTCTGCACCGCGTTGTAGTGCGAGAGATCGTCATGGGCGAGCTTGAATGTCAACGCCGCCTTCACGTCGGCTATCACTTCAGATGGCCGGATCGGGAGGAGTTTGCGGCGGAAGCGACCCGTGAGAATGCCAAGCGTCACGTAAACGACACCATTGATAACAAGCACCCACATGGCGGCGAAATGCCAGAGCAACGCACCCGCAAGCCAGCCGCCCAGGGTCACGCTTCCAGGAAATGTGAAGCCGAACAGCGGCGACGCATTGTAGATCTGCCAGCCGGAACCAATCATCACCAGGATCGCCACCGCGTTGATCCAATGGCAGACGCGGACCCAACGGGGATGGATCGTTGCGTCGGCCGACAGGGTCATGGTTTCAGCGGTCATCGCGGCTCTGCCATTCCTGACCTATCGATCAGTCCCTCGGCGAATATACGGCGAAACCGGGTCCACGGATGCGCGAATCCGGCCATTTTCGTCCGGTTACTTCTTCATGCCGTCTTTGGACGTGCTGTCCTTCGACATATCGTCTTTCTTCATTGGGTCCTTCGACATCTTGCCCTTGGACATTGAGTCCTTGCTCATGGCGTCCTTCGACATGCTGTCCTTGGACATGGTGTCCTTCTTCATATCGTCCGCAAGGGCGGCCGGCGCCAGTGGTGCGATGGCCAGTCCGGATGCGACAAGCGCCGTCAGCAGTATGCTCTTTTTTACCAGATATCCCTCCGTGATTGACGTTGCGTTTCCCAGCTATCACGGCCTACCGACACCTCCTCATCAGTTTCCCGTTGCCGCAAGCTGGCATTCGGCTCACGGTTTTGTGAGAATGACCGGCCGGACTCGACCGAACGGAGGAGTGAATTTGTGAGCGTGCCGTCCGCCCCAAAAACCAGTCCAGGCAACTTTTTTGAAGACTTCCGCCTCGGTCAACAGATCCGTCATGCCACCCCGCGCACTGTCTCGGTCGGCGATGTCGCACTGTATCAGGGGTTATTCGGCGGCCGCTTTGCGGTGCAATCGTCTGACGTTTTTGCGCAGAACATCGGCTTCCCGAAAGCTCCCATCGACGATTTGCTGGTATTTCATATCGTGTTCGGCAAGACCGTGCCGGACATCTCGCTTAATGCCGTTGCCAATCTGGGCTACGCCAATTGCCGGTTTCTCAAGCCCGTCTATCCAGGCTCCACGCTGAATGCGGTCTCCGAAATCATCGGGCTGAAAGAGAACTCCAACAAAAAGACCGGCATTGTCTCCGTGCGTTCGCGGGGTTTCGACGAAACCGGTGATGCGGTGCTCGACTATGTACGATGGGTGATGGTGCGCAAACGCGATGAGACGGCGCCGGCGCCGGGCGAAGAGGTGCCCGAACTTCCAAAGAGCGTAGAGCCTGCGCGCCTCGGCGGCGCCTGCCCGAAAATCAATGGCACGGCCTACGACAATGTCCTGGCCGGAAGCTCGCACCGGTTCGGCGACTACAAGGTCGGTGAAAAAATCGATCATGTCGACGGCGTCACGGTGGAGGAAGCCGAGCATCAGATTGCCACACGGCTCTACCAGAACACTGCGCGAATTCACTTCAACCAGTTCGCCGAGAGCAAAGGTCGCTTCGGACGCAGATTGATTTACGGCGGCCACGTCATTTCGCTCGCGCGCACCCTGTCGTTCAACGGTCTGGGCAATGCGTTCCAGGTGGCCGCAATCAATGGTGGGCGCCACGTGGCACCGCTGTTTGCCGGGTGCACCGTATTTGCATGGTCGGAAATACTTGAAAGCGCCGCGCTGCCGGGCCGCAAGGATATCGGCGCGCTACGTGTGCGTACCGTCGCCACAAAGGATCGTCCGTGCACGGACTTCCCGCTCAAAAGCGGCGACGACTATGACCCGGCAGTGGTCCTCGATCTCGACTATTGGGTACTCATGCCGCAGTGAGCAACGAAAGGAGGAAACATGCCAAAAGAACCCGGCCCGGTGCATGGAACAGAGTCCGACGAACGCCTGCTCGCTGAACTTCGTTTACTGCGCCAGGGGCTTCGCAAATCGCAGGCGTACAGAAGTGTGCGCCAGCTCACATCCGGTCAAAGAATAGCAGACGCCGTCGCCGCCGTGATGGGCTCCTGGATGTTTATTATTTGCCAGTCGATCATTCTTTTTGTCTGGATCGTTCTCAACATCACCGCCTATGTCGAACGGTGGGATCCCTATCCATTCATCCTGCTCAATCTCGCACTCTCGTTCCAGGCTGCCTATGCCGCTCCGTTCATCATGATGAGCCAGAACCGTCAGCAGGATATTGATCGCAAGGCGGCCGAACACGACTATCAGATAAACATCAAGGCTGAGCTGGAGATCGAACTCCTGCACCAGAAGATCGATGAGCTTCGCGAAAAAGAGGTGTTAAGTCTTTCAGAGTCGATCCAGCAACTCATCGAGCTCTTGCGCAAGTCAAGCACGCAACAACGCACTGCGACCTGAAGCACATCGTAACGCGCGGAATTCAGGCGCCTGCCCTGAGATGATCGACCAGTTGCCGCGCGTATGGCGGCAATGCCTCGATGTCGCGGACACAGATGGTCAGTTCGCGGAGCGCCCAGGAATCGGTCAGTTGAACGGCACTGATCGCCATCGTGCGCTGCGTACGCTGCACGGTGGTCTCAGGCACAATGCCGACACCGACGTTGCATTCAACCAGACGGCAGATGGCATCGAAGCTGCGCAACTGCACACGCAGACGAAGAGGACGGCCTATGCGATTCGCCTTGTCGGCAAGGAACCGCTGGATTGCGCTGGCGCGGTCGAGGCCAACCATGTCGTAGTCAAGCACTTCGGCAAAGCCGATGTGCGACCGGGTCGCAAGCGGATGTTTTTTTGCAACCACGAGCACGAACCGGTC
The DNA here is from genome assembly GCA_035692045.1 of Pseudolabrys sp. GTDB lineage: Bacteria > Pseudomonadota > Alphaproteobacteria > Rhizobiales > Xanthobacteraceae > Pseudolabrys. The sequence continues at coordinate 8,333 of DASSIJ010000365.1, read as the reverse complement.
GCTTCGGAACGGAAACGTATTCAAGCCGCCGTAGTCGACTGTACCGGCAACGATGCCGATATCGGCGTTGCCTTCGGCAATCAGGCCTACGATTTCGTCACTGAGTCGCTCCTCGAGGTCCACGCTGATGTCCGGATAGGCCATCAGGAACGAGCTCAGCGTTTCGGGCAGAAACTCGGTGAGCGCATTGGTATTGGATAGGACTCGCACCTGCCCGGCGAGACCTCGCGCGTAAGGGGTGAGATCCTCCTGCAGGCGCTCCGTTTGCGCCAGGATTCCGCGCGCATGCTGCAACAAGGTGCGGCCGGCCGGGGTCGGTGTGACACCCGCACGCCCGCGCACCAGAAGGGCGGTCCCGAATGCCAGTTCCATCTTCCGGATCCGGGTCGAGGCAGCCGCCAGCGCCAAATTGGAGCGTGCCGCCCCATGGGTGATGCTCCCAGCCTCGACGATGTGCCGGAACAGGTTGAGGTCGGTAAAATCGAACCGCATTGGGGGACCTCCTTCTTATTCTACGAAGGCAGGCTACATATAAAGCATATTGCAATGGGCAGTTCGTGGGTTCAAGCTTCGCAAACCATGAAGTAACGACCCTTGCCGTCCGGTCAAGTGGAAACTTTGCTCATGCGTCTCTTGCGGCCGCCTGATCCCTCAACATGCAATACGTCTCGCGTCCTCACATTGAGACCTCATCATTCGACGGCAGGTTTTTCTGGAGTTGACGATGGCCGAGCCTGAGGCAGGAACATCGACAGGAATGCAGCGCGTGCGTCCGCTGTCTCCTCACCTGCAAATCTACAAGCCGATGCTCACGATGATGATGTCGATTGTGCATCGCATTACGGGCGCCGCACTCTATTTCGGAATGTTGCTGCTCGCCTGGTGGCTGGTCGCGGCGGCGAGTGGCCCGAACGCCTATGCCAACGTCGAGTGGTTCATGGGCAGCCTGATAGGGCAACTGGTGCTGTTCGGCTACACGTGGGCCCTGCTTCACCACATGCTCGGCGGTGTCCGCCATTTGATCTGGGACACGATCCACGGCTTCGAGCCGGTCGAACGCGAATTGCTGACGCTGGCGACGCTGATTGGCTCAATTACGCTCACGCTCATCCTTTGGGTCGTTGGCTATCTCGTCATGGGAGGGCCACGATGAGTCAGCCCATGCGCACGCCGATGCGCCGCGTCCGCGGCCTTGGTGCAGCCCGTTCCGGCACCGGTCAGTTCTGGCATCAGCGCATCACCTCGGTCGCCGGTATTCCGCTGACCATCGGGCTCCTGCTCATCATCACCGCGCTGCTTGGACGCAGTCACGCGGCAGTCGTGCAGATTCTGGGCTCACCGATCGTCGCGATTACCGTTCTGCTGTTCATCATCAATACGGCCTATCACATGTGGATCGGCATGCAGGAAATCATCCTCGACTACGTCCATGATGAGAGGTGGAAGCTGTTGAGCCTGATGGCCAACACGTTCTTCGTTTTCGCCGTCAGCCTGACGTCGATCTACGCGATTCTCAAGCTGTCGTTCGGGGTCTAGTCATGGCAACGAATGGAAAATCCAGCGGCGCTCCTTCGATTAACGGCCGCGCCTATCCGATCGAGGACCACACTTACGATGTCGTCGTTGTCGGTGCCGGCGGATCGGGCCTGCGCGCGGTGGTTGGATGCAGCGAGGCGGGCCTGCGGACAGCCTGCATCACCAAGGTATTCCCCACCCGCTCGCACACGGTCGCCGCGCAAGGCGGGATCGCGGCCGCACTGGGCAACATGGGAGAGGATGACTGGCGGTGGCACATGTATGACACCGTCAAGGGCGCGGACTGGCTCGGTGACCAGGACGCTATCGAATATCTCTGCCGCAATGCGCCCGCCGCTGTTTATGAACTCGAGCACTGGGGTTTGCCGTTCTCGCGCCGCGAAGAGGACGGGAAAATTTATCAGCGCCCGTTCGGAGGCATGACCACCCACTACGGCAAGGGCACTGCGCAACGCACGTGCGCCGCGGCAGATCGCACAGGCCACGCCATGCTGCACACCATGTACGGCCAGGCACTGCGCCATGCAGCCGAGTTCTACGTCGAATATTTTGCGATCGACCTGATCATGGACGAGGAAGGTCGTTGTCGTGGCGTCGTGGCCCTCAACATGGACGACGGGTCAATCCATCGTTTTTCCGCCAACATGACCATCCTCGCTACCGGCGGATATGGGCGCACCTATTTTTCATGCACTTCGGCGCACATCTGCACCGGCGATGGCAATGCCATGGTGCTGCGCGCCGGGTTGCCCTTGCAGGATATGGAATTCGTGCAATTTCATCCGACCGGCATCTATCCGGCAGGATGCCTGATCACCGAAGGTTCGCGCGGCGAAGGCGGTTATCTGGTCAATTCCGAAGGTGAGCGTTTCATGGAGCGTTATGCTCCATCGGCGAAGGATCTTGCATCACGCGATGTCGTCTCCCGCGCCATGACGGTCGAAATCCGGGAAGGCCGCGGTGTTGGCAAGGAAAAGGATCACCTGCTCCTGCATCTCGATCATCTTGATCCGGCAGTGTTGCACGAGCGGTTGCCGGGTATCAGCGAAACCGCGCGCATTTTTGCCAATGTCGACGTCACGCGCGAACCGATACCGGTGTTGCCAACCGTGCATTACAATATGGGAGGCATCGCCACGAATTTTCACGGCGAAGCGCTGACCAAGAAAAATGGTGGCGACGATACTGTAATTCCCGGCCTTATGGCGCTCGGTGAAGCCGCCTGCGTGTCGGTGCATGGCGCCAACCGGCTCGGTTCGAATTCGCTGATCGACCTGGTCGTCTTTGGGCGTGCCGCAGCACACCGCTGCGCCGAGTTGTTGACGCCGGGAGACAAGCAGCCTGAACTGCCGAAAAATTCGGCCGAAATTTCGCTGTCGAGGCTCGACAAATTCCGCAACGCCTCCGGCGGGACGCCGACCGCCAAGTTACGGCTCAACATGCAGAAAGTCATGCAAGAGGATTGTGCCGTGTTCCGCACCGGCGAGGTGCTGGATCAGGGCCACAGGCGAATTCATGACATCTACAGCGGCATGGCCGACGTTCATGTCACCGACCGGTCGCTTATCTGGAATTCCGACCTGATCGAAACGCTGGAACTCGACAACCTGATTGCGCAGGCGGTCGTCACCATGGACTCGGCCAGAAATCGGACCGAAAGCCGCGGCGCGCATGCGCGGGAGGACTATCCCGAACGCGACGACAAGAACTGGATGAAGCACACGCTGTCCTGGATGGATGAAAAGGGCCACGTGAAACTCGACTATCGCCCGGTTCACGCTTACACGCTGACCAACGACGTTGCTTATATCGAGCCGAAAGCCCGCGTCTACTGACGGAAACTTGCCATGGTCGAATTCACCCTGCCGAAAAACTCCAAGATCACCGAAGGCAAGAAGTGGCCGCGCACCTCGCATGCGACGCATGTGAGCGAATTCCGCATCTACCGCTGGAACCCGGAAGACGGGCAGAATCCGAGCGTCGACACCTACTATGTCGATCGCGATGATTGCGGACCGATGGTTCTCGATGCGCTGATCTGGATTAAAAACACCATCGATCCGACACTCACCTTCCGCCGCTCTTGCCGCGAGGGTGTCTGCGGTTCCTGTGCCATGAATATCGACGGCACCAACACGCTGGCTTGCACAAAGGCGATCGACGATGCGCGGGCGCCGGTGCGAATCTATCCGCTGCCGCACCAACCGGTCGTGAAAGATCTCGTGCCGGATTTGAATAATTTCTACGCGCAATACGCATCGATTGAGCCGTGGCTAAAGACGACCACGCCGACTCCGGAAAAGGAGTGGAAGCAAAGCCACCACGACCGCGCCAAGCTCGACGGCATGTACGAATGCATTCTGTGCGCCTGTTGCTCGACGTCGTGCCCGAGCTATTGGTGGAATTCCGATCGTTATCTGGGCCCGGCCGCATTGCTGCAAGCCAACCGATGGGTCCAGGACAGCCGCGATGAAGCCACGGGCGATCGCCTCGATAATCTCGAGGACCCGTTCCGGCTTTACCGCTGCCACTCGATCATGAATTGTTCGAAGGCCTGTCCAAAAGGCCTCAACCCGGCGAAGGAAATCGCCGTACTGAAAAAGGCACTGGTCGACCGGCAGCTTTGACGTCGCGCGACCACTGCACGCAAGATTGCTCCACTGAACGGATGATGAAGGTTGTCTATTTTCGGAACACAACTTTCACTTGAATCGGATTTCTGAGTGGTGCACGGTTTGCCCCTTTCCGGGGTGACGTCGTGCGTTCGCGTTTGAGTTTTTTGATCGCAGGAGGTCTGCTTTGCACGGCCTGCGGCCCGGTCTCGAAATTGCCGTCACTGCCGCCTGACGACGTGGAACTGGAGCGCCGCAGGCAACAGACTGATCATATCCGCGATTACTTCGCGCAACTCGACCGGCTTCATAGTGTCGCGTATCGGCTTCGTGTGGCCAATCGCGACGACTGCAAGAATTGGGTTTGGGCACAGATCGGTCTCGATGCGGGCACGGTATCGAGCCTGCCGCGCAGATACCGCTCCTTCACCCATGACGCGATTTCAGTGAGCTGGACACAGGCGACTGTCCTGTCCGTTGCGGAAACCTCGCCGGCTGCCGCCGCGGGAATCAAGCCGGGTGACCACCTTCTGACGTTCAACAATGAACCCGTGCCACGCGCCGATACAGCCGTGTGGATTGGCAGATTTGTGCGCAAGAATGGCGAGCAACCAATCCAGATTCTGGTTCGTCGCGACGGCAACGATGCAATGCACACGGTGACCCCGGCAAAGGCATGTGCGATCCCGATCGAACTTAAATCCGACTCATCACCAGACGCCTTCACGACCGGCGACAGAATCGTCGTCCATTCGAGCATCCTGCGGATCGCGCGCACCGACGCGCAGCTTGCCCTCGTCATCGGACATGAGCTCGCACATGCCAATCTTGGTCATCTGGAAAAGCAGCGCGCGAACGGACTCCTCGGCTGGGCCGGCGGAGCAGTGATCGACGCCGGAATGATGCTCGGCGGAATACCGACCGGCGGCGCATTTATCAGAGAATTTGCGCGCGTGGGAGAGCAGGCATTTAGCGTCGATTTCGAGCGTGAGGCCGACTATGTCGGTGCGTACTATGCGGCGCGGGCGGGCTACGATCTCGCGGGCACGGAAGAGTTCTGGCGGGCACTTTCCAGGGAAAATCCCGACAGCATTCGGATTGCTGTGACGCACCCGGTAACGCCCGTCCGTTTCGTCCAGATGCAGAAAGTCGCTGCCGAAATCGCCGACAAGCGGCGCCAGAATCTGCCATTGATGCCGGAACTGAAATTCATCCAGGCCGACACGGAACCAACAATGGTCCCGGCAGAGAATATTCACTGACAGGCCAGGCGATCCCTAAACGCATTTTTTGGCCTGGCAGAGGTGCTCGAGCTCCGGAAACGGCTTATAGGCGGCGTTTCCGCACTGCTCCTTCGTTGCGTCGATGAGCTGGTTGAGATGACCGCCATAGAAAACGGCGATGCGATCTTTGCTGCCGGCGTACTGCTTGCTGATGTCGCGTGAATCCGACCGGACACAGACAATATAGCGCTCGTTTTTACCTGCCGCCCGCAATATCGGGTCGCTAATGTACGCGTTGCGCACGTTGGTAGGATCGTCGAGCATGGTCGTCATTGTGGTCAGAATCTCAGTCTTGTAGTCGGCCGGAAAAACATTTGGATTTTCTTCCGGCTCCTTTTTGTCCGACGAACAGGCGCCAAGGACCAAAGCAAGCACCAAAGCAAGGGCCGAAGCCAGGACTGCAGGCATGCATGGGTTCGTCACACGTCGGGTCATCGACGTTTCCTCAATCGCGACTTGTTCAGTCAAGTTTCAGCTTGCGCCGCCGTTGACCAAGCGTGCGCAGACGCAACGCATTGAGCTTGATAAAGCCCTCGGCGTCGCGATGATCGTAGGCCACCGCACCTTCCTCAAATGTCACCAGGTCCTGATCGTAGAGTGAATATTTGCTCTCGCGTCCGATGACAGTGACGTTGCCTTTATAGAGCTTGAGCTTCACGCGACCGGTTACAAATTCCTGGCTCTTGTCGATTGCGACCTGCAGCATTTCACGCTCCGGTGCGAACCAGAAGCCATAGTAGACGAGCTCGGCATATTTCGGCATTAGCTCATCTTTGAGATGCGCAGCGCCGCGGTCCAGCGTGATCGATTCGATGCCGCGGTGGGCCGCAAGCAAAATGGTTCCACCCGGTGTCTCATACATGCCACGTGACTTCATGCCGACGAAACGATTCTCGACGAGATCGAGCCGGCCAATCCCGTTTGCGCGACCCAGATCGTTAAGATGCTTGAGCAGCACCGCCGGCGTCATTTTTTTCCCGTCGACCGCAATGGCGTCGCCGCGTTCGAAATCGACAGTGATAGTCGTTGGCTTATCGGGAGCTTTTTCTGGATCGACAGTGCGCGAAAATACATATTCCGGGACGTCCTGACCCGGGTCTTCGAGTACCTTGCCTTCGGACGAGGTGTGCAACAGATTGGCGTCAACCGAGAACGGCGCGTCGCCACGCTTGTCCTTGGCAATCGGAATCTGGTGCTTTTCGGCAAATTCGATGAGTCTGGTTCGCGAGGTCAGATCCCACTCCCGCCACGGTGCAATCACCGTCACATCGGGTTTGAGCGCGTAATATGTCAGTTCGAACCGGACCTGATCGTTGCCCTTGCCGGTAGCACCATGTGCCACGGCATCGGCGCCCACCTTATCCGCAATCTCGATCTGCTTCCTGGCGATCAACGGCCGCGCGATTGAAGTGCCGAGCAGATATTGTCCCTCGTACAGCGCATTTGCCCGGAACATCGGAAAAACGTAATCGCGGACAAATTCCTCGCGCAAATCCTCGACGAAAATGTTTTCCTTTTTGATGCCAAGTAACAACGCCTTTTGCCGCGCCGGCTCCAGTTCCTCTCCCTGGCCGAGATCGGCAGTAAAAGTGACGACCTCACATCCATAGGTGGTCTGCAACCACTTCAGGATGATCGAGGTGTCGAGCCCGCCGGAATAGGCAAGCACAACTTTCTTCACGTTCTTCTTCGTCTTGCCGTCGGGCATCGGATATCCGCCGCGTTCAAAAAATTTGCGGCGGACTATAGGGCTAAAGGTAAGCGGCGCAAAGTGCGTCGTGGTTAACACCACGCCTGCAAACTGCAGTCTTTTTCTGTTGCAGCGCTATTTCGCTCTTCGGCTTCCACCAAACAATCGAGCAAGGAAATCGTGAACGGGCAGAGCCACCCGCTCGAGCGCGCGCTCGACGTCATCATCCGACAGACGCGTGCGCGGCCACCGGTAAATCAGGGCGTAGACGGCCCAGATAACAAGAAACGTAAACACGCCCGCGAAGATGACGTCGGACGGGAAATGGGCACCGGCCATCACACGAATCGCCGCCATACCGGTCCCGAGCGCGAGCGCTGCGCCGTAGGCCAGAGCGCGCCACTGCGGTGGCGCCAATGCTGCCGGCGCGATCGTCCAGAATGCGCCAGACGCGTCGCCGGACACAAATGCACAATTGGACGGGCAACTGCCGCGTGGATCCCACCACGCAACAAACTGATCATTGCCACCGAATTGCGTCACATCGATCGGCCGCGGACGGCCCCAGTGGTCCTTGAGAAGCACATTGACCAGCAATCCGGGCGCCAAAATCATGGTGCTGATCAGGAAAACGACGGCACGCCCCGATATGAATAGTTTGCGTCGCGGCAGGATCAGCTTGACGAGCAGCGCAAGCACCGCCGGAATCACCAGCACCGTACCAACCCAGAGACCAAGGTTTCGCGCCATCATCACCGGCGGATAAATGCGGAAAGCAAACATATTGTGACTCGCGTCCTCGACTGCATAGAAGTGGCGCGCGACGCGTAAATCGAGGTCGGGATAAAGCCCAAAGACCGCACCTGTGACAATGGCAACGGCGAGCGCGATGATGAGTCCGGTGCGGTTCATGCGCGCCTCGTCTAGCCGAGACCCCTGAAAATAGAAAGGCGGCAACGCGCACAGACCGCTATATTTGCAACCATGGCAAAGCCGACACTCGATTTCTGGTTCGAATTCGCGTCGACCTATTCCTACCCGGCGGCAATGCGCATTTCACCGCTCGCTGAGGCCGCCGGCGTCGCCGTGCGCTGGCGGCCATTCATGCTTGGACCGATTTTCAAGGAACAAGGCTGGACGACATCGCCGTTCAATCTCTTTCCGGCCAAGGGCCTCAACATGTGGCGCGACCTTGAGAGAACGTGCGGCACA
>DASSIJ010000364.1:0-3512 GCA_035692045.1 Pseudolabrys sp. | reverse complement strand
GATTTTATTGCCGAGCGCGAGCCGGGCAGGCCGAAAATCCGTTGCGAGACTGTCCCGCTCTCCGCTTCCGGCAATCGCAAGACGATCTCGGTCCTCGAGATTGTCAATGACGATATGCCGTTCCTTGTCGATTCGGTGATGGGCGAGATTGCGGATCGTCGGCTCGATGTATGGCTGGTCGCACATCCGGTGCTCGGCGTGAGGCGGATCGGCAACAAGCTGGCCGCACTTGGCAGTCCCGATGCCGGCGAAGGAAAGGGCGAGAGTTTTATCCATATTCATCTCGTGCCGATTACCGATGACACGCAGTGTGATGAGCTTGTACGCGCGCTGCATATCGTGCTCGGCGAGGTACAGCTTGCAGTGCACGACTGGCGCCCCATGCTCGATCGCGTGACGGCAATTGCGACGGAGCTCAAGCGCAACCCGCCGCCATTGCCGGTTGACGAGATTGCGGAAGCGATTCAGTTCCTGCAGTGGCTCCTCGCCGACAATTTCACCTTCCTCGGTGTGCGCAACTACCGGCTCGACGGGCAGGTGCTAGAACCCGATTTTGCCAGCGCCCTCGGAATCATGCGCTCACGCGAACTGCGCGTGCTCAAGCGCGGCCAGGAGCTTCTGGAAATCACGCCGGAAATCATGGCGTTTCTGAAGGAGCCGCGGCCGCTGATCATTGCCAAGGCCAATATCCACGCCCGCGTGCACAGACGCGTTTATCTCGACTATATCGGGGTGAAGCGTTTCGATGGGTCCGGCAATCTCATCGGCGAGCATCGCATTATCGGGCTGTTCACCTCCACGGCCTATACGCGTACGGCCCACAGCATTCCTTATCTTCGCCGCAAGATCGCCGCGGTGGAACAGCGTGCCGGCTTCGATCCCGGCAGCCACTCCGGCAAAGCGCTGGCGAATGTGCTGGAGCACTATCCACGCGACGAGCTGTTCCAGATCGACGAAGAGACGCTCTATCGCTTTGCGCTCGCGATCCTGCAGCTTGATGAACGGCCACGCGTGCGCATCCTGGCCAGGCACGACCGCTTCGACCGTTTTGTGTCGGTGCTCGTGTTCGTGCCGCGTGAACGATACGACAGCGGCATCCGCGCCAAGATCGGCGCTTACCTCGCGAACGCATTCATCGGACGCGTCTCGGCATTCTATCCGTTCTTCCCGGATGAAGGACCGTTGGTCCGCGTGCATTTCATCATCGGGCGATCCGGCGGCGCGGCGCCTGCGGTCGACCACGCGAAACTCGAACGTGACGTCGCGGCCATGATCCGCACCTGGACCGACGGGCTCACCCAGGCGCTGGGGCTGGTCAATCCGCCGGACAAGGCACGCGAGCTGCTCAATCGCTACCGGGACGCCTTCTCGGAGGGATTCCATGAGGCTTATGCCCCGACGGTCGCGGCGGGCGATATTCGCGTCATCGAGGGTCTCTCCGAGCAACGCCCGCTCGGCGTCGATTTCCATCACCGGCTTGAGGAAGAGCAGCAAACGGTCGGCCTCAAGGTCTGGAGCTTCGCCCGGCCGCTGCCGCTCTCCGAGCGCGTGCCGGTGTTGGAAAACATGGGCTTTCGCGTCGTGGACGAGCGCACTTATCACGTCGAGCCTCAGGACGGCGCCGGGGTCTGGTTGCACGACATGCTGCTGGAACGCGCTGGCGGTGGCCCGATCGATCTCGATAGCGGAAAGGCAAGGCTGGAAACGGCCTTCCTGATGGTGATGCGTGTGGCCGCCGAGAATGACGGCTACAACGCGCTCACGCTGCACGGTGGGCTCGCCTGGCGCGACATCGCGCTGATCCGGACGTTGTCACGGTTTCTGCGGCAAATTCGCGTGCCCTATTCGCAAGACTACATGTGGTCGACGCTGGTGAAACATGCCGGCATTGCCGCCAACGTCGTTGAATTGTTTCATGCCCGCTTCGATCCGCGCGCGGATACGGGCCGCGAGGACAAGCAAGGTGCGGTCGTCGCACGCATCGAAGAGGAGTTGCAGAAGGTCGAGAGCCTCGACGAGGACCGCATCCTGCGGCGCTTCGTCAACGCTGTGCAGTCTGCGGTCCGTACAAACTTCTTTCAGACCGACAAGGACGGTCAGCTCAAGCCGCTGATCTCGGTCAAGTTCCAGAGCCGCAAATTGACCGATCTGCCGCTGCCACGACCGCTCTACGAAATTTTCGTCTATTCGCCGCGCGTGGAAGGCGTGCACATGCGCTTCGGCAAGGTGGCGCGTGGCGGCATCCGCTGGTCTGACCGGCCACAGGATTTCCGCACCGAGGTTCTCGGGCTGGTGAAAGCGCAGCAGGTCAAGAACGCCGTTATCGTGCCGGTCGGAGCCAAAGGCGGCTTCGTGCCGAAACTGATGCCGAAGGGCGCGACGCGCGATGCGGTTCAAGCGGAAGGCGTCGCGACATACAAACTCTTTATTTCGACGCTGCTCGACATCACCGACAATATCGGTCCTGACGGCGCGATCATTGCGCCGGCGAGCGTGGTGCGCCACGAGGGCGATGACCCCTATCTTGTGGTCGCGGCGGACAAGGGGACTGCGACCTTCTCCGACATCGCTAACGCGATTTCAGTTGAGCACGGCTATTGGCTTGGCGACGCTTTCGCATCGGGTGGCTCGGCCGGCTACGACCACAAGGCCATGGGCATTACCGCGCGCGGTGCCTGGGAAGCGGTGAAGCGGCATTTCCGCGAAATGGATGTCGACATCGGCAAGACGCCATTCAACGTCGTCGGCGTCGGGGACATGTCGGGCGACGTATTCGGCAATGGCATGTTGCGTGAAGACACGATCAGGCTGCTGGCGGCTTTCGACCACCGCGATATTCTCATCGATCCCGATCCCGATCCGAAAGCGAGTTTTGCCGAGCGCAAGCGATTGTTCGCGTTGCCGCGATCGAGCTGGCAGGACTACGACAAGGCGTTGATCTCCCGAGCGGGCGGCGTCTTTCCGCGTTCGTCGAAGGAAATCCGGCTGAGCGCCGAGGCGCGCAAGCTGTTTGGTGTCGGAGAATCCGTGACGCCGCAGGAGTTGATGAAGGCCATCCTCAAGGCGCCAGTCGACCTTCTGTTCTTCGGGGGCATCGGTACCTACGTCCGCGCCTCGAACGAAACCGACGATGCCGCCGGCGACCGCGCCAACGACGCGATTCGTGTCACCGGTACCGACCTCAATTGCAAAGTGATAGGCGAAGGCGCCAATCTCGGCATGACCCAGCGCGGCCGCATCGAAGCGGCGCAGCGCGGCGTCAGGCTCAATACCGACGCGATTGATAATTCGGCCGGCGTCAACACGTCTGACGTCGAGGTTAATATCAAGATCGGCCTCAGCGGTCCTATCCGCGCCGGCACGCTGACGATCGATGCGCGCAATGCGCTGCTCGCCGAGATGACAGATGAAGTGGCGCGGCTGGTATTGCGGAACAACTACCAGCAAACGCTGGCGCTCTCGTTGGCGCAGCGGCGCGGGCTTGAAGATCTCGGATTCCAGCAGCGCCTGAT
>DASSIJ010000363.1:0-9409 GCA_035692045.1 Pseudolabrys sp. | reverse complement strand
TTTCAACCTGCAGTAAGCCTTCGGATACCGACTCCGCCGTCGATACTGAAAAGCCCCGTTGCTCCAGTGCCTTGGCGAGACGCTGAAGAAATGAAGAGTCGTCCTCGACGATCAACAAAGATCGTTCGCCGGAGATTTTTTCCTTTGCCGCCGGATTGGCGGTCTCGGTGGTCGCGTCCACGTTTCACCTGCACCTACGCCGTCGCCTATCCTAGCTTGCCGCGGCCAGCTGTCGCACGCAACAAATAGTGATTGTGGCGGCGCGCCTCAACCCGCTGCGAAATTTAATGATTGCTCAAAATCGCTGCGGCTCCAGCCCAGCCTGATGATGGCGCCACGCTCCGGCTGGGGCCGATTTTCAAAGGACAGCTTCGCGCCTGAGCGCTCGAGCAGGGTCTTGGCAATGAAGAAGCCAAGCCCCAAACCGGCCGGTTCTTCGCCGGTATCGCCCTGGTGATGCCGGCGGCTCGTGACATAGGGCTCGCCAATTCGCGCAAGGATTTCCGGCGCAAATCCCGGCCCATCATCGCTGATCGTGACGCCAACGGAGTCCTCGCTCCATTGCGCGTCAACAGATACGCGATCACGCGCGAAATCGACCGCATTTTCAAGCAGATTGCCCAGCCCGTAGAGAATGGCTGGATTGCGTGCGCCGACCGGCTCCGCGCTGCGATCGCCCGGCACGCTGACGTCGATGGTCACTCCGAAATTGCGATGCGGGGCCACCACTTCTTCAATCAACGCTGTCAATGCCATGCGGTCGAATGGCTCGCCGCCCGCCGACAATTCGGTGAGCTTGGCCAGGATGTCGCGACATCGTCTGGCCTGTTCCCGCAACAGCCGCACGTCGTCGCCATGCGGCGCGTTGGGTGCAATCGCACGCTCCAGCTCCTTGGCGATGACCGAGATGGTCGAGAGCGGCGTGCCGAGCTCGTGTGCGGCGGCAGCGGCAAGCCCGTCAAGCTGGGAAAGATGCTGCTCGCGCGCGAGGACCAATTCGGTCGCAGCGAGTGCGTCGGAGAGCTGGCGCGACTCTTCGGTGATCTGCCACGCGTAAGCGCCGATAAAACCGATCGCGAGCAGAATGCACAGCCAGACGCCGATCATGTAGATCGGCGGCAATTGCAACGGGTCATCGCTGTCCCACGGCAGCGGATAATGCACAAACACCAGGATCGTCGCGCACACCACCGCAAAGCCGCCCAGCAGCAGGGTGAATCGGGGCGGCAACGCCGTTGCCGACAGCAGCACCGGTCCGAGGAACATGAAGGCGAACGGATTCTGCAAGCCGCCGGTCAGAAACAGGAGCACGGCCAGCTCCGCAACATCGAAGGCCAGCAGCCAGGCGGCGCGGTCAGGCTCAAGGCGCTGCGTCATGTGGAAACGCAGCCGCAGCGCCACATTGAGCCAGGCCGCCAGGATGATTGCCGCAAGGCAGGCGTAAATCGGCAGGTCGAAATCGAGTCCATAATAAACCACCAGCACGGCGGTGGTCTGACCGATGATCGCGAGCCAGCGCAGCCGCACCAATGTGTCGAGGCGCACATTGCGGCGCGGGTGGTGCGGGCTGAGGCCGAATAGAGGCATAACGCAGTCTAGCGCCGTGCCGCGTGCGCACAAATTGCCTCCGTATCGCGGGGCTTGCACTTCCTGCGGCGGAGCGTCACATCTTTTGCGGCATGGATTCGCAAACCACCTCCGCCATCGCAATCGACCAATTGGTCAAGCGCTACAAGGGCGTGGCGGCAGTTGATGGCATCTCCTTCCGTCTGGCTCGGGGTTCGATCACGGGCCTGCTCGGCGGCAACGGCGCAGGCAAAACCACCACGATTGCGATGATCATGGGGCTGGTCACGCCCACCGCGGGAACCGTGACAGTGCTCGGCGCCGACATGCCGCGGGAACGCTATCGCGTGCTGCACCGGATGAACTTCGAGAGTCCCTATGTCGACGTGCCGATGCGCCTGACGGTGCGGCAGAACCTCTCCGTGTTCGCGCAGCTTTACGCGGTAAAAGACATTGACGGACGCATCGGCAGTCTGGCCGCCGAGCTCGACCTGACCGACTTTCTCGACCGGCCGACCGGCAAGCTGTCCGCTGGACAAAAGACGCGGGTTTCGCTCGCCAAGGCGCTGCTCAATAAGCCGGAAGTGCTCTTGCTTGATGAGCCAACCGCTTCGCTCGACCCCGACACTGCGGATTGGGTGCGTTCACGCCTCGAGCGCTATCGCGCGGCGCAGGGCGCGACGGTGCTGCTTGCCTCGCACAATATGGGCGAGGTCGAGCGTCTGTGCGAGCGCGTCATCATCATGAAGAAAGGCCGCATCGAGGACGACGATACGCCTGCACATCTGCTCTCGCGCTATGGCCGCGAGACTTTGGAAGATGTTTTCCTCGATGTTGCGCGCGGCCGGCGGCAGAGCGAGGCCGCTCAATGAACGTCAGCGACACCGGCCTGGAATTTTCATTCAATCGTGTCACCGCCATGGTGCGGCGTTACTGGTATCTGTTGCGTTCCTCGTGGCCGCGCGTTCTCGACCTGATCTATTGGCCGGCTGTGCAAATGCTGATGTGGGGTTTTCTGCAGGTCTACATTTCGCAGAATGCAGGATTTTTCGCACGCGCCGGCGGCGTCTTCATCGGCTCGGTGCTGCTGTGGGACATCCTGTTTCGCGGCCAGCTCGGCTTTTCCATTTCGTTTCTCGAAGAAATGTATGCGCGCAACCTCGGCAACATCATGATGTCGCCGCTGCGCCCGGCTGAATTCCTGCTCGCGCTCATGATCATGAGCATCGTGCGGCTGGCGATCGGCATGATCCCGGTCTCGTTCCTTGCCATCGTGTTCTTCGGATTCAATCTGTGGGCGCTCGGCCTGGCGCTCGCCGCTTTCTTCGCCAATCTCATCCTGACGAGCTGGGCGGTCGGGGTTTTTATTGCGGGCCTGTTGTTGCGAAATGGTCTCGGGGCCGAGAGCATGGCCTGGACCATCATGTTTCTGTTTCTGCCGCTGACCTGCGTCTACTACCCGGTCGCGGTCTTGCCGGAGTGGCTCCAGTATATTTCGTGGGCGCTGCCCCCGACTTACGTATTTGAAGGCATGCGCGCACTGGTGATCGACCATGTGTTCCGTGCCGATCTGATGGCGCAGGCTTTTGTGTTGAACATCGTTATGTTCGCAGCTGCATCATTGGCGTTCATGAAGCTGCTGCAGAGTGCGCGGGCCCAAGGCTCGCTTTTGCAGACCGGCGAGTAGGTCAAAAACCTGCGTATTTGGTGTGGCTTAAGGGCCACAGCTGCGTTGTAAACCAGACAGGAACGACTTACCTCTATGTTGACGCTATGACAGAAAAACGACAGGCTCCCGCACTGCAGCGAGGGCTGGGGACTGATTCCATGGCAATTGGTGAATTCGGCGGAGCAGCAACGCTCTCCGACGACAACGGCGTGTTGTTTGCCACGCCGATGTACTGGTTTTACGAAATGGGCCACGCCGCGCTCAATCCCGCGCGCGCCTTCGCCGACGCAACGCGATTGTTCTTCAAAAACCCGGCCAATCCGCTTTCCCATACCGCCTACGGCAAGTCGGTGGCGGCGACGGCGGAGTTATTCGAGCGCTCGACCCGGCGCTATCGGCGGCCGGAATGGGGCATCAATTCGACCACCGTCGGCGCCGAAAAAATTCCTGTGAACATCAAGACCGTGTGGCAACGTCCGTTCTGCCGGCTCTTGCATTTCGAACGCACCTTCGAACGTCCGCCACGGCGTCCTCAGCCGAAATTGTTGATTGTGGCGCCGATGTCGGGACATTACCCGACATTGCTGCGCGGGACGGTGGAGACGTTCCTTCCAAATCACGACGTCTACTTCACCGAGTGGGTCGACGCGCGCATGGTGCCCCTGTCCGAAGGGCGTTTCGATCTCGATGACTACATCGATTATATCATTTCGATATTGCATCGGCTTGGCGGTGACGTGCACGTCATCGCAGTGTGCCAACCCTCAGTGCCCGTGCTCGCTGCCGTCTCGCTCATGGAGGCCGACAACGATCCTGACGTGCCGCGCTCGATGGTGCTAATCGGCGGGCCGATCGATACGCGCGTCAATCCCAATGAGGTCAACAATCTGGCGAAGCGACGCGGGATCAACTGGTTCCGCACTCACGTCATCTCAAAAGTGCCGTTCCCGCATCCCGGCATAATGCGCGACGTCTATCCGGGTTTCCTGCAGCTTCACGGCTTCATGAGCATGAATCTCGATCGGCACATCGAGGCCCACCACAATTTGTTTCTGCATCTGGTCAAGGGTGACGGCGATTCAGCGCAGAAACACCGTGAGTTCTACGATGAATATCTCGCGGTCATGGATCTCGCGGCCGAATTCTATCTGCAGACCGTGGATACCGTGTTCATCCGCCATGCGCTGCCAAAGGGCGAGATGATGCATCGTGGCCGCCTTGTGGATCCACGCGCGATCAGGCGCGTTGCACTCATGACGGTGGAAGGCGAGAACGACGACATTTCGAGCGTCGGTCAAACCGAAGCTGCGCATGCCTTGTGCGTCAACATTCCGGATGAGCACAAGGTGCACTATGTGCAGCCCAATGTCGGCCACTATGGATCGTTCAACGGTTCGCGCTTCCAGGCCGAGATCGCTCCGCGCATCGCCGATTTCGTGCTGTCGCGCAACAGCGGGCGTAACCTGCGCGCTCCCCTGTTGAAGGTTGTGGGTCAGCGTTGATCTCGCGCCTTCGCACTTATTTTGGCAGACTGTCCTCCCGATCTGATTCGGGGACGACCATGTCTGCACCGCTGCGCGCCCTGCTTTTTCGCCGCACCAGCGAGCCGTCGGCGATCACGGTCCATTTCGACGGCGAGATTTATCTCGTGAACGTGCGCCGGCATCGGCAGGCGCGCCGCTATACGCTTCGAATACACGCCGCAAGCCGCGAAATCGTCCTCACCATGCCGCCGCGCGGCAGCGTGAAACAGGCGAAAGATTTCGCAGAAAAACACGGTGCCTGGATCAGGGCCCGGCTCAAGCGCTTCCCCGCCGCGGCTCCCTTTACCCACGGTACCATGCTGCCGTTGCGCGGCCGCGAACACCGCATCGAGCATCGGCGTGGTGCGCGCGGCACCGTCTGGGTCGAGACGCACGGGAGTGAACATCTGCTCTGTGTTGCGGGCGAAGAGGCCCATGTGCCGCGCCGGGTCCGCGACTATCTCAAGCGTGAGGCCAAGCGCGACCTTGAGGCGGCGAGCCGTCTGGCGGCGCAAACGCTTGGTGTCGGAATCAGGCGCGTGTCGGTGCGCGACCAGACGAGCCGCTGGGGTTCATGCTCGTCGACTGGCGTGCTGTCCTATTCCTGGCGATTGATTCTTGCTCCGCCTTTTGTGCTCGACTATCTCGCCGCGCATGAGGTTGCTCACCTGATCGAGATGAATCACTCGCGCCGGTTCTGGCGGCTGGTTGAGCGCATTTGCCCGCAGATGGGTCGCGCCAAGGCCTGGCTCGACGCGCATGGCGCCGATCTGCATCGCTACGGCCTCGACCCGCAGTAGCGTTGGCGACACATAGGCGTGCGAAAGCACGCCGTCCTTTGGACGGCTGTGGCCGGGGCGTGACGAGGACCTTCACATGCTGCGTCCCGGCACTTTTGCGCTCACGGCTCTGCTTGCGGGCTTGAGCGCGGTCGGTCCGCTCACCACGGATATGTATCTGCCGTCGCTGCCGGACATCGCGCGGCAGCTCGATGCGTCAACGGCGCAGGTGCAGCTCACGATTTCCGCCTATCTGATCGGGTTCGCGGTTGGCCAGATTTTCTACGGCCCGGTGTCCGATCGGCACGGCCGCAAGCCGGTGTTGCTGGCCGCGATCGCGCTTTATTGCGTCGCGAGCCTGGCTTGCGCGCTGTCGACCTCGATCGAGATGCTGATCGTGGCCCGCGCGTTTCAGGCACTCGGCGGGTCAGGCGGCATCGTGCTGGCGCGGGCGATTGTGCGCGACATTTATTCGGGCGCCCGCGCCGGACGGGAATTATCGCTGATCGCCTCGGTGATGGCGCTGGCGCCGGTTCTGGCGCCAATTGCCGGCGGCCTGGTGCAAACCGGGTTTGGCTGGCGGGCAACGTTTCTGGTGCTGGTGCTCGCCGGCCTGGCCGGCGCGGGAACGATCTGGGTGCTTCTGCCGGAAACCTTGAACATGCGCGCGGCCGAACCGGTTTCGCTGGCGTCGATGGCGCGCTCCTATCGCGTGGTTGCGCATCATCGTGCCTATCTCGCCTACCTCGGTATCACCTCTGCAAGCTATGCCGGCCTGTTCGCCTGGATTTCCGGCTCGGCATTCGTCCTGCAAAATCTCTACGGTCTCACGCCGTTTAATTTCGGCGTTGCCTTTGCGCTCGGGTCGGTCGGTTACATGGCCGGCTCGGCTCTGGCGGCACGCATCGTGGTGAAACTGGGGCTCGACCGTGTCCTCGGACTTGGCGGTTGTGCCTGCGCCGCCGGAGGTCTTGCCATGGTGGCGGCGGTCGCGTTCGGGCTGACATCGCCCGTGTCGCTCGTTCTCCCGGTTGCGATTTATCTCGCCGGTCTCGGCATGGTGCTGCCGCAAGGCATCGCCGGAGCAATGACGCCATTTCCGGAACGGGCCGGTGCCGCGTCGTCGCTGTTCGGATTTGTGCAGCAGAGCGTTGCGGCCGTGTGCGGCGCGGCCGTGGGGTGGTTTCTGGGACACGACGCCTGGCCGCTTGCGCTCGGTGTGGCCGCGATGGGCTGCGCGACCCTGGGGCTGTGGCTTGCGACGCGGGGAATTCGGCAAGCCGGCGCGAAGCGTTAAATCAGCGGCGTCCAAAAAGATTGTTGAGCAGCCAGCCGTCGAGGCCACCGCTGCCGGTGGTCGCCGAATTGTTCGCCGCGACCGGTTGCACGGGAGCAGGCGGTATGGGCCTCGAGCTCCCGCCGCCGCCGAACAGTCCCGAGAAGAAATTGCCGGTCGAAGCTCCGGGCAGGCTTGCCACCGGTACGCCCTGGTGAGCGCTGCGCATGAACCGGCTCCAGATCTCTACCGGCAAGCTGCCGCCTGTCACGTGCTTGGTCGGCGTGCCGTCGTCGTTGCCGAGCCAGACGCCGGTGACGAGATGTGCGGTGTAGCCGATGAACCAGGCATCGCGGAAATCCTGCGACGTGCCGGTCTTTCCGGCCGCCGGCCAGCCAGGCAGCGCCGCCTTGTGCGCCGTGCCGATGGTCAAGGTTTCCGCCATCATGGAGTTCATCATGGCCACATAGCGTGCGTCGATGATGCGGCCGAGCTGCTGGATGTTGCGGGCATAGAGCACCTTGCCATTGGCAGCGATAATCTTGTCGATCACACGCGGAATCAGGGCGTAACCGCCATTGGCAAAGGGCGCATAGGCACCGACCAGTTCAAGCATCGAAACTTCCGAGGTGCCGAGCGCGATCGACGCGTTGGGTTCGAGTCTCGAGGCAATGCCAAGGCGATAAGCCGTACGAACCACCGCCATCGGCGTTAGTTCGAGCGTCAGCCGGACCGAGACCGTGTTCAGCGACAGGGCAAGCGCCCTGGTCAGCGTCACCGGGCCGAAATATTCGTGGTTGTAGTTTTCGGGCTGCCAGCCTTTGACGCTGATCGGCTTGTCTTCGCGCACGGTGTCGGGCGTCAGGCCGTGCTCGACAGCGGTGAGATAGACGAAGGGCTTGAAGGCAGAGCCAGGCTGGCGCTTGGCGGCGACCGCGCGATTGAACTGGCTGTCGGCGTAGTTGCGGCCGCCGACCAGAGCGCGCACCGCGCCGTCCGGCGTCATCGCCACCAGTGCGCCTTGTGCGACGCCGTTCTTGTCGCCCCTTTGCGCAAGCTCGTCGTTGAGCGCCTTCTCTGCGTTTGCCTGCAGGTTCGCGTCGATCGTGGTCTGCACCACGATGTCCTCATCCACGTGGCCAAGCGCGTCGTTCAGCGCATCCATCACCCAATCGGCCACGTAGTTCACCGAGCCGGTGCTGCTGGCCTGCGCCAGGATGCGCGGTGGATGCGCCAGCGCGGTACGCTCGGTGGTGAGAGTAATGTACTTGAGCTCGGCCATGGCCTTGAGCACGACCTTTGCGCGCTTCTCGGCGCCATCGAAATTGCGCGTCGGTGCAAGCCGCGATGGCGACTTCACCAGGCCGGCGAGCAGGGCAGCCTCGGCGAGCGTGATTTGCCGCGCGGATTTTCCGAAATAACGCAGCGAGGCCTGTTCGATGCCATAGGCGCCGGAGCCGAAATAAACGCGGTTGAGATACATCTCGAGGATCTGCGTCTTGGAAAATTTGCGCTCCAGCCAAAGCGCGAGCAGCGCTTCCTGCAGCTTGCGGGTGATCGTGCGCTCCTGCGTCAGGAAAAGATTTTTGGCGAGCTGCTGGCTGATCGTCGAGCCGCCTTGCGCAACAGCCCTGTGCAGAACGTTGGCGACGAATGCACGTCCGATGCCGAACGGATCGATGCCGTAATGCTCGTAGAAGCGCCGATCCTCGATGGCGACGAATGCCTTCGGCACATAGCCCGGCATTTCCTTCAAGGGCAGCGGTTCGCCGGCGAGATCGCCGCGTCGGGCGAGCGCGCGCCCCTGCATGTCCACGATCTGGATTGAGGGCGGACGTCTGGGAATTTCCAGCGACTGGATCGGCGGCAGGTGCGCACCAACCCAGGCCACCATGCCGACGCCGCCGATCGCGAGCCACAGACCGACGACCAGGCTCCAGTATGCGATTCTGCCGATCAGGGCCCGCCTGTTGCGGGCAGGGCGTTTCTTGCGCGCCCGCCGTTTGCGCGGCCTCGGCCGGGGCCTGTCTTCGTCGTCGGGCGCGGGCCGTTCGTCGGCGGAGGCGTGCAAATCCGGGCCGCCGCTGTCGAACACCGGCTCCCGGCGCGCGTTCGCTGCTCCCTTTTTCGACGCCATCACGCAACCCGTCCCGCGGCGGCGCATACAAGCGCCGGTCCCCGAAAACACGCTAAGCGGGTCGATTTAAGGGGCCGTTAAGGTGCGTTTTTCGGGGAAATCCGAGCCATTGCCGCACTTCTCCGTCATGGCCGCGCATAGCCGTCCAAAGGACGGAGTGCTTCCGCACGTCTATGTCGCGGGCATCCACGTCTTAGCGGCCTTGCAAGGTCAAAGACGTGGATGGCCGGGACAAGCCCGGCCATGACGACTGAAATGTATACGCTGCGTCTCCACCCGCACATTGACCGCGCGTCAACTGGCAGCGGATTTTGCGGACTTGCCTTCATCATTGACCGCAAACAACGCGATCAGCGCGCGCTTGATGGCGGCCTGCCGGGTCGGCGAGTTGATTTGCGCGCCCATCAGGTCCGTCACGTAGAAGACGTCGACCACGCGCTCGCCGAAGGTGGCGACATG
>DASSIJ010000362.1:0-14555 GCA_035692045.1 Pseudolabrys sp. | reverse complement strand
CGAAGGCATCGTAGAGGATCGTGATACGGCTCTCAGGACCGGCAGCGGCCGCCGTTCCGATCGCAGCGGTCGTCATCACTATGCCGGTGAATGTGCCTGCCAGAAGCAACTTCATGAACTGTGTCATTAGAAGTTCCTCCTATCGCTGCACGCAAAGTCTTTGGGCCGCGAAAAGCATATCAAATTTTCCGGGAACTCGCGTAAATTCGGCGGACAGCTATATCGCTCATTTCGAACAACTCATCCGCGCGCCCGAGAGAATTAGTGGCACCGGCACAAGGCGTTCGCGGATTCGTTTTCATTCAGAAAGCGCCGCCATGATCTCGATAAGCGGGCTGGTGTCTCGAGTAGGTTCCATTGAAAGGAGGTGACCGGATCGTCCCGTCTGAATCGTGGATAACATTTCAGTACTGGTAATTAAGTAATTTCGTTGCGACAATTTTACAACGAAGACCGACAATGAGAGCGACAATTTCTTATCGGCGTGGCGACGCACCTTGCGATCGTCTAAAGTACAACTTGGGACTTGTGTAACTGGTGCGATTGCAGCTTTCGGCTTCTAGGACGTCAGCCGGGAAAACTGACGTTTGTCGTAAGACAGTCGAGACGAACGGTTAGCCCTCGCGTCTCGTTCCGCCTGTGACACGCTGCTGAAAGCTCTCCCATCGTCGTGAGCACTAGAATCTAGACTCTTGGCCGGCGGGAACTCGCGTCTCGTCGTGACGGTGAGGTTATGCCTCTCGCGGGGCTGCTTCCGCACGTGTTCGGACAGCTGTCTCACGGGGGAACAAACGGGTCCCGCGACGATGCAACCTTGGCATCTGCACAGAGGGACAGGTCATGAAACAAAGTTCGAAAATCCTTTTCGCAGCAGGCGCGCTATGTCTGTGCCTGACGGCGCCGGCACTCGCCGGATCGGTAACGCAACCCGGCGAAACCGTCGGCATCGCGGCCGGCGCCCCGCTGCCTCCGGGCTTCTATTTCGTCAACACGGGCGATTGGGGCTGCCGAAACACATCGCCGAATGACACTTGCGTCGGGGTCGATATTCCTGTGGTGGCATGGTCGACTCCTTGGCAGCTCCTCGGCGCGCGGTTGCAGTTCCTCGTGGCGACGCCGGTCGTGGAGGTTGGGGTTCAGAACAGCAACTACCATTCCGGGGTGTACAATCCGCTCGTGTCCGGCCAACTCGCCTGGGATCTCGGCAACGGCTGGGGCTTCAGTTACCTGCTCGGCGCCTATTTTGGCGTGAACAGCCCTGTCGCCTTTGACTCCACTTCGCTGAACCAGCGCTTCGCGCTGAGCTATACCGGCAATGGCTGGAACCTCACCGCGAATGCCATCTGGGGCATCCAGTTCGACAGCGTGACGAACTGCAATCCGGCGTTTAATCCAGCGTTTTCCGTTGGTCCATGTTCGATCAACCCGAACTTCCTGAACGTCGATCTCACCGCGACGAAGAAGTTCGGAAAGTGGGAGATCGGCCCCGTCGGTTATTACTCCACCGATCTAAATTCGCCGCTTGTGGGATATCAGAAACAGAGCCAGTTCGCGGTGGGCGGACTCGTCGGCTACGACTTCGGACCGGTCATCCTGCAGGCCTACCTGACGACCGACGTCTACGAAAAAAATTACGGCGGGCACGACACGAGGTTCTGGGCCCGCGTCATCGTTCCTCTGGGCAACCCGTTCGCGACCGCATCGGCTGCCCCTGCCTCGTATCCGACCAAAGGGCCGCAACTCAAATAGCGGGCGGCAGCCGGAGTCCAATGGTCGCGCTATGTCCGCTTTGGGTCATTACCGGACATTGCGCCCATCAATTTCGATGTCCGCTTTACCCCGAAAGCGGACATCGATTGGCTGGCTGGATGTCCGCTTTGTGCCAATAGCGGACATCATCAGATATCTACCCGCCGCAGACTGTGTTCCGAGCAGCTGCACGAATGCTCGTCTTTTTTGGCGGATAGTTGCCAATTAGAAACAGCTGCGTGCTGTCCCCGGCAGAGAAACGACAGTTGAAAAAGCTGTTGATTATGTGCGTTTGCACGTGAGTTCCGGTGGACAGTTTCTTTTCTGCAACACCCCGCGCCCATTGACTTCGCAAGTACGACTCTACCGCTTGTTCATGAATGGCCGTCCTTAGCCTGAAGTGGCTGGGATCCGAGGGTGATGCGGACCAGCAAGCTTCGGATTTTGGGGCTTCGGATGAACAAACAACAAAAGGGGCAAGTCACATGAAACGACAGCACACTTGCGCTGTCGCGCTCATGCTCGGGTGCGTGTTCGCGACTCCATCCAATGCAAAGCCTGACCTGCAGGCGACAATCGGCCCGGTCACCCACTTTTGCGGTGATCGTGTCTGCCCAGCTTATCTAAATACAACGCCAAGGGCGATCGAGCGCCGCACAGCGCGGCGTCCTCATCACGTTGCGCGAACGATACTGCCAAAGGCTCGTCCTCTCGATGCGAACGGCAATCCTGGTGGTCTTGTCACGGTTGCGACTGCTGCAGACATCGACATCACCGTATCGGCGAAGATGGCACCGAAGATGCAAGCCTTCATCGCTGACCTCATAGAGATCGGTTACAAGCCGAAGCAAATTCATTGCTTCGCGCGCGGCGGTCACGTTCACGGCTCGCGCCACTACAGCGGCAACGCCTGCGACTTTGATCAGCGCGGTTGGGGCAAGACCGCGAAGATGATGTACCACGTCAGTGTGCTAGCCAAACTGCATGGTCTTCGCGATGGCGGATCGTTCCGCGACTGGGGCCACATCGACGATGGTTTGCCACTGTCGCGTCCGCGCTACGCCCGTCACAACCGGCACACCGTCGCATTGGCAGCACGTCGGGAACGCTACCCGGCTAATCCTTTGGTCGCTCACGACCTGAGGCCGCTCCATTCCTCGAATTAGCCGTCCGCTTTGGTCCAATAGCGGACACACGTAGGCGCAGTGGCTTTGTTCGCGAAGTGCCAATAGCGGACTCATGCACTAGCGATTTTGTCGTTATTCGATCACCGCTCGGTTGTGCATCGCAGTCATGCGCCGCCGCTCTATTCTCGCCTCACCGGGGGATAGTATTGCGGCGCCTCGCGGCGGTCGAACATACCGTAATCGCGAACGACTCGGACGTGCCGCAGCCGGCCACGTGGCGGGAGCATGACGGATCTTGCGAATGCGTCGGCGTCTGCTTTCCTCTTCCACACCATCATCAGGATCAAGTCGCCTGGCGTCAGGACTGCGTCGTAAGCGTCCCAGCTCACCAGCCCGGCCGCTTCCGGCTTGAAGCCGAGAAACCGCGCGGCATCGGACGCGTTTAGCGTATCGCACGACGTGGGCGGCCATGGAGCGTCGATGAAGGTAACGGTAGTGCCTTCGCCGATCTCCGTTTCGTCGAGACGCTGTTCCTCAATCTTGTGGCCTACGGGGACGCGGGTGTCGCGCGTGATTTCGCCGACGCGCAGATGGTAGTCGAGCAGAATCTCGGATCGGCCCTTTTCTTGCGCCATATGGTGCCGCATTGCGGTGCGCCAGCGGACGACGGATTTTTCATCGCGCCAGCCGGACAGCGAAAGAAGCCAGCCCTCGCGCGACAGGCTCTTGTAGCGGATGTTGTCGGCGAAGCCGACGACCTGCTCCAGTTCCGGCCGCAGCATCTTGGCGTTGTCGAGGTAGGTATCCCATTTGTTTGGCTTCGGATGCACTTCGAAGATCACCGAGAACAAAGCGGCCTCCTTTTGGTCTGTCCCGCGACCGCGGCGGTGCAGTCGGCCTCGATGTCGGAATGTCCTGGCCACACCGGCACATTGACAAAGATTCGTGCGGGTGGGTTCTTGGAGAAGTAGCGCCCAGATCGCGTCAACCGTATCAAACATATCGACGGACGTGCAGTAGACGTTGCACTTGAGGACGTTATCCATCACGAACCTGCAGGTCGTAAAACGCACCGCGCTTCCCGGCGGGCGTCGACAGCACGATAAAAGCGCCGTCACTGCGCGTTGCTAGCATCGGGCGCACCGCCGCCAGCCATGGGTCCGACTCAATCCCGCACGCTTGCGCGAACGCAACGAGGTCGAGCGCGTACGAAAGGTCGCGCCCAATCAGCATGGGGGCGGCGGAGGTGGCCATGCTCACAGGTACACACCCTTACAAAAATACCGCACCACTAGCACCTTGCCGGCGGGCTTTTCGTTGGGCAGAACCCACTTTGCTTCCAGCCTTTTCAGGTTTTATGGTCGTCGCAAATCCGGTTCGGTCTTTCGTGAAATTGAGGTTTGGTCCATGGCGCGTGTGAATGGAGGCGGATCCGCCCCCTTTCTGGTTTCCGGCGGCGGCATCGGCGGGCTCATTACCGCCTACGCGCTCGCCCATCAGGGCCTCCCGGTCCGGGTTTTTGAGCAATCGCCGGAATTCCGCGAGGTCGGTGCCGGCATCCAGCTCGGTCCGAACATTTTCCGGGCGCTTGAGAAGATCGGCCTCAAGGATGCAGTTCTTGCCGACGCCCATCGTCCTCCCGCGCAGGAAATGCGCGACGCCCTGACCGGCGAATTGATCACCAATATTCCCCTAGGCGATGCATTCCTGAAGCGGTTCGGACAACCCTACGGTGTCACACACCGGGCCGACATCCACGGTGCGTTCCTCAAAGCCTGCCAGGGAAGCAATCTGGTGACACTGGAAACAAGCCGACGCGTCGATGCGTTCAAGGACCACGGCGATCACGTCAGTGTCACACTTAACAACGGCGAAACCGTCGAAGGCCGCGCGCTGATCGGTTGCGATGGCATGTGGTCAAAGATCCGCGAGACTATTGTCGGAGACGGCAAGCCGCGGGTGTCGGGGCACATCGCCTACCGCGGCGTCCTCAAGCGCGAGGATGTGCCAAAGGATCTTTGGCGCCCCGACGTCGTCCTGTGGGCCGGTCCGCGCACCCATTTCGTACATTACCCGCTGCGCCGCGGCGAGCTTTACAACCTGGTCGCCGTATTCCACTCCGATCACTACGAGGAAGGCTGGAACGCCGAAGGCAGCAAGGACGTCATGTGGCAGCACTTCAAGATGCAGGTGCCGCAGGTGTTGCGCATGCTCGAACGCATCGAGACATGGCGCATGTGGGTCTTGTGCGATCGCGAGCCAGTTAAAAACTGGACATCCGGCCGCATTACGCTGCTCGGTGATGCCGCACACCCGATGCTGCAGTATCTCGCGCAAGGCGCCTGCATGGCGACCGAAGACGCAATCGTGCTTGCGGAGAAAGTGGCGGCCTCGCCCGACGACCCGGCCAGCGCGTTCAAGGCTTATGAGCAGGAACGCTATCTGCGCACCGCGCGCACGCAGATCATGGCGCGCGTCTACGGAGAGGTCTATCACGCTCGCGGAGTCGCCGCCGAGCTTCGTGCGCAAGCACTCGGCGCGCGCACGGCGGAGGAAAGCTACGAGGGTATTGGATGGCTCTATAGCGGGCCGTAGTTCACGGTCACCCAGGGGTTAGACCTACGCTTGGCTCCCGAACGACAGACTAACTTAGGCCGCCTGAGCGCGCGGATGCGCGGCAGGTTGGTCGAGGTTCGCATTCCAGGCGTCGTATCCGTATAACCAGCTGGTGTCGCCGCCGCGCTCGTCCCTCATCCATGTATTGGCACTGGAGATCGCCTGCACGACGGACGTGCGTGGCTTGCGATGCGCCTCGTAGCGCTGGAAGGCACCTTCGATGTCCTCGCCATTCACGGCGTCGAGGCACCGGGCAAGAATCGCGGCGTCCTCGATTGAGGTCGCTGCGCCCTGCGCCATATAGGGCGTCATCGGATGCGCGGCGTCGCCTAGCAGCACCACGCGCCCGCTGCTCCAGTGCCGCAGCGGCTCCCGCTCGAGGATCGCCCACTTGTGACAATCCGGACAGGCTTCCAGCACATTGCGAACGTCATGGTGAAAGCCTTCATAGGCGGCGCGCAGTTCCCTCACGTCGCCTTTCGCCGACCAGGATTCTCGCGTGAGCCACTCGGCGGGCTCCGGCACGCTGGTGACGAAGTAGACTTCGCTTTTGGCTTTGGCCGTGTAGTAGATGACGATGTGACGATCGGTACCCCACCATTTGGTGCGCGAGGGTCCGATATCGAAGCCTCCCATCAACGCAGCAGGAAACACCGCGCGATAGGCAATGCGGCCCTTGTGGATCGGCTCATCGGGACCGACCACGATATCGCGCACGATTGAATGCACGCCATCTGCACCGATCGCCGCGTCGGCGTTGACGCTGGTGCCGTCCTCGAACCGTAACGTGACCTGGCCGCCAGCCTGGTCGAGACCGACCAGTTTCTTGCCGAGATGCACGATCTCGGCCGGCACCGCGGAGGCGAGCGCATCGTGGAGATCGGCGCGGTGCATGCAAAGATACGGCGCGCTGTAGAGACTTTCGGGCATCGGCAGCTCACGCGTGACTTCGCCGGTATAGCCGTCGCGGTTGAGATGCGAGTAAGGAGCGAACGATGTTTTACGCAGCCGCTCCTCAATCCCGATGCCCCGCAGAACCTTCATAGAATTCGGCATCATCTGGATCCCTGCGCCGATGCGCCCGAAACGCACCGCCTGCTCGTAGACCCGAACGTCAATTCCGACGCGCCGCAAGGTCGCCGCGACCGCCAGACCACCCATCCCTGCGCCGACCACGGCGACCGAAAGTTTTTTCTTCATTGCCCTCTTCTGTTCGCTCGCTGTTCGCCGCCTGTCACTTCCGCGGAATGCCCGCCTTGTCGACCACGTCGTTCCACTTCTTGATGTCCGCAGTGAGACGCGCCAGCGCCTCGGCCGGCGTGCTCGCCTTTGCGATGACACCGACTTTGGCGAGTTGCTCCTGCACATCAGGCATGGCGAGCACCTCGTGCATTGCCTTGTTCATCGTGTCGATAACCTCTTTCGGCGTGTCCTTCGGCACCCCGACGCCGTTCCACGAGATCACCTCGTAACCCTTGACGCCGGCCTGATCGGCGGTCGGTACACCGGGCAGCAGCGGAGACGGCTGGGGGCTGGAGCTCGCCAGAATACGCAGCTTTCCGTCCGCAACCTGGCCAGCCACCGCGGGCGGGAAGTCGATCATGACCTGCACGTCGTTGCGTAGCAGTGCCACCACGATATCCGGCGAATTTTTGTACGGGACGATTTGCACGTTGAGATCGGCCATCGATTTGAAAAGTTCGCCACCCAGATTTTGGGTACTGCCGGCGGCAATTGTTCCTACGTTCAGTTTTCCGGGACTGGCTTTTGCTGCCTTGATGAAATCGCCGAGCGTTTTGTATTCCGACTGGCCATTCACCACGAACACTAAATCGAAGGTGCCGGCCATCGAGACCATTGCGAAATCTTTCGTTGGGTCAAAAGGCAGGCTTTGAAATGTCGCGGCACTGATGGCGGCGCCGTTTGTGACCCAGGCCATCGTGTAGCCGTCGGGCGGCGCCGTGATCACTGCACGCGCCGCCGCGATCCCCCCGGGACCGGGCATATTCTCGATCACGACGCGCTGGTTCAATTTCTGCCCGAGCTTGTCGGCGAGAATGCGCGCAGTGACATCGGCAACGCCACCCGCGCCAAAAGGCAGCACGATCTTGATCGGCTTTTCCGGCCAGGCAGCCTGCAACTGAAATGCCGGCAGCACGACGACGGCCGCGGCCAGCATCCCGAGCGCGGTCCGCCGCGCAATCGCTTCAAACATTCCCTTCAACATCGTGCGTTTCCTCCAGACTTTGCTCGTTTTATTATTGTTCAGCCGAAACCATAAAGCCGCGCCGGATTGTCCACCAGCAGGCGTTTTCGCGCCAGCGGATCGGGTGCAAATTGCGGCACCAGATCGACGAGATCGGCCTCATCGGCTTCGTGGGTTGCGTTCGGGTGCGGAAAATCTGTGCCCCATAAAACGCGCGTCGGTGCGGCCTCAACCAACGCATGCGCAATGGGCACGGCCGCAGTATACGGCGGCATCGAGATCCGCTCGGAGCCGCATACTTTGATCCAGCAATTTTCCAGGCGCGAAAGTTCAATGAGCGCGCGCAGCGGCGGCTGATCGATACCCGCAGCCGAAGGCACCCGGCCCATGTGATCGATGATGAACGGGAGCGGGAGCTTTCGCATCATCCCCGAGAGCGGGATGACGTCCGGAGCATCGACGTGCAGGACGACGTGCCAGCCCCGCCGCTTGATGCGGTCGATGATGCGATTGAACGCGGCCATGTCGGGCGCGCCGCCGAGATGCTTCACGAAATTGAAGCGCACGCCGCGCACACCGCCGCGGTCGAGCGCGTCGAAATCCTTGTCGGTGAAACCTTCATCGACAATGGCAACACCACGATAGCGCTTGGAATCGGAGGCGATGCAATCGAGCATCGCAGCATTGTCAGTGCCGTGACAACTCGCCTGCACGATTACGGCGCGTTCAATACCGAGGTGCGCGTGCAGCGCCGCCAGCATTTCCTTCGGCGCGTCGGCCGGCGTATAGCGCCGGTTTGCTGCATAGGGAAATTTCGCGGCCGGGCCAAAGACGTGGCAATGGGCATCGCAGCTGCCTGCTGGCAGCTTGAAGCGCGGCTTGCGACGATGGTTGAGAAATCCCGCGTGGACGTTCATGGGTTGGCTTTAGCCAAGCGATCCAGAAGACACAACCCCCGCCCCTACAGCCGGCAAATCGCCTTGCGCCCACTGCGCCGCCGTTTGATCCCGGAACTCGGCGAACCGTGCGCCGGCAATCGCTTCGCGCATTCCGGCCATCAACGCCTGGTAGTAGGCGAGATTGACGGTCGACAGCAGCACCGCGCCCAGCATCTCGTTAGCCTTGGTGAGGTGGTGCAAATAGGCACGCGAATATGTGCGCGCCACAGGATGCGGACTCTCGGGGTCGAGCGGACGCGAGTCATTTGCGTGGCGCGCGTTGGCGAGATTGATCGCACCGTGTCGCGTGAAGGCCATGCCATGGCGTCCGTTCCGCGTCGGCAGCACACAGTCGAACATGTCGATGCCGCGCGCTACGGCTTCGATGAGATCGTGCGGGGTACCAACCCCCATCAAGTAGCGCGGACGATCCGCCGGCAGAATCGGCGCAGTCGCAGCGACGATCCGGAGCATCACGTCCTGCGGCTCGCCGACAGCAAGACCGCCGATGGCGTAGCCGTGAAAGCCCATCGCGGTGAGTGCGCGGGCACTTTCCTCGCGCAGCGTGAGGTCGTCGCCACCCTGCACGATCCCGAACAGCGCGTGGCCGTCGCGTGCATTTTCCTCAAACGCACGTTTGCTGCGCTCGGCCCAGCGCAGCGATAGTTGCATCGCGCGAGTGATCTCGTCGCGTTTCGCGGGCAGCTTGAGGCATTCGTCGAGCTGCATGGCAATGTCGGCGCCCAGCAACATCTGGATTTCGATAGCGCGTTCGGGCGTGAGCTCGACCATGGCTCCGTCGAGGTGCGATCGAAATGTCACCGCGCGCTCGTCGACCTTGCGCAAACCGGAGAGCGACATGACCTGGAATCCGCCGGAGTCGGTGAGGATCGGCATCGGCCAGTTCATGAATTTGTGCAGCCCGCCGAGCGCCGCGATGCGTTCGGCACCGGGCCGCAGCATCAGATGATAAGTATTGCCGAGCACGATCTCGGCACCGGTCGCCCGCACGTCGTCCGGCATCAGCCCTTTTACGGTCGCCTGCGTGCCGACCGGCATGAATGCCGGGGTTTGCACTTTGCCGTGCGGGGTCACAAATTCGCCCCGCCGGGCGGCCCCATCGCTGGCAATCAGTTTGAAGGAAAAGGCTTTGGTCATTGCCCGGCAGGATAAAGTAAACACGCATCGCCATAGGAATAGAAGCGATAGCCTGCTGCGATTGCGTGCGCATAGGCATGTTTCATGGTGTCGAGGCCGCTGAAGGCTGAGACCAGCATAAACAGCGTCGAGCGCGGCAAATGGAAATTTGTGA
Source organism: Pseudolabrys sp. (assembly GCA_035692045.1). Taxonomy (GTDB): domain Bacteria; phylum Pseudomonadota; class Alphaproteobacteria; order Rhizobiales; family Xanthobacteraceae; genus Pseudolabrys. Next base: position 4,607 of record DASSIJ010000362.1, on the reverse strand, counting down.
GCATCATGTCGACACCCCGGAATTTGTAGCCGGGCGTGATGAAAATCGCGGTCTCGCCGGAAAAGGCGTGGAACCGGCCGTCGTCGCTTGCCGCGTTTTCCAGGAGCCGTAAGGCAGTCGAGCCAACGGCCACGATCCGCCCTCCCTTGGCACGTGCAGCATTGAGCGCACCGGCCGTTTCGGACGAGACGCTGCCGAATTCGGCATGCATTTTATGGCCTGTAGTGTCCTCCGCCTTGACCGGGAGGAAGGTGCCGGCCCCCACGTGCAGGGTCACCTTTTGCAGGCCAATGCCGCGCTCCCTGAGCCGCGCCAGCAGCTTTTCCGTGAAATGCAGGCCGGCAGTCGGCGCCGCTACGGAGCCCTCGTCATGAGCAAACAGGGTCTGATAGTCGGTCCGGTCCTGCTCATCGGGCGCCCTGCGGGACGCGATGTACGGTGGTAACGGCATCTCGCCGCGTTCGGCGATGGCTTGATCGAGCACCGGCCCATGAAAGGAAAATGAAAGGGTTATGTCCCCTCCTTCGTCCTTATGTGAAACATGAGCGTCGAGTTCGCCAAGGAAGCAAACTTTACCTTCGGTGCCGAAACGCACCGTGTCCCCGATCTCAAGCTTCTTGGCCGGCTTCACAAAAGCCCGCCAATGCGAGCCGTCGATCCGCTTGTGCAGCGTCGCCTCGATCGCGGGTTCACTGCTGCCTCGCCCGATCCGCCGGCCCGTCAGACGGGCCGCGATGACCTTGCTGTCGTTGACGACCAGGCAGTCACCGGCGCGCAGCTGATCCGGCAGGTCGCCGACGGTACGGTCGTCGAGTTCAGGAGCCTGACCGGGCCTCACCACCAGGAGTCGTGCGGCGTCCCGCGGCACCGCCGGCCGCAGGGCAATGCGATCCGCCGGCAGATCGAAATCAAAAAGTTGAGTCTTCATGCCGTCCTTTTGTCATGGCCGGGCATAACCGTCCGGAAGGACGGCGTGCTTTCGCACGCCTATGTCCCGGCCATCCACGTCTTCGGCCGGGCATGACGAAGCAAACCGAGCGCGTACCTTAGGCCCCCATTGTCGCCTTGACGATCTTGTCGGGATCCCTGACGGGCTCTCCGCGCTTGATCTTGTCGACGTTTTCCATGCCTTCGATCACCTTGCCCCAAACCGTGTACTGGTTGTTGAGGAAGCTGGCGTCGTCAAAGCAGATGAAAAATTGACTGTCCCCGGAATCGGGACTGCTGGCGCGCGCCATCGACACCGTGCCGCGGACATGGGGTTCACGATTGAATTCGGCCTTGAGTTTCTTTCCCGACCCGCCGGTCCCGGTGCCCTGCGGGCATCCCGTCTGCGCCATGAAGCCGTCAATCACGCGGTGGAACACAATGCCATCGTAGAACCCGTCCTTGACGAGCTCCTTGATGCGCGCGACGTGACCCGGCGCAAGATCGGGCCGCATTTCAATGACGACGTTACCTTTGGTGGTCTCCAGAGTCAGCGTATCTTCCGGCTTTGCCATCTATCACTCTCCATACTCTACTCGCCATTCGTCATGGCCGGTTTGATCACCGCACACTGGGTTCACCCGACATGAGGTGGTCGCATTCGGCGGAAGGCAGCCAAGTCCCACCTCCGATTCCATCCCGCTCTGCCCGGCGCACCTTGCCTAGCGCTCGATGGTCGCCTTCTTGACGTAATCCATGCGCGGGAATTCTTTCATCAAGTACGTATTGCCTTCACTCTGCAGGCGGCTCTGGTCCGGACCGCGGCCGCGCGGCGCACCCTCGCCATATTCGGCATTGAGCGCATCGACGACGTTCATCCCGGACACGATGCGGCCGAACGGCGCGAAGCCCATGCCATCGAGATTGGCGTTGTCCGCGAAGTTGATAAACACCTGGCTCGTGCGGGTGTTAGGGCCCGCCGTCGCAAAGGTGATGGTGCCTCTCTTGTTGCTCTGCGTCACCGGGTCGTCGCCGATCTGCGCCGTGCGCCAGCGCGCCATGACCCCGGGATCGCCGTTGATGCCGAACTGCACCATGAAGCCGGAGATCACCCGGAAGAAACGGACGTTGTCGTAGAACCCATTCTTGACCAGGTTATAAAACCGGTCGGCGCCCTTCGGCGCCCAGGCGCGCGTAACCTCGACCACGAACGGACCTTTGCTGGTATCAAATTTCACCTTGTATGCCGCAGGCGCCTGCTCGTTCAGGGCAGCCGGATTGGCCAGAGGTGACTGTGCCAGGGCAGGAGCTGCAAGCAGCGCCGCCATTAATGTGAGCGTGAGGATTGATCGGCGATTGGTCATTTGCACTCCGTATTGACGATGCGGGCCAGATCAGCGCGCGAACTTCTTCTTTAGCCGCGCGGCAACCGTGCCCGGCACAAAGGGTGCGACGTCGCCACCCATGCCGGCGATCTGACGCACCAAAGTGGCGGTGATCGGGCGCACCGTTGGCGAAGCGGGCAGGAATACCGTCAGGACGTCGGGCGCCATGGCCTGGTTCATGCCCGCCATCTGCATTTCGTAGTCGAGATCGGTGCCGTCGCGCAGCCCGCGGATCAGGACGCTCGCGCCGGCCTTGCGGGCCGTTTCCACCACCAGATCGGCGAAGGTGATGCAGGAAAGTTCGCATTTGGCCTCGCGTGCAAGGGGGCCGCAGGTCTCCTGAAGCATCGCCAGCCGCTCGTCGGCGGAAAACAACGGCGCCTTGCCCGGATGCACCCCGATGGCGATCACCAGCCGCTCGGCGAGCCGAACGGCATGACGGACCACGTCGAGATGGCCATTGGTGACCGGGTCGAATGACCCGGCATAAAGGGCAGTTCTCGCCATAAACCGGGGTCTACCCCGCCCCCATTGGCCCCGCAAGGCCGCGGCTTTGCGACCTGAACCTTTTCCCCGGCTGCCGCGACCCAATGGGAGGTCAAGGTGAAGGTTCTTGGGAGGCGCCGAAAATGCGTTTTTCTGTGACTCCAGTCACAGCGACGGACGAGGGCTTTTCCTAGTTTGAGTGGATCGAGAGCGAAACGCTCCGGCGCAAAGCCTGAACAGGGGGCTGTCATGTTGAAAACAATTATCGCGATCTTGGCCGCCGCGGTGATCGCAGCCGCAATCACCGTCATATCAGCACCCATTGGCGATGTCGTCGCGAGCCCCCTGCCCAAGCCGGCGGCCGACGCCATTGCGGCCTGCAAGCAGAACCCCTGGCCCTACGTCAATTGTGTCGGCACCGAATTTGGCAATCCAAAGATCCGCGTGATCAGCATCGATCACCCTTCCCGCTAGCGCCTACCTTGGTCCCCACTTCGGCGCTAGGCTCTCCTCAGGACAGTCAGTCCTGAGGAGAGCAATAAAAACCCTTGATTACCAAGCTTAACCGTGTCACGAATGCCGCCATGTCGCATTCATGTCGCGGCCAGCAAGGGGGCACCAATGTCGGTCCGCAAGCGCCAGTGGACCACCGCCAAGGGCGAAATCAAGGAAGCCTGGATCGTTACTTACACCGATCAGCGGGGCGTCCGTGTCCAAGAGACATTCGAGCGCAAAAAGGATGCTGATGCCCACCACGACACGGTCAGGATCGGCGTGCGCAAGGGTACCCACATCGCGCCCAGCCAATCCCCAACGGTGGCACAGGCGGCCGATACATGGCTCAAGGATGTCAAGGCGCGCAATGCCGAGCGGTCGACCATCGAGCATTACGAACGGCACATCAATCTCCATATCGTGCCGCTGATCGGACGCACCAAACTCTCTGCGCTCAACGAGGACCGCGTTAAAGGCTTCCGCGACGAACTGCTGGCCAAGCTATCGCGCCCCCTCGCCCGTAAGGTTCTCGTATCCCTCAAGTCGTTGCTGAAAGTGTCGCGCTACTCGCACGTTGCCGCGGGCGTCAGCATACCAAAAGGGCGCAATGAGAAACTGCGGCTTGAGGCTGGTCGCGACATTCCAACGACAGCCGAGGTTGCGCGCATACTGGCGGCCGCCAACAATCCGAAAGCCCGCGCGCTTTTCTTGATCCTCGCATTCACCGGACTGCGTTCCAGCGAACTCCGCGGGCTGCGCTGGTCGGACATCGACTTTGCGTCATGCGAGTTGCACGTACGACAGCGCGCCGACGAGTATGGCGTAATCGGGGCTCCAAAGTCACAGTCCGGCGTCCGAACAATTCCGATCGATCCCGGTGTGATGCTGCCTGCGCTCCGGGAATGGAAGCTGCAATGCCGACCGGGCGAGCTAGTTTTCGCGACAGCAGTTGGACGGCCGGTGGACTACAAGACCTTGATGTCATCGACCCTGGAGTCGGCCATGAAGGCTGCGCACGTCATCGACGTGAACGGCGAGCCCAAATACACCCCGCACGCCTTCCGGCATTTCTTTGCGTCGTGGTGCATCAATCCGAAGGCGCGCGGCGGTCGTGAGCTGCCGCCAAAGCAGGTGCAGTATCTGTTGGGACACTCCTCCATAACGATGACCTTCGATACATACGGCCATCTTTTCCCGAGCGAAGGAAACCGGGACGAGCTGACCGCTGCAGTGCGTGAGTTGCTCGCGTAGTTGAAACGCGAACAAACGACCTGCCGCCACTTGGCCTTCCTGGCTATGACTGACCTGAAAATT
>DASSIJ010000361.1:0-15770 GCA_035692045.1 Pseudolabrys sp. | reverse complement strand
GCCGGCATCGGTGAAAACCCGGGTCATTCCGACCTTCTGTGCAACCACGCCTGAACGCATTGCTAACCCACCCCGGCCCTAAAGCTTGATCTCGACGTCGACACCGGCAGCGAGGTCGAGCTTCATCAGCGCGTCCACTGTCTGCGGCGTCGGATCGACGATATCCAAGAGGCGCTTATGCGTGCGCATCTCGAACTGTTCGCGGCTCTTCTTGTCGACGTGCGGCGAGCGATTCACCGTGAATTTCTCGATTCTGGTCGGTAGCGGAATCGGTCCACGGACTTGCGCACCAGTGCGCTTGGCCGTGTTCACGATCTCCCGCGTCGACGCATCAAGGATGCGGTGGTCGAACGCCTTGAGCCGGATCCGGATATTCTGGCCGTTCATTGTCGTTTCTCTCGTCCGTCGTGCCCGCCCGTTGGCCGGGCAACCACGGAATGGCTAACCTAAGTAAATGCGGATGGCCGGGTTTTGCCCGGCCATCACGCCTCGACACGTTACTCGATGATGCTCGCCACCACGCCGGCGCCGACAGTGCGGCCGCCCTCGCGAATGGCGAAGCGCAGTTTCTCTTCCATGGCGATCGGCACGATCAGGTGCACTTCCATCGCCACGTTGTCGCCCGGCATAACCATTTCCGTGCCTTGCGGCAGGTGCACCACACCTGTCACGTCGGTGGTGCGGAAATAGAACTGCGGACGATAGTTGGTGAAGAATGGAGTATGACGGCCGCCCTCTTCCTTGGTGAGGATGTAGGCTTCCGCCTTGAACTTCGTGTGCGGCTTGACTGAGCCGGGCTTGCACAGCACCTGACCGCGCTCGACTTCCTCGCGCTTGGTGCCGCGCAGGAGCGCGCCGATGTTGTCGCCCGCCTCACCCTGATCGAGCAGCTTGCGGAACATTTCAACGCCGGTGACCACGGTCTTGACCGTCGGGCGAATGCCGACGATTTCCACCTCTTCACCCACCTTGATGATGCCGCGCTCGACACGGCCGGTGCAGACGGTGCCGCGGCCCGAGATCGAGAACACATCTTCCACCGGCATCAGGAACGGCTGATCCTTCGGACGTTCCGGCTGCGGAATGTAGTCATCAACGGCTTTCATCAGCTCCATGATCGACTCTTTGCCGAGCTTCTCATCGCTGCCTTCGAGCGCCTTGAGCGCTGAGCCCTTGACGATCGGGATCTTGTCGCCGGGGAAGTTGTACTTGGACAGCAGTTCGCGGACTTCGAGCTCGACCAGCTCGAGCAGTTCCGGGTCGTCGACCATGTCGACCTTGTTCATGTACACGACCAGCGCCGGCACGCCGACCTGACGCGCGAGCAGGATGTGCTCGCGGGTCTGCGGCATCGGGCCGTCGGCGGCGGAGACCACCAGGATCGCGCCGTCCATCTGCGCGGCGCCGGTGATCATGTTCTTCACATAGTCGGCGTGGCCGGGGCAGTCGACGTGCGCATAGTGACGCTTGTCGGTCTGATATTCGACGTGCGCGGTCGAAATCGTGATGCCGCGCGCCTTCTCTTCAGGCGCCTTGTCGATCTGGTCGTAGGCGGTGAAAGTAGCGCCGCCCTTTTCGGCCAAAACCTTGGTGATCGCAGCTGTCAGCGTCGTCTTGCCGTGGTCGACGTGACCGATCGTGCCGATATTGCAATGGGGCTTGTTGCGCTGGAATTTCTCTTTGGCCATGGAACTCTCCGTTCAGATCCTTCTGTTATCCGTCGATCCCGATCACGCGAATTTCTTCTGTACTTCTGCTGACACGTTCGCGGGCAGCTCCGAGTAGTGATCAAATTGCATCGTGAATGTTGCGCGGCCCTGAGACATTGACCGCAGATTATTGACGTAGCCGAACATGTTCATCAGCGGCACCATCGCGTTGACGACGTTGGCGTTGCCGCGCATGTCCTGACCCTGGATCTGCCCGCGCCGCGAATTGAGATCGCCGATGACGGAGCCGGTGTAATCCTCCGGTGTCACCACCTCGACCTTCATGATCGGCTCGAGCAGGACCGGTCTTGCCATCTGCAGCGCCTCTTTCAGGCACTGACGCGCGCAGATTTCGAAGGCCAGCGCCGAGGAGTCGACGTCATGGTACTTGCCGTCGATCAGCGTGACCTTGAGGTCGACCACCGGGAAACCCGCTACCACGCCGGAGCCGAGCACGCTTTCGAGACCTTTCTCCACGCCGGGGACAAACTCCTTCGGCACGGCACCGCCGACAATTTCATTCTCGAATTCGAACGGCGTCCCGGGCTGCGTCGGCTCGGCGATGATCTTGATCTGCGCGAACTGACCCGAGCCGCCGGTCTGCTTCTTGTGCGTGTAGCCGTGCTCGACGCGCTGGGTGATCTTCTCGCGGAACGCGACCTGCGGAGCGCCGATGTTGGCGTCGACCTTGTAGGTGCGCTTGAGAATGTCGACTTTGATGTCCAGGTGCAGTTCGCCCATCCCCTTGAGGATCGTCTGCCCGCTTTCCTGATCGGTCGAGACGCGGAAGGACGGATCCTCGGCGGCGAGCTTGGCGAGAGCCACGCCGAGCTTTTCCTGGTCGGCCTTCGACTTCGGTTCGATGGCGATCTCGATCACCGGATCGGGGAATTCCATTTTCTCAAGGATCACCGGCTTTTGCGGATCACACAGCGTGTCACCGGTGCGCACTTCCTTGAGGCCAGCCAGCGCGACGATGTCGCCGGCATAAGCTTCCTTGATGTCCTCACGGTTGTTCGCATGCATCAGCAGCATGCGGCCGATGCGCTCCTTGCGCTCCTTGGTCGAATTGATCGCACCGGTGCCGCTGGTGAGCGTGCCGGAATAGATGCGGCAGAAGGTGATCGTGCCGACGAAGGGATCGTCCATGATCTTGAATGCGAGTAGCGCCATTGGCGCGTTGTCCTTCGGCTCGCGGATGACGTCTTCCCCGTTGTCGGGATTGATGCCGTGAATCGGCGGCACGTCGAGTGGGCTCGGCAGATAGTCAACCACCGCGTCGAGCAACGGCTGGACGCCCTTGTTCTTGAAGGCGGAGCCGCACAGCACTGGGAAGAAGGCGGCCGTGATCACGGCCTTACGTATCAGGCGCTTGAGGGTCGCCTCGTCGGGCTCCTTGCCTTCGAGGTAGGCGGTCATGGCGTCGTCGTCGAGCTCGACCGCGGCCTCAATCATTTTCTCGCGGTATTCCTTGGCCTGATCGAGCATGTCGGCAGGAATGTCGATGTCCTGGTACTTGGCGCCGAGGGATTCGTCGTCCCACACCACGCCCTTCATGCGCACGAGATCGACCAGACCTTTGTATGCTTGCTCGGTACCGATCGGGAGCTGAATCGCCACCGGCTTAGCGCCGAGGCGGGTCTTGATGTCATCCATGCATTTGAAGAAGTCGGCGCCGATCTTGTCCATCTTGTTGGCGAAGACGATGCGCGGAACTTTGTACTTGTCGCCCTGGCGCCAGACCGTCTCGGTCTGCGGCTCAACGCCCTGATTGGAGTCAAGCACGACGACGGCGCCGTCGAGCACGCGCAGCGAACGCTCTACTTCAATCGTGAAGTCGACGTGGCCGGGCGTGTCGATGATGTTGAGGCGCTTGCCATTCCAGAACGCGGTGGTCGCGGCCGACGTAATCGTGATGCCGCGTTCCTGCTCCTGCTCCATCCAATCCATCGTCGCGGCGCCTTCGTGCACCTCGCCGATCTTATGGCTCTTGCCGGTGTAATAGAGGATCCGCTCGGTCGTCGTCGTCTTTCCGGCATCGATGTGCGCCATGATGCCGAAATTGCGGTAGTCCTCGATTGGGTGGTTGCGGGGCATAGGGGATCAGTCCTCGAATCTTTTTCTGCTGTCACCAGCGATAATGTGAGAAGGCCCGATTGGCTTCCGCCATCTTGTGGGTGTCCTCGCGCTTCTTGACGGCATTTCCCCTGTTATTGGATGCATCGAGCAGCTCGGCTGAGAGCCGCTCGGTCATCGTACGTTCGTTGCGTTCACGCGCAGCCGCGATGATCCAGCGAATGCCGAGCGCCTGCCGGCGCGACGTACGCACTTCCACCGGGACCTGATAGGTGGCGCCACCGACGCGACGTGAGCGAACCTCGATCGAGGGCATCACGTTGTCGAGCGCCTGCTGGAAAATCGTGAGCGGGTTTTGTTTTGTCTTGGTCTCGATCGTTCCGAGCGCGCCGTAAACGATGCCTTCCGCTACCGACTTCTTGCCGTCGTACATAATGGCGTTCATGAACTTGCTGACGACAACGTTTCCGAACTTCGGATCCGGGATGATGTCGCGTTTTTCGGCGGCGTGACGGCGGGACATGACGCTGATCCTTACTTGGGCCGTTTGGCGCCGTATTTGGAACGGCGCTGCTTTCGGTTTTTCACGCCCTGGGTGTCGAGCACACCGCGCAGGATGTGATAGCGAACGCCCGGGAGATCCTTCACGCGACCACCGCGGATCATCACAACCGAATGCTCCTGGAGATTGTGACCCTCGCCCGGGATGTAGCCGATGACCTCAAAGCCGTTGGTGAGGCGCACCTTGGCGACTTTGCGCAGAGCCGAATTCGGCTTCTTCGGCGTCGTCGTGTAGACGCGCGTGCATACACCGCGTTTCTGCGGCGACGACTCAAGCGCCGGCGCTGTGTTGCGCGCCTTGAGCGGGTGCCGCGGCTTGGCAATCAACTGGTTGATCGTCGGCATCGTTGGCCTTCGCTACCTTCGTTCCAGGGATACGCGCGAGAACGGAATTGTCCGCGCCGACCCCTCTCTGATTTCTCTTTGCGGACATCACATCCGCCCGCATCGTTTCGGGCTTGTGGCCCCGGCATTTCCCGCGCGTCTTTGCTCCACGCGCAAAACGAAATCGCGCCATCCGCCAAATTGCGGCAGGGCGCTCTTCCGGTCGGACGACCACGCTGCGGTTAGGCAACGAGGCCGCTCACTCCTAGAGTCTGACAATGGTTGTCAGAGGCAGCGTCTGAGCTTCATTCGTCGAGGCGATTGCGCCAACCAAGCTTCGAGAAAACGCAACACTCTCAAAGGATTAGCTGGGCGGCCGTTCCGAGCAAGCGAAGCTCACCGCCTGCCGAAAAGTCTGGGGTATGTATCGGCGAGACCCTGCTAAGTCAAGCGAAAATGCCCGAAACGTCGAGGAATCAGGCCTGTCGGGAGCTGATTACCGAATAGACAGGCCTATTGGGACGTGACGCCGGTTTGTTTGATGACCCGCAGGTATTTCGCACTTTCGTTCTGCACAAAATCCTTGAACTGGGCGACCGTCATCGGGGTGACGACAGCGCCCGCCGCCTCAAGGCGCGCTCTAACCTCAGGGTCTTCGACTACTTTATTGATCTCCTTGTTCAGCCGGTCGATGACGGGCTGCGGCGTGCCGCGCGGCGCGAAAAAGCCGGCCCACAGGGTGAAGTCGTAGTCCTTGTTACCTGTCACTTCGGCAACTGTCGGAACGTCGGGAGCCGCCGGCGAGCGCTTCCCGGCAGAAATCGCCAGGATCTTCAAGTTGCCCCCCTTTACGTGCGGAGCAGCTGCCGGAAACCCCGGGAAATAAAAGTCGACGTGATTGCCGATCAGGTCGTTGAGTGCCGGCCCCGCGCCTTTGTAGGGGACATGGGTCAGATTTTCGTCGAACTCCAATTTGAGCAACTCGCCCGCGAAGTGACCTGGCGTGCCGATACCGGCTGACGCAAAGGTCATTTTTGGCTTCGCTTTCAAGGCAGCAAGAAATTCCGGCAACGTTGAATACGGCGCCTTGCTCGGCACCACGAGCGCCAGCGGCACCACAGCCGCAAGCGCGATCGGCACCAGGTCTTTGTCCGGGTCATAGTTGAGGCCCTTGAGCCAATGCTGGTTGACGGCAATCTCTCCGGTCTGCCCGACCAGCAGCGTGTAGCCGTCAGGTGCAGCAGTCGTCACCGAATGCGCGCCAATTGCACCACTCGCGCCGGCGCGATTTTCGACGACGACCGATTGGCCGAGAGCGATGCCGAGTTTGTCGGAGATCGAACGGGCGACGATATCGCCCGTGCCGCCTGCCGCGTAGGCTACGATGATCTGGATAGGACGGCTCGGATAGGCCTGGCTCCATGCTGGCGCGGCACTCCCTGCACCGACGACAGCGACGACAACCCCGGCAGCCAGCGCACGAGTGGCCCGCATGATGAAATCCTCCCCGTTACTCTCGACGTCTTGTTGTTATTCGAAACCGTAAAGCCGTGCCGGATTGTCCGACAGGACACGTTCGGCCAATTCCGCTCCGCCAACCGCCTCCATGAAATCGTCGATCAGCGTTTCGTAACGAAGATTACGATAAGCCCCAAGGACGGCGCTACCCATTTGCTCCTCGTGTGGCGGCGTATGTGGCCAATCACTGCCCCAGACACAGCGATCGGGCGCGACCGCCAGGATCGCTGCAAGCCATGCCGGTTCCGGTCGGGTCGCCAACGGATTTGTGCTTACGCGATACGGCGCCGACAACTTGATCCAGACATGTGACATAGCCAGCAGGCCGAGCAACGCGCGGCTCTCAGTCTGTTCCGGCGTAAAACCGCCGTGAACGCCATAGTGATCGATCACGACCGGCACACGCGCGTTCGCGAGCAGCGGCGCGTTTTCGGCGAGCATTTTGAGCGGCGCGATAACTTCGATATGCCAGTTCAATTCGTGCGCAGGCCCGGTGATGGCCGAGAACCGGTCAGTGAGCGGAGCCGTTTCCCGCAGCGGGCTGTAAAGATTGAGCCGCAACCCGCGTACGCCCTGTCCGGCCATGCTTGAAAGCGTCCGGGCCGATGTCATTTCCGGATTAATGACCGCAACACCTCGGCCGCGGCCCGTCAAAACATCGAGGCTTTCCAGCAACAATGTATTGTCGGTACCGTAGAAACTGGGCTGCACAATCACGAAGCGTCTGACGGCGCGGGTGGCGGATACCCTTTCAAGTTGCTTCAGCGTCGCAACGTCGGCGAGATAGGTCCGCTCCGCGGCCTGAGGATACCGATCCGCCGCCCCAACAATATGAACATGACTGTCGCAGCGCATTCCGGTTCACGCCCGCAGCCGCGCGGCGACCGCTTCGCCGGTTTCGCGCGTCCCGAGACGGCCGCCAATGTCCCCGGTCGATTCTTTCACCGCGATCGCGGCTTCCACCGCCTTCTCGATCGCAGCCGCGGCGGCCTCGAATGCCTTGGCCTTCCTGCGGCGGCCATGCCAGGCAAGCAGCATCGCGACCGACAAGATCAATGACAGCGGGTTTGCGATGTTCTTGCCGGCAATATCCGGCGCCGAGCCATGGGCTGCCTGCGCCATGCCATGATCGGCTCCGGCATTAAGCGAGGCCGCAAGGCCCAGGCTGCCTGACAATTCAGCCGTCAGATCGGAAAGGATGTCGCCATACATATTGGTCGTGACAATGACATCGAAACGCTGGGGGTTTCGCACAACGTGCGCCATCATGGCGTCAACGATGACGTCATCGACCACGACGGATGGAAACTCCTGCGCAACGTTCCGGCATGCCTCGATGAATAGCCCGTCTGTCACTTTCAACACATTTGCCTTGTGCACGATCGTGACACGCCTGCGCCTGGTCATCGCCAGCTCGAAAGCCGCGCGCGCAATGCGCTCGCTGCAGACGCGTGTAATCCGGCGCAACGAAATAGCGACATCCCTGGTCACCAGCACCTCGCCGCTGCCCGCTTCCATATTGCGATCTGCATAGAAGCCCTCGGTGTTCTCGCGCGCGACAACGAGATCGAACTCGCCACAGCGCAGCGGGAAGCCAGCATAGGTCCTGGCAGGCCGAATGTTGGCAAACAGATCGAGAGTTTTGCGCAGCATCATCGACGGATTAACCTCGCCTCGGGCCGGATCCTTGAATTCAAAGGTCGATGTAGGTCCAAGCACGACGCCGTCCGCGCGGCGCGCTTTTTCAACGATGTCAGGGTGGATCGTGTGACCATGCGTGCGCAGGCCGGCATGACCGGTCGCGGCCTCCTCAATTCGCAACTGCAGACCAAAGCGTTCGGAAGCCGCGCGTAACACGGAGAGCGTAGCGGCAGTGATTTCAGGGCCGATGCCATCACCGGCAAGAACAAGGAGGTACATGGGTGTTGGGTCCGAAGGGCGGGCCCACATCATCACTTTTTCTCAAGCAAAGAAAAGGGTCGAAGAATCAAGGCAGCTACCCGCAGATTGGCGCAAAAACAGGCGAACGCGAGGCGAGGCACTGTGCTAGCATCGCTTATTGCAAGGGGGCGGTGACTTGTTGCGCGCAGTGGGGAACGGTCTTTTTCATTTTGTGATGATCAAACCGTCGCATTACGACGACGACGGCTATCCGATTCAGTGGGTCCGCTCTGCCATCCCTTCCAACACTCTGGCGTGCCTTAATGCGCTCGCCGAAGACGCCCGTCGCCGCAACATCCTGGGCCCGGACGTAGAAATTCGTCTTCACACCTACGACGAAACCAACCGGCGCGTACGGCCGGACCGCATCATCAACCTGATCCGTAAACAGGGCGGCCGCGCGCTGATTGGACTGGTCGGCGTGCAATCCAATCAATTCCCGCGTTCGGTCGATCTCGCCCGCCCCTTCCTGGCTGCCGGCCTGCCTGTTTGCATCGGCGGATTTCACGTGTCGGGTTGCGTCGCCATGCTGCCGGAACTTCCGCCGGACATCCGCGAGGCGCAAGCCCTCGGTATCAGCTTTTTCGCGGGCGAATCCGAGGAAGGCCGCCTTGATGAGGTGCTGCGCGATGGCTGGAACGGCACGCTCAAGCCACTCTATAACTACATGGACGATCTCCCGGCACTGACCGGCGAGCCGCCACCTTTCCTGCCCCGCAAACACGTGCAGCGGACATCGGGTTCACTCTCGAGCATCGATCTCGGGCGCGGCTGCCCGTACCAATGTTCGTTCTGCACGATCATCAACGTGCAGGGACGCAAGAGCCGGTTTCGCACGCCCGACGATCTCGAACATATCGTGCGCGAGAACTATGCGGAAGGTATCAAGCGCTTCTTCATCACCGACGACAATTTTGCACGCAACCGCGACTGGGAGCTTCTGTTCGACCGTCTGATTCACTTGCGCAACACCGAGTTTCCCAAACTCGGATTTACGATTCAGGTCGATACGCTCTGCCACAAGATTCCGAATTTCATCGAGAAGGCGGCGCAAGCGGGCGTGCGCCGCGTGTTCATCGGATTAGAGAACATCAACCCGGACAATCTGATCGCCGCCAAGAAACGGCAGAACAAGATCACCGAGTACCGCGAAATGCTGCAGAAGTGGCGCGATCACGGCGCCATTACCTACGCCGGATATATTCTCGGCTTCCCCGCCGACACCAAGGAATCGATCGTCCGCGACATCGAGATCATCAAGCGGGAATTGCCGCTCGATATCCTCGAGTTCTTTTTCCTGACGCCTCTGCCCGGCTCCGAAGATCATAAGGTCCTTTCGCAGAAGGGCATCTGGATGGATCCGGACATGAACAAATACGACCTCAATCACCGCGTCTCGCATCACTCAAAGATGGGCGACAGGGAATGGGAGGATGCGTATCGCGCCGCCTGGGCTGCGTTCTATACGCCCGAGCACGTCCGCACGATTCTGCGGCGCTCCGCCGCGTGCAAGCTCGGACGGCCCGGCACCACGCTGTCCACGATTCTGTGGTTTTACCTGATGATCCTGTTCGAAGGCGTTCATCCCCTCGAAGGGGGCGCCTTCCGGCTGAAATTCCGCCGCGACCGGCGTTCCGAAATGAAGATCGAAAACCCGCTCGTGTTCTATCCACGCTACGGCTGGGAGACGCTCACGAAGGTCTGGGGGTACTTGAAGGTCTACCGCCAGTTCAAAGGCGTGCTCAATGAGGCCCTGGCCGCGCCCGACCGCTGGACCTACAGCGACATTGCGATCGCACCGCCGCAGGCAGACGAGTTTGAGCGCCTTTCGCTCTATCATGAAACCACCGGCGGTGAGGCCGCGCTGGCGCGCATGCGGCGCGACGACGCCATCCGTGTCAGCGGACACGCACCGCACGCGGCGGGCCTTGTGAACGACCCGGCTCGCGAAGCGGCCCCGGCAAAATAACAAAAGGGCCGCCCACCGGGCGGCCCTTTCGTTTGGTGTCGTGGCGAGACTTATTCCGCCGCCGGCAGTGCCGGGGCTTCCGCCGCCTCCGCCTTGGCCGCGGCTTTGGCTGCATCCTTTTCGCGCTCCTCAAGGATGAGGGCATCGCGCTTGACGGCAACCTCGCGCAGACCGTTCATCATGGCGCCGGTGCCCGCCGGGATCAGCCGACCGACAATGACGTTCTCCTTGAGCCCGTCGAGCGTGTCGGCCTTGCCGTTGACTGCGGCTTCGGTGAGCACGCGTGTCGTCTCCTGGAACGACGCTGCCGAGATGAACGAGCGGGTCTGCAGGCTGGCCTTGGTGATGCCGAGCAGAACCGGGTGCCCGGATGCGCCCTTCTTGCCTTCGGCTGCCATGCGGACATTG
The DNA here is from genome assembly GCA_035692045.1 of Pseudolabrys sp. Taxonomy (GTDB): domain Bacteria; phylum Pseudomonadota; class Alphaproteobacteria; order Rhizobiales; family Xanthobacteraceae; genus Pseudolabrys. The sequence continues at coordinate 5,264 of DASSIJ010000361.1, read as the reverse complement.
ATCTCGTCCATTTCAGTCCTGTCGATCTGCTCGCCTTGCAACAGCTCGGTTTCGCCGGCGTCGTCGATCTCGACCTTCTGCAGCATCTGGCGAACGATCACCTCGATGTGCTTGTCGTTGATGTTGACGCCCTGCAGCCGGTAGACCTCCTGGATTTCGTTCACCAGGTAAGCCGCCAGTTCCTCGACGCCCTTGATGGCGAGAATGTCGTGCGGGGCGGGATTGCCCTCGACGATATAATCCCCCTTCTCGATGACGTCGCCGTCCTGAAGGTGGATGTGCTTGCCCTTCGGGATCAGGTACTCCTTCGGCTCATCGCCCTTGCCCGACGGCTCGATCGTGATGCGGCGCTTGTTCTTGTAGTCCTTGCCGAACCGCACCGTTCCGCCGATCTCGGCGATGATCGCGGCTTCCTTCGGTTTGCGCGCTTCGAACAGCTCCGCCACCCGCGGCAGACCGCCGGTGATGTCGCGGGTCTTGGCGCTCTCCGTCGGAATACGCGCAATAACGTCGCCCGCCTTCACGTGGCCACCTGGATCGACCGAGATGATCGCATCGACCGCAAGCTGGTAGCGGGCTTCACCACCGCGAGCGAGCTTGAGGATCTTGCTGCCTGACTTGATCACGATCGCCGGACGGAGATCCTGCTGGTTACGGGACGAACCCGTGCGCCAGTCGATGACGACGCGCTTGGCAATGCCGGTCGACTCGTCGAGCTGCTCCGACATCGACAGACCGTCAACGAGATCCTCGAAGGCGATATCGCCCTCGACCTCGGTGAGGATCGGCCGGGTGTAGGGATCCCACTCGGCGATACGCTGGCCGCGCTTGATCTTGTCGCCATCCTCGACACGCAACCGGGCACCGTACGGAATACGGTGATGTGCCCGTTCGGTGCCGTCCGGATCGACGACCGCGACCACCATGTTGCGCACCATCGCCACAACCTCGTTATCCGAGTTCTTGGCGATGTTCTTGCCCTTGAACTTGATCTTGCCGTCGAAGTTCGACTCGATGAACGACTGCTCGGAGATCTGCGCTGCACCACCGATGTGGAAGGTGCGCATGGTGAGCTGGGTACCCGGCTCACCGATCGATTGCGCAGCGATGACACCGACCGCCTCGCCCATGTTGACCGGCGTGCCCCGGGCAAGATCGCGCCCGTAGCATGCGCCGCACACGCCGTTGGCCGCCTCGCACGTCAACACCGAGCGAATCTTCAGCTCCTGGACGCCGCCAGTGGTGATGACGTCGACCTCGGGCTCCGTCAGCAAAGTCGCCCGCTTGATCAGGGTCTTGCTGGTGGTCGGATCCTTCACATCCTCCGCCGTGGTCCGGCCAAGGATACGGCTGGCGAGCGAAGCAACCACGGTGCCGGCATCGATAATAGCGCGAACCTTGATGCCATTCTTCGTGCCGCAGTCTTCTTCCGTGATGATGCAGTCCTGCGCCACGTCGACCAGACGCCGCGTGAGGTAGCCCGAGTTCGCCGTCTTCAAGGCGGTGTCGGCGAGACCCTTGCGGGCGCCGTGCGTCGAGTTGAAGTACTCGAGCACCGACAGGCCTTCCTTGAAGTTGGAAATGATCGGACTTTCGATGATCTCGCCCGACGGCTTGGCCATCAGGCCACGCATGCCGGCGAGCTGGCGCATTTGCGCGGGCGAACCGCGCGCACCGGAATGCGCCATCATGTAGATCGAATTGACCTGCATGTCGCGACCTTCAGCGTCCTTCTTGGTGGACGAGATTTCGCGCATCATTTCTTCGGCGATCCGGTCGGTAGACTTCGACCAGGCGTCGACAACTTTGTTGTACTTTTCGCCCTGGGTGATCAGACCGTCGTTGTATTGCTGCTCGAACTCCTTCGCGAGCTCGCGCGTCGTTTCGACGATTTTCCACTTGGACTCCGGCACCACCATGTCGTCCTTGCCGAACGAGATGCCGGCCTTGAACGCGTGGTAGAAGCCGAGCGCCATGATCCGGTCGCAGAAGATGACCGTCTCTTTCTGACCGCAATGGCGATAGACCATGTCGATCATCGACGATATCTCGCGCTTGGTCATCAAGCGGTTGACGATGTCGAACGGCACCTTCACGCTCTTGGGCAATACATTGCCAAGCACAACGCGACCCGGCGTCGTGTCGTACCACTTCTTGAATGGCTTGCCCTTCTCGTCCACGCCTTCCCAGCGGTACTTGATCTTGGTGTGCAGGTTGATGACTTTCTCATGCAGCGCATGGTCGATCGCAGCCATGTCGCCGAAAGTCTTGCCTTCACCGGGCATCCCCTCGCTCAGCAGCGAGAGATAATAGAGTCCCAGCACGATATCCTGCGACGGCACGATGATCGGCTGCCCGTTCGCGGGATGCAGGATGTTGTTGGTCGACATCATCAGCACGCGCGCTTCCAGCTGCGCTTCGAGCGACAGCGGAACGTGCACGGCCATCTGGTCGCCGTCGAAGTCGGCGTTGAACGCCGCGCAGACGAGCGGATGCAGCTGGATCGCCTTGCCCTCGATCAGCACCGGCTCGAAAGCCTGGATGCCAAGGCGATGCAGGGTCGGCGCGCGGTTGAGCAGCACCGGATGCTCGCGGATAACCTCGTCGAGGATATCCCAAACCTCCGGCTTCTCCTTCTCCACGAGTTTCTTGGCCTGCTTCACCGTCGTGGACAGACCCTTGGCGTCGAGCCGCGAATAGATGAACGGCTTGAACAGCTCGAGCGCCATCTTCTTCGGCAGGCCGCACTGATGCAATTTCAGTTCAGGTCCGACAACGATTACGGAGCGGCCGGAGTAATCGACGCGCTTGCCCAGCAGGTTCTGGCGGAAGCGGCCCTGCTTGCCCTTGAGCATGTCGGCGAGCGACTTCAGCGGGCGCTTGTTGGCGCCCGTGATGACGCGGCCGCGGCGGCCGTTGTCGAACAGCGCATCCACCGCTTCCTGCAGCATGCGCTTTTCGTTACGGATGATGATGTCCGGCGCGCGCAGCTCAATCAGCCGCTTGAGACGGTTGTTGCGGTTGATGACGCGGCGATAGAGGTCGTTCAGGTCGGACGTGGCGAAACGCCCGCCATCCAGTGGCACCAGCGGCCGCAGGTCGGGCGGGATCACCGGCACGACAGTCAGGATCATCCACTCCGGCTTGTTGCCGGAAGCGATGAAGGCCTCGATCAGCTTGAGCCGCTTGGCAAGCTTCTTCTTCTTGATGTCGCTGTCGGACTCGGCAAGCTCCGCGCGCAGTTCGCCCTGCATCTTCTCAAGGTCAATGCCCTTGAGCATTTCGCGAATCGCTTCAGCACCGATGGTGGCGGTGAAGCTGTCGGTGCCGAATTCCTCCTGTGCCTTGAGGTATTCATCCTCGGACAGCAACTGACGATCCTTGAGCGGCGTGAGGCCCGGCTCAAGCACGACGTAGTATTCGAAGTACAGGATGCGCTCGAGGTCCTTGAGCGTCATGTCGAGCAGCAGGCCAATGCGGCTCGGCAGCGACTTCAGGAACCAGATGTGCGCGACCGGCGCAGCCAGCTCAATGTGGCCCATGCGCTCGCGCCGTACGCGTGACAGCGTGACCTCGACCGAGCACTTTTCGCAGATGATGCCCTTGTACTTCATGCGCTTGTACTTGCCGCACAAGCACTCGTAATCCTTGATCGGCCCGAAGATGCGCGCGCAGAACAGACCGTCGCGCTCGGGCTTGAAGGTGCGATAGTTGATCGTTTCCGGCTTTTTGATTTCGCCGTACGACCAGGACAGAATCTTCTCGGGGCTCGCGATCGAAATCCGGATCTGGTCGAAGACCTGAGCCGGAACCTGCGGGCTGAAAAGATTCATAATCTCTTGATTCATCGTCTTCTCCTCGACCGGGGAGCCGCCTGCTCCCCACCTGTCGTTGAAAGTTCAAACGCGGAGCGGCGCCCTCGCCGCTCCGCAAACATGTGACTACTCCGCCGCCTCGGCCGTCTCCGGGCCCTGCCGCTGCTGTTTCGAATTATGCAGATCGACATTGAGGCCGAGCGAACGCATCTCCTTGACCAACACGTTGAAGCTTTCGGGAATGCCCGCCTCGAACGTGTCGTCGCCGCGTACGATCGCTTCGTACACTTTGGTACGGCCGGCGACGTCGTCCGACTTGACGGTGAGCATTTCCTGCAAGGTGTAAGCAGCGCCGTAAGCTTCGAGCGCCCACACCTCCATTTCGCCGAAACGCTGGCCGCCGAACTGCGCCTTGCCGCCGAGGGGCTGCTGGGTCACCAGCGAGTATGGGCCGATCGAACGGGCGTGGATCTTGTCGTCCACCAGGTGGTGCAGCTTGAGCATGTAGATGTACCCGACCGTGACTTTGCGATCGAATGTTTCGCCGGTTCGTCCGTCGAACACGGTCACCTGCCCCGAATGGTCGAGGCCGGCGAGGTCGAGCATCTTTTCGATGTCGGCCTCTTTCGCACCGTCGAACACCGGCGTCGCAATCGGAACGCCATGGCGCAGGTTGCCGCCGAGCTCGATCAGGCCCTCTTCGGTCAACGACTTGATGGTCTCGTCGTCGCCGTAAACCTTCTTGAGCATGTCCTTCAGCGGGCGCGAGTCGTGCTTGAGGTTATAGGCATCGACCGCCTGACCGATCTTGAGACCCAGGCCGGCGCAAGCCCAGCCAAGATGGGTTTCCAGAATCTGACCGACGTTCATGCGGCTCGGCACGCCGAGCGGGTTGAGCACGATGTCGACCTGGGTGCCGTCCTCGAGGAACGGCATGTCCTCGACCGGCACGATTTTCGACACCACGCCCTTGTTGCCGTGGCGGCCGGCCATCTTGTCGCCGGGCTGGATCTTGCGCTTCACCGCGACGAAGACCTTGACCATCTTCATCACGCCGGGCGGAAGTTCGTCGCCACGCTGCAGCTTCTCGACCTTGTCGAGGAACCGCTGCTCGAGCAGCTTCTTCGACTCGTCGTACTGCTTACGGATAGCCTCGATCTCGGCCATCAGCTTGTCGTTGGGCGAAGCAAACAGCCACCACTGCGAGCGTGGATATTCGTCCAGCACTGCCTTAGTGATTTTGCTGTCTTTCTTGAAGCCCTTCGGACCGGCGATGCCCTGACGACCTTCCAGCAATTCCGCCAGACGGCCGTAGACGTTACGGTCGAGGATGGCCTGCTCGTCGTCACGGTCCTTGGCGAGCCGCTCGATTTCCTCACGCTCGATTGCGAGCGCGCGCTCGTCCTTCTCGACGCCGTGGCGGTTGAACACGCGCACCTCGACGACGGT
>DASSIJ010000360.1:0-2585 GCA_035692045.1 Pseudolabrys sp. | reverse complement strand
TCCTTGAGCTGCTTGTCCATGTTGATCTTGATCTTGTGCATCGGCACGTGGCCGGGGCCCTCGATCATCACCTGGCAGCCCTTCTTCCAGGCGATCTGCGTGAGTTCGCCCAGCGTTTCCAGTTCGGCGAATTGCGCGCGGTCATTGGCGTCGGCAATCGAACCGGGGCGCAGGCCGTCGCCCAGTGAGAAGGAGACATCATATTTGCGCATGATGTCGCAGATTTCGTCGAAGCGTTCGTAGAGGAAGCTCTCCTTGTGCCGCGACAGGCACCACTTCGCCATGATCGAGCCGCCGCGCGAGACGATGCCGGTGACGCGATTGGCCGTGAGCGGCACGTAGGCCAGGCGCACGCCGGCGTGGATGGTGAAATAATCAACGCCCTGTTCGCACTGCTCGATCAGCGTGTCCTTGTAGCATTCCCAGTCGAGCTTGACGGGATCGCCGTTCACTTTCTCAAGCGCCTGATAAATGGGAACGGTGCCGATCGGGACCGGCGAATTGCGCAGGATCCATTCGCGGGTGTTGTGGATGTTACGGCCGGTGGAGAGGTCCATCACCGTGTCGGCGCCCCAGCGGATCGCCCACACCATTTTCTCGACTTCTTCCTCGACCGACGAGGTGACGGCGGAGTTGCCGATATTGGCGTTGATCTTCACCAGGAAGTTGCGGCCGATGATCATCGGCTCCAGCTCGGCGTGGTTGATGTTGGACGGGATGATGGCGCGGCCGCGCGCGACTTCGCTCCGCACGAATTCCGGCGTGATGAAGGCGGGGACTTCGCCGCCGAACTGCTCGCCGTCGGCGAGGGCAGCCTGTGCGCGGTCGAGCATCTTTTTGCGGCCGAGGTTTTCGCGCTCGGCAACGTAAATCATTTCCTTGGTGATGATGCCGGCCTTGGCCCACTCATATTGCGTGACCGGTTTGCCTTCCAGTGCGCGCCACGGCTTCGGAGTGTTGGGGAAATTACGGGCAAGATGTTTTCCCGTGACGTTGCCGTTGTCGACGGGCTGGATCGGCCGGCCCTCATATTGGTCCACGCCGCCACGTTCTTTCACCCATTCGATGCGCGCGCGGCCCAGGCCCTTCTCCACGTCGATCGTCACCGCCGGGTCCGTGTACGGACCCGTTGTGTCGTAAACCGGCAGCGGCGGCTCGCCCGACGATGCATCGAGCGCGATCTCGCGCAGCGGCACACGCAACTCGGCCGCGGCTTCGGGCTGCGAATAGACCTTGCGTGAGGCGGGCAACGCCCCGGTGGTGACCTTCGGGAGGGTGACGTTGGGGTCGTGGATGTTCATTTATTTTCTCCTCCGTACACGCGGCTGGCGCCGCGTACTCTCATGGACAAGTTGTGGCGGATCGAGATAGCCGAAATAGCTCAGCAATACGCCGAGCAGCACGGCGATCCCGCCGTCGATGGTGAAAAAGTTCGGAGAGCTGAGCATCGCAAGGCCGTATGTCTCGATCACCTGCGGTGCGATCATCCGTACGACGCCGCCGATCAGAGCCAGCCAGCCGATAACGGTGATGATGAGCGACCAGTGCCATTTCCAATCGTTATGCACGGCGACGATCGCAAGCCCCATGACGAGAGCGAAGATGCCGGACAGATAGATGAGCATGTGGTCGTGCAAGGCGCGCTCAAACATGGCGCGATAGACGGCCGTGTTGAACAACATGCCGAGACCACCGACGATGAAGACGGGTCCGATCAGCTTGGCCAGAAAATGCGACCGTTCCATGGTTTGAGTCCCCCAATTGAATGTTGCGTTGGCGCTCACGCGACATAGCCCTTGAAGGTGATAAAGCCGCCGAGTGCGACCAGGACAATTCCGAGGCCGATGAAAAAGCCGGCATTGGCGATGACCGCGCTGGCGATGAAGTTGGCGAACTGGGGCGCGATGATGCGGAACGCGCCGACGCAGGTGAGGACCCAGCCGATCATCGTGACGGTGCTGCGCCAGTCGGGCGTCCAGGCGTTGTGGACATTGAGAATGTAGAGGCCGGCGACCAGCGCCAGGATTCCGGAAAAGTAGATAAAGGGAAGGCCGCCGAGGAACTGCGCCGCCATCTCGCGATAGGTCGCCTGATTCGACAGCATGCCGACGCCGATGGCGGCAAGCACCGGGCCGACCAGCCTCGCGATCGTGAGCGATTTTTGCATCGGAGTGTCCTGTCCCTTCGCCGGCATGACCCGGATCAGGTTCAAAGGGTTTTTCTCAGCCCAAAACGGGCACCCCTCGGAACAGTGTTTAATGTATGCGCGGGGACAGGACTGTCAATGTGGGGCGAAGGAAAGGCGGTGGCTGTAAAGCTGCCAACTGAGACTGAAACGGTGCCGCACCAGCCCACCCCACAGGCGTCATGCCCGGTAATGACGCGCTGAAAGGTGTCGTCACAAACTCCTGGCCGCGCACGCCCGGCAACCACGTGATGAGAGAGGTGCTGCCCCGAGCATGGCGTCATGCCTGGCAGTGACGATACGTGGCTAAACGCCAACTCAAACCGTCACCACAACGCAACACTGTCGCCACGAAATGCATCCCGACGCGCAAAACCCTGAGCATTGTCGTTTTGAACAA
>DASSIJ010000359.1:0-2612 GCA_035692045.1 Pseudolabrys sp. | reverse complement strand
CAGCGGAAGTTGATGTCCTGCTCGATCGCATCCGCGTCCTGCGCGGTGGCGGCATTACGGTCATCATTGTCGAACACAACATGGACCTGGTGATGAATGTCGCCGATCGCATCATGGTGATGGAATATGGCCGCCATTTATTCCAGGGCGCGCCGGGCGAGGTGCAAAAGAATCCTGCAGTGATCGCGGCGTACCTCGGCGGAGAACTGGTGTGAGCGCGCTGTTGTCCATTGAAGGACTCGAGCTTGCCTACGGGCAGGTGGCCGTCTGTCGGGACATTTCGCTTTCCGTCAATAGGGGTGAGATCGTCGCCCTGATCGGCGCGAACGGCGCAGGAAAATCCACGACGCTGCGCGCCGTTGCCGGTGTGTTGCCTCCGCGGCGCGGTTCGATTGTATTCTGCGGGCAGGACGTTACGGCGACACCGTCGCATGAGCGCACGAACCTCGGGATCGCGCTTGTTCCCGAAGGCCGCCATGTGTTTCCCTTTCTTTCGGTTCGCGAAAATCTCGAACTCGGCGGCTTCAAAAGCCGCAGGGACGGCGCAAAAATCCGCCGCATGATCGGCGAGATATTCGACATGTTTCCCAGATTGTCCGAACGGAGCACGCAGAACGCCGGAACGTTGAGCGGCGGTGAGCAGCAAATGCTGGTGCTCGGCCGTGCGATGATGTCGGAGCCGCAATTGCTTTGCCTGGACGAGCCGTCGCTCGGTCTCGCGCCGATGGTTGTGCAGGACATATTCCGCACGATTCGCGCGATCAACGCCACAGGCACCAGCGTGCTCCTCGTTGAGCAAAATGCCCGATACGCGTTCGAGACGGCCAGTCGTGGCTATGTGCTGCAAACCGGTTCTATCATCGCCAGCGGGTCTTGCGCGGATCTCAAACAGAATCCGCGCGTTCAGGAGGCCTATCTTGGCCGAATTACGGCTGCCGCCGTTTCGTAGGACTGGTCATGACGGTCACCGATAACTATTCGCTGGCAGGAAAATCGGCGGTTGTCACGGGCGCTGGCAACGGTATCGGACGCGCGATCTCGCTTGCCTTTGCCGAAGCCGGGGCGGCTGTCGCCTGCGTCGATCTCGATGCCAAGGCCGCTGCGGCAACGGCCGCGGCGATTGCGAACAAGGGCTCGCGGTCGCTGCCCGTGCATTGCGACGTGGCCAGCGAGACCGAAGTCGAACTCGCGGTGAAGAAAATTGTCGGTGAATTTTCGGCCGTCCACATTCTGGTCAATTGCGCGGCCGGTTACGATCCGAACGGCACTGTCCTCGATCTGACTTTGTCCGAGTGGAATCGGGTATTTGCGGTGAATGTTGGCGGTGCGTTTTTGATGAGCCGCGCCCTTCTGCCCGCGATGATTGGCGCGGGTGGCGGCAGCATCATTCACGTCGCTTCGCAGCTCGGCAGCGTTGCCGCCGCGCGCCGCGCAGCTTATTGCGCGACGAAGGGCGCGCTGATTCAGCTTGCTAAGGCGATGGCGACCGATCACGCGTCGCAGAATATTCGGGTCAACACGTTGTCACCTGGCGCGGTAGAAACCGAGCGACTGATCAAGCGCTTCGGCGACATGGAAACGGCGCGGCGCACGGCGGGCCCGAAGCATTTACTGCAACGGCTGGGTCAGCCGGAGGAAATCGCACGTGCTGCGGTATTTCTGGCGAGCGATGCGTCAAGTTTCATGACCGGCGCGGACCTTCTGGTCGACGGCGGCTATAACGCCACTTAGCCTTCCGCTCAACGCCCGAGGATGCTGCCTGCCATCGCGCGCGGGTCGCGCTTCGGCCACGCCCCGGCGTCGGCCGCCTGAAACAGATCGGACAAGTGCATATTAAAAAGAGCCGGCTCTTCCAGGTTGATGTTGTGACCGGAATTGGCCATCACCACCAACGCGGCGGTCGGGATGTTCTTCTTCATCAAGATCCCTGGCTCGAGACAAGGCCAATCCTCATCTCCTGTCATAACCAAGGTGGGCACAGTCATGGCTTTCATCTTGTCAACAAGATCAAACAGCGACGGACGGCGCTTCTGTACGCCGCGCATTGTGAGCGCGGCGCCATCCGTCGAATGTTCGGCAAGCTGATCGGCAAATTCCCGCCATCCGCGCGGATCTTTGTTCTGGTGCTGCACGCGTGTGGGGCCAAGCGCGTAGGCTTCCGCCGCCTTTTTCATCGTGAGCTCTTCGAATCGCCTGGCGGAGGCTTCTGCCTCCTCGGCGAACTTGGCGCGCTCGCCGGGCGCTGCTCCATAACCGCAACCTGCGACCACGATCGAGCGGCAGCGTTCGGGATAGGCGAATCCAAAATGAAGAGCCGCAAATCCGCCCATTGACAGACCGACAATGTGCGCCTTCTCGATCTTGAGTGCATCGAGCACCGAACGGATATCGTCCCGGGCGCGGTCTTGCGAATAACGCTCGCCGTCCGTTGGCACATCCGAAGGCGGATAGCCGCGCGCGTTGAAAGTGATGCAACGGTAATATTTCGAAAAATGACGAACTTGCTGTTCGTAAGAACGGATGTCGCCGGCAAATTCGTGAATAAAAACGATGGGGATGCCTTTACCGGTTTCCTCGTAATAGAGCTTGATCCCGTCGTCTGTCGTCAGATG
>DASSIJ010000358.1:0-9370 GCA_035692045.1 Pseudolabrys sp. | reverse complement strand
CAACGAGGTTGAACGCACGCTCCCGATCATCAAGGGCGTGATGCAGAGTGCGCCGGATCCGGCGGTCTCATTGCACGTGCCGCTTCAGGTCGACGCCCGCGCCGCCGACAATTGGGACGAGGCGCACTGAGCTCTTCCTATATTCGTTTCTTTCGGCGCGCCTTGACCTTGCTCCGGCGCGCGGCAGGCCTGGATTTTGCCGCCTTTGCAGCCTTCGCCGGCAGCACTGCGATCGCTTCAATCTCGAACAGCGCGCCTGGCCGTGCCAATTGCGAAATCGCCACGGTCGTACTCGCTGGAGGTGCCGACATGTTGAAATGCTTGTCGCGCACTTCACGGAAAATCGGGATGTGCGACATGTCGACGAGATAGTTATTGATTTTTACGACGTCCTTGACGCTGGCGCCGGCGTCAGCGAGTGCGAGCTTGAGGTTCTCGATCGCTTTTTCAGCCTGCGAACGGAAATCCTCGCCAACCAGGTTGTTTTCCATATCGAGACCGAGTTGCCCGGCGATGAAGATCAACCGATTGGGGCCCGTCGCCTCGACCACGTAACTGTAGCCCGGTGGCTTGGCGAGCGTTTTCGGATTTGAAAAGCGAATGTTGGCAGCCATTGAAATACCTCCCTGTGATTGACTCGACTGAACTCAGCTTTTCCTTGCTCGGTTTGATCGCGATCTGTCGGTTTCCTCCAAAAGCCCCAGGTTTTTTCCTAGCCATCTCGTCGTGGGCGCCTGGATCAAAATCGTCATCAGAATAGCAATAAACGTGACTGAGGCGACAAGCTGAGCGCCTGGTGCCTTCATGCCAAGTAGAAGACCGGCGAGCGCGGCCGGGATCACGCCGGTCTCACGCGTCCAGCACATAAATAGCATCTCGTTGAAACTCCACTTTGCGCGCCGGTCAGGCAGCGCACAAAGGAACACGGTCAGCGGTCGGGCAACCAGCATGAAAATGGCCACAACGATGACACCGCCCGACCAGTATTGGCCAATGAGCTGAAAATCGACCTGAGCGCCAAGCAATAAGAATATGAACAGCCGCATGATGAAAGCGGTCGTGATGACAAAGTCGTCGAGTTTCTGTGCGTCGGCCTGTGACATTTTGAACCCGAACGCATCCTTGTTTCCCAGGACGATGCCGAACACAAAGACAGCCATGAAGCCGCTTGCGTGCAAACCGTCGGCCGCGAAATATGCGCCGATCACGGCCATGAGAGTCACGACCGGCGCATACTCCGCGAGAAAGGCCCAACGGTCGTGGGCAATGAGAAGTGCGGCCAGATATCCAAGTACGGCACCGACAACGATCCCGATCACCGCTTGCTTGAGCAGATCGAACAGAGACGCCGCAATCGAAAGCTCGCCGGTGCCCATGGCCACTGTCAACACCGCAAGCGTCATTATCGCGCCGGTGGCATCGTTGAATGCCGACTCAGCCATGACCGCCTGGGCGACGCGGTCGCGAATTTTGATCTGCCTGAAGATGGGGACCAACGTTGCCGGGTCTGTCGATGCAATCGTCGTTCCCAGCAGAAGCGCCACGATCCAGGAAACACCAAGAATGCCATGCGCGGCGAATGCGGTTATCGCCGCAGTGACCAGAACCCCCAATGTCGCCAGAACGACAATGGTAATCCAAACCCTTTTTAAAACTTCGAAACGCAGCGATGCGCCGCCGTCAAAAAGAATATAGCTCGCCCCAAAAACAAGAATGATTTGATAGAGAGCGGAATCGGCCTTGATGTCGATCAGTCCCAGCATGGCTGGCCCGATCGCCATTCCGACAATCAAAAACAGCGCGATGTCGGGGACCCTGATCTTCCGGGCGACGAAGCCGGTGATGGTACCGACGGCCAGAATAAGGCCGCCGGAAAGCAACGTGTGCTTCGCAATATCAATTGCGGATGAGGATTCCACTTTTCCCCCGGTCACCGGAAAGGGCGAGCGACAATTTTTTCTTTGCCCGCCGGCGCGCGATGCTGCCCGACACCTTTTGAAATGACAAGGCGCCACCTCATCCTCGTAATGCACAAGGGCGTGGCTCGAAATCCTGTCTCTTTTCTGTCATAACCTCTGTCTGCAATCATCCTTCCGATCGCCAGGCAGAACAGGTTCTCAGCCTCTCAACAGACGGACTCAACGATGCGAAAAACGGCGTTTGCACTCGCGGTATTCATGCCCTGTGTGCTCCTGAGTGGGCAGGCGTTTGCCGCGACCTGCAGTACTTCCGGAAGCTACGAACGCTGGCTTGAGAACTTCAAGAAAGACGCCGCCGCGCAAGGCATCTCGCCGCGCGTTATCGCGGCTGCAGCGCCGAGCATGACATTCGATCAGGCGATCATTCGGCGCGATCACGGTCAGGCGGTGTTCAACCAGACCTTCCTGCAGTTTTCCGATCGCATGGTCGGTGGTGGCCGAATCCCAACTGGGCTTGCCAAGATCAAGCAGCACGCCGCGCTGTTTGCGCGCGTGGAGGAGAAATATGGCGTACCCGCCCAGGTCCTGACCGCTTTCTGGGGACTGGAAAGCGACTTCGGTGCCAATTTCGGCAAGTACAATATCCTGAGCGCACTGGCGACCCTTGCCTATGATTGCCGACGGCCCGACTTCTTTCGTCAACAATTGCTGGACTCGCTGCGCATCATCGAACGCGGCGACCAACGTGTCGAAGACATGGTTGGTGACTGGGCCGGCGAGTTCGGCGGCATGCAGTTCACCGCCACCGATTACCTCAAGAACGCCGTGGACTTCGACGGCGATGGCCGACGCGACCTCATCCACAGCATCCCGGACACGATCGCTTCTGCCGCCAACTTTCTGGTGAGCCTCGGGTGGCAGCGCGGCCAACCGTGGCTGCAGGAAGTCCGTGTGCCCTCGAACCTTCCGTGGCAGGAGGCCGACGTCACGATCCAGCACCCGCGGTCGAAGTGGGTCGCGTGGGGCGTGAAATCCGCAAATGGTTCGCTCCCCGCGGACGAATTGCCCGCCTCACTCATCCTGCCGATGGGACGTTTTGGACCGGCGTTTCTCGCCTACCCGAATTTCAAGGCGTTCCTCGGCTGGAATTCAGCGATGGTCTATTCGACCACCGTCGCGTATTTCGCCACCCGCCTTGCTGGCGCACCGACCGTCGACCACGCAGGTGCAGCGAATATTGTGCCACTCTCGACACCGCAGGTCATGGAGCTGCAGCGCCTGCTCATCAAGCAGGGTTACGAAGGCGTTGGTGAAGTGGACGGCAAGGTCGGCACCGGCACCCGCAGTGCAACGAAGAAAGCGCAAATGAAGCTCAATCTGCCGGCGGATTCCTATCCGACCGTAGAATTAATTGACCGCCTGCGCACCGGGAACACCAGCGGCTCGAACCGATAGGTTTCCTCTCGGCATCCTTAATTTTGGCGTGCGGTATTTGCCGACCCAAGATGACTGGACATTCATCTTCGATCACATCCGAAAAAGTGACCGCCGGGTTGGTGAACCTCCATCCGTTTAACCAGTTAAAGGACGGAACAGAGTTCCGGACTGGTGGAGGACAAGATGACAAAAAAGACCAGAATCCTGGTGCTGGCAGCGGCACTGGGCATAGGACTACCAATAAGCGCCAGCGCGCAGCAGCCGCCTCAACACGGGGGCGGGAAGGCCGCACCCGCAGCGCGCCCCGCGGCGGCACCTCACGCGGCGGCACCGCGCATGGCCGCGCCCCACGCCGCACCCGCTCCGCGCATGGCAGCGCCGCCGCGCATGGCGGCACCGCACGCCGCACCGGCTCCGCGGATGGCAGCACCGCAGCGCATGGCCACCCCGCACGCCGCACCGGCTCCACGCGTGGCGACGCCACGTTTCGCGCCCCAGCGGACGGCCGGACCACATCATCCCCCGGCGGTAACAAATCGCAATTCTCCGGCGGTGAGCAATCGCGCGGCATCACAACGACAGCGCCAGGAGCTCCGTCAGCAACGCGCCGTGCGCCAACAGGCTCAGCCGGCCGCCCAGGCGCGCACCAATCTGCAGTCGCAACCACAGAACCAGCAAAGCACGCGGCAACAACTACGCGCTGAGCGCAATCTGCGCCGGGCCGAAGATCGTCAATTGCGTCGCGTGCCGACATCGCAGCGCGCCCAGCGCCGCGAAGAGATCCAAAATGCACGTCAACAGCGTGCACTCGGCCGGCAGCAGCTGGTTCAACCCAACGCTTTGCAGGCGCAGCCAAACGCGCGTGCCTTGCGCGAAAATCGCCGGAACGGGACGGCTCGGCTCACGCCGGACGCCGCTCGACAAGGTCGCTTCGCGTCACGTTTTGCGCAGCAAACCGGTGGCGTAACCGGGCGCAACCGTTCCTGGAATGTGGCGGCGCATAACGCCTGGCGACACGGGCACCGCGCGCGTTTCGTCGCCTGGTTCGGTCCGGTGTTCTGGCCGTATGCCTATTCCGACATTTTCGACTACACGTTCTGGCCGTCCGGCTATGACGACGGCTACTGGGCCTATGCCTATGATGATTTCTTCGACGGCATATTCTGGGGCGAGGCTGGCCCACCTGCGGACTATGCTTACGCGCCACCATCTGCCGGACGGTCATCCACTGCCGGACGGTCGTCGGCATCGCGCCCGAGCTATGCCAGCGTGCAAGAGCTGTGCAAGCAACCCGGCAACGGAATTACCGCTTGGCCGTTTGCCGATATCGAACGCAAGGTCGGCCTCAACGCCGATCAGAAGCAGTTGCTGGGTGATGTGCGCAAGGCGAGCGAGGACGCGGCCGCCGTGTTCAAGGCTTCGTGCCCGCAGGAAAATGCTTTCCCGCTCACGCCTCCGGGCCGTCTGGGCGCGATGACGGCACGTGTCGATGCCACGTTGCAAACGGTGCAAACAGTCCGACCGGCACTGGAGAAGTTCTACGATTCGCTCAGCGACGAACAAAAGGAGCGTTTCAACGAGATCGGACCGAAGAATACGGCCGCCAATGCTGAGGCGAGCGTGGCGTCGCAGGCTGCCGACACCTGCAAGCAGCCGAAGCAAGGCCTTTCCAACCTGCCCATCGAGAAAATCGAGGACGCGCTCAATCCGACCGATGCGCAGGAGGCGGAGTTGAACAAGCTGCAGGATGCGACCAACAAGGCGGTCTCGATCCTGCAGGCCGCCTGCCCTGACGAAACGCCGATCACACCGCCGGGGCGTCTCGCAGCCATGGAAAAGCGATTACAGGCAATGATCGATTCCGCCAATACCGTGAAGCCTTCACTCGAGAGCTTCTACGCCTCGCTGACGAGTGAGCAAAAAGCACGGTTCAACCGGATCGGGCAGCAGTTGTCGCAAAGCAACAACTAAAACCGAACGACAAAATTAAAAAGGACGGCCGCAAGGCCGTCCTTTTTTGTATCCACGTCCGACGGTCCGCGACAACAGACCTAGCTTGGCGCGACACAAATACGGCTTGCCGTCGTTCTCCCACCGCGCAACTATGCTCTGAACTGCCAAAAACCATTGGGCAAAAATAATGACGAGGGGAGGCCGTATGACCACAATATACCGCACCGCGGCTGTTATCGCGGCCATTGCATTTAGCTTTGCTGCCGCGACCGCCGATGCCAAGGACAAGGTCAAAGTCGGATTTATTGGTCCACTCACAGGCGGTGTTTCGGTTAACGGCCTTGGTGGCCGCAACTCAGCCGACCTTGCCGTCCGTCTGCGCAATGCCGATCCGAAGGCGAAATACGAATACGAGATGGTCGTGCTCGATGACGAATGCAAACCGAATGTCGCCGTGCAGGTCGCGACCAAGATGGCGGCTGACAAGGACATCATCGCCGGCGCGACGCATTATTGCTCGGCGACAGCCATCGCTACAGTGGACACCTATCACAAGTTCGGCTTTCCGGTGATCGTGTGGGGTGCGGTGCTGCCCGACATCACCTACCGCAACAAGTACGACGAGGTGCACCGCGTCAACGGCACCATGATCAACCAGAACGACGCCAACGCCGAACTCATCTCGAAGCTTGGCTACAAGACCGTCGCCGTAATTCACGACACGACCGATTACGGCAAGGGACACAACGAATATTTCAGCAAAGCGCTGGCAAAACTCGGCAAGGCAAATATTGTCGGCACCTTCGGTGTGACGGCCGATCAGCAGGACTTCACCGCCGAGCTTACCAAGATCAAGGCGCTCAACCCCGACGTCATCTATTTCGGCGGACTGACTCCGATCGGCGTGCGCATCCGCTCGCAGATGGACAAGCTCGGCATCAAGGCCGTCTTCGATGGCACCTCAGGCATCGTGTCGGATGCCTACATCCAGGGTCTCGGCCCCCTGGCGGAAGGCACGCTTGCCTTCCGCGAAGGAGCGCCGACCGAAAAGCTGCCGGGCGGCAAGTTCTTCATGGACAAGTATAACGCCCAGAAATACGACAACCCGCCGGAAGCGTATGGCGCCTTCGCCTATGCCGCGACGGACATGATCCTGGACACGATCGAGAAGGTCGGACCCGATCGCAAGAAAGTCATCGCCGAGCTTGGCAACGTCAAGGATCGCGATTCAATCGTCGGCAAAATTACCTTTGACGATCACGGCCAGAATACCGTTCCGGTCATCACAACGTACGTGGTGCAGGACGGCAAGTTCGTTGAATGGGATGATAGCGAATATGCCGGCGGCAAGCGCAAGCTGCCGGGGCAGAAGTAATTCGCGAATTAACGACAACGTCATGGCCGGGCTCGTCCCGGCCGTCCACGTCCTGGCGGCAGGGGTAAAGACGTGGATGCCCGGTGCAACGCCGGGCACGACGCGGGGATGTCTCGAACATGGACGCAGGCGTACTCGCCCAATACGTCATGAACGGGCTGATGCTCGGCATGATGTATGCGCTGGTGGCAGTCGGCTTCACGCTGTTCTTTGGAGTGCTCGACGTCATCAAGTTTTCGCATGGCGACGTTCTCACCGTCGGGGCTTTCACTGCGTTGGCAGCCTATGCCGGGTTGCGCGCGTTGGGCATCAATTCCAGCTGGTTCGAGCTTGTCGTCATGCTCGTGTTGGCTGTGTTTGCGATGGCGTTTCTCGGCATGGCGATCGCGCGCTATCTCGTGATGCCTTTGCGCTCGGCACCGGCGCTCAACACCCTGCTTATTACATTGATGCTTGGCACTGTCCTGCGCGAATGCGTGCGATTGTTCTACCCGCAGGGCGCGAACCCGAAACCTTTTCCGGCGCTTCTGCCGCGCGCTTCATTGGATCTCGGCGAATTCAACCTGCGACTCGACAATGTCCTGATGCTTTTTGCCGGGGGCTTAGTGATTGTCGGACTTCAATATGTGCTCAACCGCACCAAGTTGGGCCTGGCAATTCGCGCGGTTGCACAAGATGAGGAAACCGCGCGCACCATGGGAATCAACTTCACCGCCATTGTGCTCATCACCTTTGCCATCGGATCAGGACTGGCCGCCTTCGCCGGCGTTATGAACGGGCTCTACTACAATGAGATTAATTTTGGCATCGGTCTCTATCTCGGCGTCATCGGCTTTTCCGCCGCAATCATCGGCGGTCTCGGCAGCATCTATGGCGCCATTCTCGGCGGCTTCCTGTTCGCAGGGCTGCAAATCATCGGTACCGTGCTGCTGCCGTTTGCCAGCGCTTATAAGGATGTGTTCTCGTTCGCCGTCGTCATCGCCATCATGGCCTGGCGGCCGACCGGGCTGATCCGTGAAAAGATCAGTGAGCGGGTCTAGCGCCGTGGCCCAACAAACGCACGCGTCGCTATGGCCCGGAGTGATCGCGCTCGCAATTGCAACAATTTACCTGATCGCACTGCTTGCCGCAGAACAACAGAGATTGATCCTCACTTTGCTCGTTGCCGGCATTGCCGCGGTGGTCGTTGCCGCGTGGCTCGGTCTCCTCGAAAGCGTGAGCGGCTCATTTGCCGATCACGAGGACGGGCTGGGCGGCTGCGCAATTGTCGCCACCCTCGCCGTGGCGGCATTTTTCCACGATAACCATTTCGTGCTGCTGCTGGTGAATACCGTACTGCTGTATTCGGTAGCGACGCTCGGGCTCAACGTCCAGTTTGGCTATGCCGGTGTCCTCAATTTCGCCGGTGCGTCGTTCTTCGGCATCGGCGCCTATACGTCGGCCGTCCTCAATGCACAGACGGCACTGCCGCATCTTCTCGTGCTGTTGATCGGTGGCTTGCTGGCGGCACTGGCGGGTTCGTTGTTGTTGCTGCCGGTTCTGCGCACGCGCGGACACTATGCCGCCGTGGTGACCATCGCATTTGCGCTGCTGTTCAAGACCTTTCTTGAGGTGAACGATGTCCTCGGCGGCCCGCAGGGCATGCAGGTCAAGGGAATGAAAATTCTCGGCTGGTCGTTCAATGACAATATCGAAATCGGCAAAATCTCGCTGTCGTTTTACATGAACTATTTCGTGGTCAGCCTGCTGCTGCTCGTCGGGGCCTTCGTACTGGTACGGCGGCTTGAGCGATCCTGGATCGGCCTCAATCTCGACGCGTTGCGGCTCGACGAAACAGCTGCAAATTGCTTCGGCCTCGATATCGCACGCTGGAAGATCACGGCCTTTCTGATCGGCAATTTTCTAATCGGCATTGCCGGCGCGCTGTTCGGCATGGTCGGCGGATTCGTCGCGCCAAATAACTACACGTTCGCCGACTCGCTCATTCTCGTTTCGATCTTGCTTCTCGGAGGCATCGGCAACCCGTGGGGGCTGATCGTGGCGACGATCATCGTCGTGGTCGTGCCCGAAAAACTGCAAACCATTCAGGAATACCGGTTTTTGCTCTATGCGCTGCTGGTCATTGCGGTGTTGTTGTTCCGGCCGGAGGGACTGCTACCGCGGCCGGTGCGGCGCTACTTTCCGGGGTGGCGGCCATGAGTGCGTTGCTTGAAGCGCGCAATCTGACCAAGCATTTCGGCGGCGTGCTGGCGCTCGATGGGCTTGATCTGGCCGTGGCGCCGAACGAAATCCTTGGCCTGATCGGCCCGAATGGCTCCGGAAAAACCACGTTTTTCAACGTCATTACCGGAATCTACAGCGCCGACTCCGGAGAGGTCAGTTTCGACGGCGCTGACGTTACCAATGCGAGCGGGCGCGCAGTCTACCAGGCGGGGATATCCCGCACATTTCAGCGCTCGCGTTTGTCGCTGCCGCTATCGATCTTCGACAACATCATGATCGGCAACCACAAACGGCTCAACCAGGGGCTCTGGTTCAATCTGGTGCGCCGCGGCGAGTTCGAGCGCGAGTTCGAGCTCAATTATGCCGCAGCGCGCACGCTCGTCGAAGTGTTCGAGCCGCAGCTTGCCGAACGGATGTTCGAGCCGGTCGCCGGGCTGCCGATGATCGACCGGCGCCGCATCGA
>DASSIJ010000357.1:0-12885 GCA_035692045.1 Pseudolabrys sp. | reverse complement strand
GCGATCAAGCGCGACTTCGGCGAGCTGGAAAAACTGCAGGTGTCGCTCAAGGGGCCGGCCAATTTCGTTTCGGCCGCCGACCGACGTGCCGAAGAAACGCTTCACGCCGAGCTGATGAAGGCGCGGCCGGGCTATGGCTTTATCGGCGAGGAAGGCGGCCGCCGCGAAGGCGCCGACAAAACGCATACGTGGATCGTTGATCCACTCGACGGCACGACCAATTTTCTCCACGGCATTCCGCAATTCGCCATTTCGATCGCGCTCGAGCGTGAGGCCACGGTCGTGGCCGGCTTGATCTACAATCCGGCGAATGAGGAAATGTTCATCGCCGAGCGGGGCAAAGGCGCATTCCTCAACGAACAGCGCATCCGGGTTGCAGCCCGGAAGCGGTTGAATGACGCGGTCATTGCTTGCGGCCTGCCGCACCATGGTCGTGGCGACATCGGGTTGTCACGGAAGGAAACCGGGGCGATGCAGGACGAGGTTGCCGGCCTGCGCCGCTTCGGATCAGCCGCACTCGATCTTGCCTGGGTCGCGGCCGGACGCCTTGACGGCTACTGGGAGCGTGACCTTAAGCCATGGGACGTGGCGGCGGGGCTGATCATTGTGCGAGAGGCCGGCGGCTTCGTTACCGATTGTGACGGCGACGCCGATATTTTCAACAAAGGGCACGTCGTTGCCGGCAACGAGGCCATCCAGAAAGAGCTGGTGGCTGTCCTCAAAAGGGCCGGCAAGGCGTAGACCACCCCAATTTCAACTCAATCAGCGGCTTAGTGCGGGTTGTGTGGTTCCACCACAACTGCTTTTTCCCTGTCACCGGTCTGTGTCATAGTGCTCGGCAAGGGCTGCGTCAGGCATACCTCTTGAAAGCTCATGGCCAAGGAACTCGATCCACTCAAGCTATCGTCTCCCCGGATCTTCCTGATCCGGATGCTGGTATTCGTCATCCTTGTTGGTCTGGTCGGCTTCGTGCTGCACAAGCAGATCGAGGTGGCGTTCATGGCGAATCCCGGCCTGAACGCGTTGATCCTCGGCGTTGAGGCCATCGGCATCATCCTGTCTTGTCGCCAGGTGCTGCGGCTTTATCCGGAAATCGCGTGGGTCAACAATTTCCGTCTCGCTGATCCAGGCCTCGCAGTCGATCGTCCGCCCGTGCTTCTGGCTCCGATGGCCGCAATTCTCGGCAGCCGTGTCGGCCGCATGGCAATGTCCTCACAGCTGATGCGCGGGATTCTCGACTCGATCGCGACGCGTCTCGACGAGGCGCGTGATATCTCCCGCTACATGACTGGACTGCTTGTTTTCCTCGGCCTGCTCGGAACGTTCTGGGGGCTGATCGAAACCGTGAGCTCGGTCGGTGGCGTCATTCAGGGCCTTAAGGCAAGCGGCGACGCCGGCTCCATGTTCGATTCCCTGCGCGATGGCCTCGCCGCGCCGCTTTCCGGTATGGGCATTTCGTTCTCGTCCTCGTTGTTTGGTCTCGCCGGATCTCTTGTGCTTGGCTTCCTCGATCTGCAATCAAGCCAGGCGCAGAATCGCTTCTACACGGAGCTCGAGGACTGGCTATCCACGACCGTCTACGACCAGGCCGCCGAACCGGCTGCCGTCGGCGTCACCGGCGAGGTTCGCTCGGCCATCGACCGCCTGCGAGACGCGGTCGATCATGTTGAGGCCGGCAAGTCTTCATCCGCCGCCATGGCAAATCTCGCTGAAGCGATCCAGGGCCTGGTGCATCATATGCGCACCGAACAACAGATGATCCGCGATTGGGTTGACTCGCAGGCTGCACAGCAGCGCGAGATCAAGAAGCTTCTGGAGATCATGGTGCGGGAGCACGCGAACCGCTGAGTTGAATCATGGCCCTTGCACGAACGCGCCGCGGCGACAGCGGCATGAATTACTGGCCAGGCTTCGTCGACGCGTTGTCGACGTTGATTCTCGGCATCATTTTCCTGCTCACCGTGTTTGTGGTCGTGCAATTCTATTTGCAGCAGGAGGTGGCGGGAAAGGACACCGCCCTCACCCGCCTGAATGCGCAAATAGCACAACTCACCGAACTGCTCGGGCTGGAGAAAACAGGCAAGACTGATCTTGAGAGTCAGCTCGCGCAATTGCGTGCGACACTGGCCACCGCCGAAACCGAGCGGGACCGCCTGAAGAGCAGTGCTGAAAGCGCAGGTGCCGGCGCTGTGGCTGCCGAAGGCAAGGTTTCAGAACTCAGCGGCCAACTCGAAGGCGAGAAGAAACTCTCCGCGCGCGCGCTGGCTCAGGTCGAGGTTCTCAACCAGCAGATCGCTGCGTTGCGCCGGCAGCTCGCCGCCCTTGAACAGACCCTCGATGCAGCCGAGAAAAAAGACAAGGACTCCCAGAGCCGCATCACCGAGCTCGGCCAGCGCCTCAATCTCGAACTGGCCAATCGGGTCAACGAGTTGAAGCGCTACCGTTCCGATTTCTTCGGCAAGCTTCGTGAGATCCTCGGTAACCGCACGGACGTGCGTGTGGTTGGCGACCGTTTCGTTCTGCAATCCGAGGTGTTTTTCGACACCGGCCGGGCCGATCTCAAGCCCGAGGGACGCGCCGAACTCGACAAGGTGGCTGACGCCTTGATCCAGCTGGAAAAACAGATCCCGACCGATATTGCCTGGGTGCTGCGCGTCGACGGCCATACGGACGTGCGACAGCTCGCAGTTGGCGGCGTGTTCAAATCGAACTGGGATTTGTCGGCGGCGCGCGCGATCGCGGTGGTTCAATATCTCGTCGGCAGGGGCGTGTCGCCGCAACGCCTCGTCGCCGCCGGGTTCGGCGAATTTCAGCCGATCGACCTCGGCAAGACCGAGGAGGCCTATCAACGCAATCGCCGCATCGAGTTCAAGCTGACCGAACGGTGAGCGAGAAGAGCTGCACCCTCCGTCCCTACACCGCCGCCGATGAAGACGCGGCAATCGAGCTATGGCGGCGCACCTGGACGAAACACTATCCGCATCTCGATTTTAATGTGCGCGTCCCCTGGTGGCGTGAGCGCTGGCGCAATGAACTTGTACCGGTCGCGCATATCGTGCTTGCGGAGCGCGCTGGCTCAATCGTCGGGTTTGTCACGGTGGATTCAAAAACCGGGTACCTCGACCAGATTGTCGTTGCTCCTGAACACTGGGGCTCAGACATCGCACTTGTCCTGCTGAAGGAGGCCAAACGTCTTTCGCCGAAGGGCCTCGACCTTCTTGTCAATAAGGACAATTTTCGCGCTATCCGATTTTATGAAAAGTACGGCTTCACCTATGCCGGGGAAGACAAAAATCCGGTGTCGGGAATAGCGGTCAACAGAATGGCCTGGCGGCCCTGACTTTACGCCATTTCGAACTGCAATTTTGCCAGCCGTGCGTAAAGACCGCCGGCAGAAGCCAGCGAAGCGTGGGTGCCTTCCTCAACGATGCGGCCATGATCAAGCACGAGGATCCGGTCACAATTCTGCACAGTGGCAAGCCGATGCGCGATCACGATGCTGGTACGATCGAGCATCAATCGTTTGAGCGCCTGCTGCACAAGTGTTTCGCTTTCGGCATCGAGCGATGATGTCGCCTCGTCAAGCAACAACAGCGGCGCCTCGCGCAAAATGGCGCGAGCAATAGCGATACGCTGGCGTTGACCACCCGATAGCGTGACGCCGCGCTCGCCAACCGGCGTGTCGTATCCCCGCGGCAGGCGCCGAATGAACTCGGAAGCGTGAGCGGCCTCGGCCGCCTTCTCGATTTCGGCATCGGTGGCATCCTGCCGTCCGAACTGGATGTTCTCCCGTACGGTCGTGCCGAAGACCACGGCGTCCTGTGGCACGAGCGCGATCCGCGCGCGCAACGCCGCAGGATCCACGTCAGCGAGGCGCACATTGTCAAAGCTGATGCTGCCCGCCAATGGATCGTAGAACCGCAGAATCAGCTGGAACACCGTGCTCTTGCCCGCCCCCGATGGGCCGACCAACGCGAGCTTCTCGCCCGGCTTCACTCGAAACGAAACACGATCGAGAACCGGCATGTCCGGGCGGCCGGGATATACGAAACTCACGTCGCGAAATTCGACCTGGCCGCTGGCGGGCTTCGGCAACGCCACCGGCCGCAGCGGCGCCTTGATCTGCGGCTCGACGCCCAGGATTTCAAAAAGACGCTCGGCTGCACCGGAAGCCTGGGCGATCTCTCCCCACACCTGGCTGAGTTCACTGAGACCCCCGGCGGCGAACACTGCATAGAGCACGAACTGACTGAGCCGGCCGGGAGTGATGCTGCCGGCGAGGACATCCTGCGCCCCGACCCACAGCACCACGACGATGCTGGCAAATACCAGAAAGATAACCACGGCCGTCAGCACGCCACGCGCTTTTGTAGCTCCACGAGCGGCAGCGTATGCCTGTTCGACAGCAGAGGAAAAACGCGATTGCGCAAGCTTCTCGTTAGTGAATGCCTGCAACGTGCGCATTGCGCCGATGAGCTCGTCGGCATAGCCGGATGCTTCCGCAAGCGTGTCCTGTGCCGCACGTCCACGTTTGCGCACCGCGCGACCGAAGCCAACCAACGGAAGCACGATCACCGGAATTGCTCCGAGCACGAACAACGACAGCCTCGGGCTGGTGACTACCATCATCGCCGCGCCGCCAAAAAACAGCAGCAAGTTGCGCAGCGCGATCGATACCGAAGCGCCGACAGCCGACTTGATCTGGGTTGTGTCGGCGGTGAGCCGCGACACAATTTCACCCGTCCGCGACGTATCGAAAAATTCAGAAGACAATCGCGTGAGATGCGCGAACACATCGGAACGCAGATCGGCGACGATGCGCTCGCCCAGCGTGGTCACCAGGTAGTAGCGCAGCGCACTTGAGATCGCGAGCACCGCGACCACCAGGATCATCACGGCGAAATAGCTGTCGATCAGCTGCACGGCCTTGTCGGAAAAACCGAAATCGATCATCCGGCGTACCGCCACCGGAACGAGCAAGGTGGTGAGCGCGGCGACGACCAGTGCGGCTAATGCTGCGAGCGCACGCCCCCGGTAGCGGGCGATGTACGGCGCCAGCCGGGCGAGTGGTTTAAGCTTCAGCTTGCCTCGCTCCTGGGACGCAGGTGCGCCGGCAACATCGAGACCCCGTCCATCGCTGGAAAAACTCATGCAACGCCTTTGCCACCGCCCCCGCGCTCTTAATGCCTTGGGGGAGCGATGGCGGTCAAATGCGCGGCTTGCCGCCTGCGGCCGGCTCCTGTATAGGAGCCTCCAAATTCAGCCCTCATTGGCGCGTCTGCGCGCCCGGAAACTCACGATGAAACAAGATATCCATCCTGCCTACCACACCATCAAGGTGGTGATGACCGATGGCAGTGAATTCACCACCCGCTCCACCTGGGGCAAAGAGGGTGATGTCCTGCATCTCGACATCGACCCGAAGTCGCATCCGGCCTGGACCGGCGGCCAACAGCAAATCATGGACCGTGGCGGCCGCGTGTCGCGCTTCCAGAAGAAGTTCTCCGGTTTCCTGAAGACCGACGAGAAAAAATAAGCGCGGCGGCGCTGTCCTGAGACAACAAAACCCCCGCTCGCGGCGGGGGTTTTTCGTTTAGCCGTCGAATTGCTTAAGCGCTTTCCGCCTCGAATGCCGCCTTCAAGAGACCAAGTTGGCGCTCGACCGGATTTGCCGTTGCGGGCCGCTCGCCGGCGTTCTGATTGTAAATGTTGGCGTCGAGGCGGCGCACCTTGGCGTAAAGCTTCTGCGACCGCTCAATGAGTTCGCGCAGTTGCACCGGCAGCAGCGCGATGTTGCCGGCATCGTGCGAGTCCACACTCGCGAGCTTGACCTTGCTCTTTTCCTTGCTGGCCTGAGCGAGCGACATCTCGCCCTCCTTCACCGCACGATGAAGCAGAAGCCATGACGCAAGCTGCATCAGTCTGGTGGTGAGCCGCATACTTTCGGTGGCGTAAGCCAGCGCCCCGGCCCGCTCAAGCTTCTTGGATTGCTGTCGGCCCGGGCCGTCGAGGTAGGTCGCGGTTTCTTCGACCAGAGCCATGCCGTCGCGAAACAAGTCTGAGAAGGCCTGTGAACCGGCGAGTCGCTCGCCGAACGACACCGGCTGAGTATCGCTCAACGACTTTTCGGACATAACGATCCCTCTCACTTACGCGTACCCGGACACACGCTCCGTATACGATTAGGTAAGCATGGGCGCGCGGGCTGGCTCTGTCCAGACACCCGTATGGTTAACTTCGCGATATAGTTGCCGTGCGAATTGAAAGCGCCACGATGACGCGGCGGTTTTGACCCATATTGGGACAAAAAAGGAGCCGCCGTTGCCGGCGGCTCAAGGTGATAACAGGGAGGCGTCAAACAGAGTGGACAGGAGCCACTCAATGTCCACATGAAGATGGACAATGCGAGTAATGGTCGAGAAAGCTTAACGACAACTTAAGAACATGGGCGCAATGCCAAAATTTTTTTTAAGCCCAACGGCATTGAAACACCGTCGATCTAAGTCATCGCTTGAAAAACTGATCAGCGGCGGCACGCGACGCACGCTTTTGTTTCATATCTGCCTCGAGCCGATTGATTTCGTCGTGCAGCAATTGCACGCGCAGACCAAGCTCTTCTACGGAGAGCAACGTGAGATCCTGCCCAATATCGTGCACGACTTTCTTCTTCGGTTTGTCGTCCTCGTCGATCGCCGGCATTTCAATCTCCCCGACCTGTTGTCATTCGGGCGCGGGCCGTCCGGAATGACGATACGAAAAATCTAGCGATGACTGCGCCGGTTGTCACATCGCCGGGGCCCGCCTAAACAAAGCTCTGATCTGAAGATACAGAGAGGAACCGATGGCCGCGTTACCAGCAACAATAACCGCAATCGGCATCAAGGCTGCCGGCGGCCCGGACATGCTCGTGCCCGAGCAGCGCCCGGCCCCGGTCCCGGGCGCCGGCGAAATTCTCGTAAAGGTGGCCGCCGCCGGCGTGAACCGTCCCGATGTCATGCAGCGCATGGGCCTCTATCCGCCTCCGCCTGGCGCGCCGGACATTCCTGGACTCGAGATTGCCGGCGAGGTTGCGGCGCTCGGTGCCGATGTCAAACGCTGGAAGCTCGGCGACCGGGTGATGGCTCTGGTCGTCGGTGGCGGCTACGCCGAATATTGCATTGCGCATGAGAGCCACGCGTTGCCGATTTCCGGTTTGTCGATGATCGAAGCCGCGGCAGTGCCGGAAACCTTCTTCACGGTCTGGCACAACGCCTTCGAGCGCGGCGGCCTGAAGAAAGGTGAAACATTGCTGATCCATGGCGGTTCGTCGGGCATCGGCACCACCGCCATTCAGCTCGCCAAGGCATTCGGCGCGCGCGTCGTCACGACCGCCGGTTCGCAGGAAAAATGCGACGCCTGCCGCAAACTCGGCGCCGACGTCGCCATTAACTATAAGACCGAGGACTTCGTCGCGGCCACAAAGGCGGCCACCGGCGACAAGGGCGCCGAGGTTATAGTGGACATGGTGGGTGGGGACTACATCGCACGCAACTACGAAGCCGCCGCGGTCGAGGGACGTATCGTGCAAATCGCGTTTCAGGGCAGCCCGAAATCGACCGTGGATTTTCGTCGCATCATGCTCAAGCGGCTGCACCACACCGGCTCGACCCTGCGCGCGCGTTCGGTCGCTGATAAAGGCGCCATTGCGCGCGCCGTGGAGGACAATGTGCTGCCCCTGATAGCTGCGGGAAAGGTCAAACCGGTCATCTACAAGACCTTTCCCTTACGCGATGCGGCAGCGGCTCATGCACTCATGGAAACCAGCGCCCATATCGGTAAAATCGTGCTAACATCTTGACCGGACGTCCGTTTCTTCAGGGGCCGCGAAATCGGCGTAATGTCGGACTTAAAACGGGACAGGTGCGATTGTTTTACAATTTTCACCGTCGGCGAGGCCATGGCCCCAGGCTGGAAGGCGATGCCACGGGCGGGGGTTTTAATTTGGCTATGACGCGTTGCCTGACGGCCGTGGCGGTCGTGATTGCCGCTTCGCTGCTGGCGGTTCAAACCGCGCCTGCGGTGGAAGCGGTGAACGTGCGACTCGATGCCGCTGCCATCGATTTGACCGCTGCAACCGAGGTGCAAAAGAGCGACGGCGACCGCATC
Organism: Pseudolabrys sp.; assembly: GCA_035692045.1. Classification (GTDB taxonomy): domain Bacteria; phylum Pseudomonadota; class Alphaproteobacteria; order Rhizobiales; family Xanthobacteraceae; genus Pseudolabrys. The sequence continues at coordinate 4,740 of DASSIJ010000357.1, read as the reverse complement.
CAGGTCTCGACCGCGCCGGGCCCGGATGGAATCGTGCGACGCATCGAGGTGCGCGCACGTGAAGGCAATACCAACTGGGCGGTTCTCGCACTCACCAACAACAGCGACGAGCAGATCGATCGCCTGATCGTCGTTCCGCACTACCGCATGGTTGGTTCCGGACTGTTCTGGCCTGACCTGGGACTGTCGCGCATTGCGGCCATCACGCCCTCGACCGGAGACCGTCCTGTACGTCAGGAGGGCAGCACCGCCGATATTTTCCGCATCACTCTCGATCCCGGTACGGTGATCACCCTCGTTGCTGAACTCCGTACCGACAAGCTGCCGCAGATCTATCTGTGGGAGCCCGATGCCTACAAGGACAAGGTCAATTCCTTCACCTTGTACTACGGCATCGTCATCGGCATCGCCGGTCTGCTCGCACTGTTCCTCACCATCCTGTTCGTGGTGAAGGGTTCGATCATGTTTCCCGCCGCCGCCGCTCTTGGCTGGGCGGTGTTGATCTATATCGGCATCGACTTTGGCTTCTGGGGCAAAGTCTTCGACATGTCGGCCGGCGCGGAGCGCGTCTGGCGCGCCTGCGGCGAGGCGATCCTGTCGGCGACGCTGCTGGTGTTTCTGTTCGCCTATCTCAATCTGTCGCGCTGGCACGTGCGCTACGCTCACATCACCATCGCCTGGCTTGCTGCTCTCGCAGCACTGATCGCCGTCGCGGTCTTCGACCCGGCGGTTGCCGCCGGCATCGCGCGCATGTCGCTCGCGGGCATTGCCGTGCTTGGACTTGCACTTGTCATCTATCTCTCGACGCACGGCTTCGACCGCGCCGTATTATTGATCCCGACCTGGTTGCTGCTGGTCGTATGGACGACAGCCGCGGGCCTTGCGGTCACAGGCCTCGTGACAAACGACATCATCGGTCCGGCTCTGCTTGGCGGCCTGGTGCTGATCGTGATGTTGATCGGCTTCACTGTTATGCAGCATGCGTTCGCCGGCGGGATTACCCACGGTATCGTTTCCGACGTGGAACGCCGCGCGCTCGCTCTCACTGGCGCTGGCGACCTGATTTGGGACTGGGACGTTTCGGCCGATAAGGTGTTCACGAGCCCGGAAACCGAACACATGCTGGGCCTCAAGCGCGGCACGCTTGAAGGACCGGCGGCAGCCTGGCTTGAAGTCCTGCACCCGCTCGATCGCGACCGTTTCCGCGCCTCGCTCGATGGCGTCGTCGAGCAGCGTCGCGGGCGTCTGACGCAGGATTTCCGGCTGCGAACAGCCGACGGACATTATCTTTGGTTTGCGCTCAAGGCGCGCCCGGTGGTCGGCTCCGATGGCGAGGTCGTGCGGCTTGTCGGCACGCTCACGGACGTGAACGACTTCAAGACCGCCGAGGACCGGCTGCTTTTTGACGCAGTGCACGACAACCTGACCGGACTGCCCAACCGCGAACTTTTTATCGATCGTCTGGAGGCGGCATTGGGCTTTGCGCGCGCCGAGCCGCAAATCCGGCCATCGATTGTGGTGATCGATCTCGATCGCTTCAAACAGGTCAATGATTCCGTCGGCATGGCGGTGGGCGATTCCATCCTGCTCACCATCGCGCGGCGGCTTGGCCGGCTTCTCAAGCCGCAGGATACCCTGGCACGTCTCTCCGGCGATCAGTTCGCGCTGATCGTGCTGTCGGAGCGCGAGCCGGCGCGCATCGTCGCCTTTGCCGAAACCATCCGGCGCACCTTGCGCGCGCCGATTGCCTTTAACGACCGCGAAATCTTCCTCACCGCGTCGATAGGCCTGGCCCTCGCCGAAAATCCAGCCAGCAGGACCGAGGAAGTACTCAAGGATGCCGAGCTTGCGATGTATTATGCCAAGCGCATCGGCGGCGACCGCATCGAAATCTTCAAACCTGCAATGCGCTCCCGCAAGACCGACCGTTTGACGATGGAATCTGAATTGCGCCGCGCCATCGAGCGCGAGGAAATCAAGGTTCTCTACCAGCCGATCGTAAGGCTGGAAGATCGCGCCATCGCCGGATTCGAGGCGCTCGCACGCTGGGATCATCCCAAGCTGGGCCGCCTGTCGCCCGCGGAGTTCATCACCATCGCCGAGGAAATCGGGCTGATCGTCGACCTCGGTCTCTTCGTGCTCGATCACACCGCGCGGCAGCTGGCGCAATGGCAGGCGGCAACGCGTGCGCGCGAGCCGGTATTCGCCAGTGTTAATGTGTCTTCACGTCAATTGCTGCGTCATGACCTGATCCAGGATTTGCGCACCGTTCTGGGACGGACCGCCCTGGCCCGCGGCACGCTGAAGCTCGAGATCACCGAGTCTCTTGTCATGGAAAATCCCGAGCACGCAGCGCAAATGCTGACACGCATCAAGGAACTTGGCGCCGGACTATCGCTGGATGATTTCGGTACCGGCCATTCCTCGCTTGCTTATCTGCAGCGTTTCCCCTTCGACACCATCAAAATCGACCAGTCATTCGTGCGCACAACCTCGCGCGGCACCCGACCCGTCATCCTGCGTTCGATCATCGCAATGGCGCACGACCTGGGCATGGAAGTTGTGGCGGAAGGCGCCGAAACCGATTCCGATGCGGTCGAGCTTTACCAGCTCGGGTGCGAATATGCGCAGGGCTTTGCTTTCGGCGAACCAATGAGCGCGGACGCCGCGCGCGATCTGCTGGTCGACAAGCCGACCCGGCTGCGCGCACTTAAGATTGCATCAGAATAGCTTATCGCCCCCGTCGCGGAGCGGAATGCACGGTGCGTATCAGGTCACGCGTGACCGGCTTCGCTCGACAGCATGCCGGGATCGATGCCGATCTTTCGCAGGGCTTTTTCGTACTTGGTATCGGTATCCCGCCCGAAGATCAGCTCGGGATCGGCAGCGCAGTGCAGCCAGCCGTTCTGCTGGATCTCCTGCTCGAGCTGCCCGGGCGCCCAGCCGGCATAGCCGAGCGCAAGAATTGCGCTGGAAGGCCCGTTGCCGCGCGCGATCGCCTTGAGAATGTCGAGCGTTGCCGTCAAACAGATACCTTCATCGATCGGCAGTGTTGAATTTTCAATAAAGAAATCTGCCGAGTGCAGGACGAAGCCGCGTCCGGTTTCGACCGGTCCGCCCTTGAGCACCTTCACAGCTTCGGCGCGGTTCGGCAGCTGAATGCGCTCGGCAGCCGGAATAACCTCGAGCTGTACGAGCAGATCGGGAAATTTGATGTTGGCCGCCGGGTGATTGACGATGATGCCCATCGCACCTTCGGTCGAGTGAGCGCAGACATAGATCACAGCGCGCGCGAAGCGTTCATCATTCATCGCGGGCATCGCGATCAACATTTGCCCGTCAAGATAGCCCCGCCCGGGGGCGGGTTTCGCCGCTTTGCGAGAGATCTTCATGGCAAAAGGTTACCTGATAGACTCGCCTTTGCAAACGAAGCTTGCGGCCGAAAGTTCACTCGTTCACCGTCATAATCATGAGGCCAATTGTGGCAGCCACCTGCCGAATGTGCTGAAAAGGCCGCTCACAATGAATTCAGTGGCGCGGCATGGGGTTACCGACTAGAGCGTCCGAGATGAACAATATTCACAGACCATTGTGTGCGACGCTGATTGCCTGCGGAATCGCCGTCGTCTCTGGCGCTACGGTGTGTGCTGGCGGCGAATCACCGTGGAGCGAGGATGTCCGTTCCGCTGTTCGCCTTGTTTCTGGCGCCAACAACAATAGCGATGCCAATTTGCGCGCAGGCATCGAAATCAAGATGCAGCCAGGGTGGAAGACTTACTGGCGCTATCCGGGTGATTCCGGGGTGCCACCGCATTTCGATTTTTCGGGTTCTGAAAATCTGAAAACCGCCAAGGTGCTCTATCCCGCTCCACATCTCTTCACAGACGAAACCGGCCAATCGCTTGGCTACAAGGACCGGATTATTTTTCCGCTCGTGATTTCCCCGCAGCAGCCCGGCAAACCCGTTCGGCTTCGTCTGAAAGCCGACTATGCGGTATGCGAAAAACTGTGCGTCCCTGCTGAAGGCAGCGCCGAGCTTACGCTCACCCCCGGTGATAGCTCCCAGGATTCAGCCCTGTCGGCAGCCGAGGCGCGCGTGCCAAAGCAGGTGACGGCCGCACAATTGGGACTCACCGTGCGTCGCACCAATAATGGGACCAAGCCTCTGGTCGCGGTCGACCTCGGTGCACCCGCCGGCAATCCGATCGACTTGTTCGTCGAAGGCCCGACACCGCAATGGGCATTGCCCATTCCAAAGCGATCCCAAACCGCGCCGGCCGGACGGGCGCAATTCAGCTTCGAACTTGATGGTTTGCCGCCGGGCGTCGATCCAAAGGGCCAAGTCGACCTCACCTTCACCGTCGTGACCGGCGGGCGCGCAGTCGAGGTCAAGACCCATCTCGACTAATCGGCGGCAAAAGCGTAATTACCCAGCCAAGAACAATATTTTTCGCAACGCGAGAGGACATCCATGCCTATCAAGGTCGGCGATCGATTGCCCGATGCCAAATTCCGAGTCATGACGACCGAAGGACCGGTCTGGAAGACCACCGATGAAATTTTCAAGGGCCGTAAGGTAGCGCTTTTCGCGGTGCCCGGCGCATTCACGCCGACCTGCAACAATCTTCACATCCCCAGCTTTCTGAACAACGCCCCCGCCATCAAGGCGAAGGGCGTGCACACCATCGCCGTGACCGGCGTCAACGATGTGTTTGTCATGGAAGCCTGGAAGAAATCGAC
>DASSIJ010000356.1:0-18673 GCA_035692045.1 Pseudolabrys sp. | reverse complement strand
ACATGGCCGTGCTCAATCTTGCAGTGGTGTATCGACGATGGCGAGGCGCTGCTCGTTCTGCTTGAACGTGACACTCGCAATGCCGAGCATCGTGCGCAGCTTGTCGTCAGGCACTTTCATCGGACCGGGCGACGGCGCCGCACCTGGCGCCGGCTGAGGAAATGCGGTCGAGCGCGCGGTATGGAACGTGACATTGCCCTCCACCTTCTGCATCACTTGATGGATGTGGCCGTTGAGAACAGTGACCGAGCCGAATTTTTTGAGGTAGCCGAGCGCCCGTGCGCTGTCTTCCGTGCCCCAGCCCCACTGCGGGTAGACCGTCCAGAGCGGGATATGCGCAAACACAACGATCGGCTGTGACGCGCTGCGGCCCTTTACGTCATCTTCAAGCCATTCGAGCTGCTCGTTGCCAAGGTTGCCGAGGCCGCCGGCTTTCAGATCAACCACATTGACCAGGCCGATGAAATGCACGCCATCGGCGTCGAAGCTGTACCACCCCGCGCCCTTGCTTCCGCGTCCGTAGCGTTCGCGATAGAGCTTGCCCTGCTCTTCGTCGAGCAGGTCGTGTTCGCCGGGGACATAATGCACATCCAGCCGTGCCTGTGAGATGATGCGGTCGGCATCGTCGAATTCGGACGGCTTGGACAGATGTGAGATATCACCGGTGTGGATCATGAACGAAGGCTTTTCCGGCAACGCCTTCACGCGACCGATCGCTTCCTCCAACGTGCCTTTGGCATTGGGATTGGCCGGCTTGTCGAAGCCCATGTGGCTGTCGCTGATTTGCAGAAAGGTAAAACCCTTCTGTTTCGCCGCCACCGCCTGGTCGATGATACCGAGTGAAGTCGGTACACCGCCGGCAACAGTCCAAAGCACGCCAGTGCCCGCCCAGGTCATGCATTCGAGTACCTTGCGGCGGTTCACGCCGTCATCGCGGTCTGTCATCGTCGAGTCTCCCGTAGCTGGTTGACGTTTACGGGGACTAGACTGGAGAGGACGGAGATTTATTCCCGCACGGGCCGGCATCACAAAGATGTCACTCACGCCCGTCCGACATGCGAAAGCGCGCCGCATTGTCAGACTCGCATCGGTGCGCGTCGTTTTCGCTGCAACCCGAAGACACCGGGTGAATATTTATTCCTGAAAACCTCTGCAATCTTGTTTCATAAAAACGTTATCTGAAGCGACGTGTCAGCCATCAAGTGCGGGGAATAATCCGCCGAATTTTCAGTCTCCTCGGCGTGCGGCTCCTACGGCCGCTCGCTAACCCGGATGACTTTGAACTACAATTACAGGAGACATACGTGAAAAAACTTCTCGCGACCCTGACTGTGCTGACCGCCATTTCGACGCCGGCATTTTCCCAGTCATTTTGTACGTGTGACGGCACCGGCAACGTGCTGCCGTTCAGGCACAAAGGAGCCGATCCCCAAAACGACAGGACTGCGCTCAGGCAGGGCGCGCTGCGCGCTTTCGCAGCCGCACCGGGCGCCGGCTCAATTGCCGACTCGAACACACCGGCGGCTACAGGCGGTGGAAGCGTCGGCTACAATGAAATGCTTCGTCACTTCTGAGACGACAAAAAACAGGACAGGCCCTGGCCTGTCCTGTTTTTCTGACAGAACAAATTTTGCTCCGTCGGGAATGAATCGAACGGTGCCAGAGTCTTGTACAAAAGGTCACGCCTCTGACACTGAGGCTGAGATCTAACCCATTGTCACAGCAAGGAAAACCGTATGCCGTCAACGCCGTTAAACGTGATTAGACCGACCCATCCGCTCACTGGATAAAGCAGCCATGACCCGTCCCACGTCTGACGATAGCTCAGTGCTGCTGGTCCATGCCTACCTCGACGGTGAACTCGATCCCGCGAATGCGCTGGGCATCACGCAACAGATGGACACCGTGCCGGCGCTCGCTGCCGAGGCCGAGCGCATCAAGGCGTTGCAGCAGCTCATTCGTGAACGGCTGCCGCGCGAGGAGACACCGCCTGGACTGCGCGCTCGCATCGAAACGTCAGTCGGCGGCCTGCGGCGGGAGCGCCCGCGGCCGTCGTGGCGCGCGCTTGCGGCATCGATCGCATTAACCGCCATGGTCACCGGCACCTCGACCTGGTTCATCGCCGGGTCGCAGCAGCCAACCATGGTGGCGGACTCGCTCGTCTCCGACCACATCCGCGCGCTGATGGCACCGGAGCCGGTCGATGTCGTCTCATCGGACCGTCACACAGTGAAGCCATGGTTCAATGGCCGTATTCCGAACTCGCCACGCGTCGTCGACCTCGCCAGGGAAAACTTCCCGCTGATTGGCGGGCGTGTCGACGTGCTTGGCCAGACACCTGTCTCGACCCTGGTTTATCGCCACGCCAAGCATCTCATCAGCCTCACCGCAGTACCAGCGGAAGGCGGTTTCAAGCTGGACAGGAGCCCACGTAGCATTAACGGCTACAACGTCGTCCACTGGGTTGAGAACGGCGTGAGCTACTGGGCAATCTCCGATCTCGAAGCCAAGGAGCTGGAGGATTTCGCTCGACTATTCCGCACCAGCCAAACCGAACTGTGATCGGGGTCGGTGTGATGTCAGTTACTTACATGCAGGCCAGGACCGGGCCAACGAAATCTGAAAGTGCCACGATGCGGTTGGTTGCCTCCGGCGCGCAAGACCCGATGAGCGGCCTCGACGATAACGCGCGCTTCCGAAGCATCGTCATGCCGTACATCGATGAGGCCTATCGACTGGCGCATTGGCTCACCGGCAATCGCACGGACGCCGAGGATGTAGTGCAGGATGCATCACTGCGCGCCTTCCGTGCCATTCGCGAGTTTGCCGGCGGCAATGCACGCGCCTGGCTGCTGAGCATCGTACGAAACACCGCCTACTCGTGGCTTCGCAAGAATCGTCCAACCACCGTCCTCACCGTCGAGGATATCGAGGCCGTCGAGCTTGCGAACGCAAAGCCGGGCGACCCAACCGGCGAAACGCCGGAAGCCGCGCTTATCGCAAAAGTCGACGCAGGGCAGCTCCGCGCGGCAATCGCGGCATTGCCCACGCCATTCCGCGAAACGCTCGTCCTGCGGGACATCGAGGGCCTTGATTACCGCGAGATCGCCGAGGCGACTGACGTGCCGATAGGAACCGTGATGTCACGGCTCGCCCGTGCGCGCCGACGGTTGATCGCGACCCTCAAGGAAGATCGATGAGTTGCCCGTCCGGCCACCGCCGGCAGGTTTGCTGACCGAAAATCTTCGCGTCAGTTCTGCTAAGATTTATCTCCAGTGCCCTTTCGCGAATTGGCACGCGATGCGATATACCCTGAAGCTATGAAATTCCTCGATGAAGCAAAGGTCTATATCGCCTCCGGCGCGGGCGGAAACGGCTGCGTGTCCTTCCGGCGCGAGAAATTCATCGAATTCGGCGGCCCGAACGGTGGCGACGGCGGCAAGGGCGGCGACGTCGTGGTGGAGGCCGTCAACGGCCTCAATACCTTGATCGACTACCGCTATCAGCAGCACTTCAAAGCCCAACGCGGCGGCAACGGCATGGGCAAGGACTGCGCCGGCGCCAACGGCAAGGATGTCGTGTTGAAGGTGCCAATCGGCACGCAAGTCTACGAAGAAGACGGCGAGACGCAGATCGCCGATCTCACCCAGGTCGGCCAGCGCGTCACCATTTCCAAAGGCGGCAACGGCGGCTTCGGCAACGCGTATTTCAAGTCGTCCACCAACCGCGCCCCGCGCCACGCCAATCCAGGCCAGCCCGGCGAGGAACGCACCATCCGTTTGCGCCTGAAGCTGATCGCCGATGCGGGCCTGATCGGCTTGCCCAATGCCGGCAAATCCACGTTCCTCGCCGCAGTGAGTGCGGCCAAACCGAAGATCGCCGACTATCCCTTCACGACGTTGCATCCACAGCTCGGCGTGGTGCGCGTCGACGAGCGTGAATTCGTGCTCGCCGATCTGCCGGGACTGATCGAAGGCGCGCATGAGGGAACGGGATTGGGCGACCGCTTTCTCGGCCACACCGAACGCTGCCGCGTGCTCCTGCATCTCATCGATGGCACCAGCGAGGATGCCGGCGCGGCCTACAAGACTGTGCGCGCGGAACTGGAGGCGTACGGGCACGGCCTGACAGAGAAGCCGGAAATCGTTGCATTGACGAAAGTGGATGCGCTTACCCCCGACGTGATCAAATCGCAGACTGCAAAATTAAAGAAAGCTGCGAAAAAAACGCCGCTCACCTTGTCATCACAATCGGGTCAGGGTGTACAAGAAGCGTTGCGCGCGCTTTGGAAATTCATTGACGCCGCTCGCGAAGAAGCTGACGCGGGTCAGCTCAAGGAAACGGCCTGGCAGCCGTAAGCGAGTGAAGTACCGGAAAACCAACCTTACGCGGCCAGCTCCATATCCTTCGCAGCGAAGCGAGTGGCCCAATCGGCGCCATGGCAATTTTCCTGGCTGCCTGAGGGAACGACTCCAACGAGCGAGAAACGTCTTTAGAGCCTTGGTTCAATATGATTTCGGCAGGCCGAGCACTTTTTCCGCGATGAAGCAGAGGATGAGCTGCGGGCTGACCGGCGCGAGCCGCGCGATCATCACCTCGCGAAGATACCGCTCGACATGAAATTCCTTCGCGTAGCCCATACCGCCGAACGTCATGACTGCTGTCTGGCAGGCTGAGAAGGCTGCTTCGGCGCCGAGATATTTCGCGGCGTTCGCTTCCGCGCCGCAGGGCGCACTGCGGTCGTAGAGCGAAGCCGCCTTGAATGCCATTAGGTTGGCGGCCTCCAGTTCCATCCAGCATTTCGCCAACGGATGCTGAATCGCCTGGTTCTGGCCGATCGGACGGCCGAACACGACACGCTCACCGGCGTAGTTCGCGGCCTTGCGCAGCGCCGCGCGGCCGAGCCCAATCGCCTCAGCCGCAATCAGGATGCGCTCGGCGTTCATACCTTGCAGGATGTATTCAAAGCCGCGGCCTTCTTCGCCGATGCGGTCAGCGGCCGGTACGGGCAGCGCATCAATAAACAGCTCATTGGAGTCGACCGCGCTTCGTCCCATCTTGGCGATTTCGCGCACATCGACATATTTTCGATCGAGCGCCGTGTAGAAAAGACTCAGGCCTTCGGTTCGCCGCTTGACGCTGTCGACCGGCGTGGTCCGCGCCAGGATCAGCATCTTGCTCGCAACCTGCGCGGTCGAGATCCAGATCTTCTGGCCTGAGAGCATGTAGCAGTCGCCGTTGCGCACCGCTTTGGTTTTCAGATTCAGCGTATCGAGGCCGGCGTCCGGCTCGGTGACCGCGAAACACGCCTTGTCGTCGCCCGCAATCAGCGGCGGCAACATGCGCTTCTTCTGCTCATCGCTGCCGAACATGACGACCGGGTTGAGCCCGAAGATGTTCATATGCAATGCCGACGCGCCAGAAAGGCCCGCGCCGGATTCCGCGATGGTTTGCATCATCAGGGCGGCTTCGGTAACACCGAGGCCGGAACCGCCATAGGCCTGCGGGATGGCAATGCCGAGCCAACCGTCAACGGCGAAGGCGCGATGGAAGTCGTGCGGGAAACTACCCTCGCGATCCTTGGCGAGCCAATACTCGTCGGGGAATCGTGCGCAAGTCTTCGCGATGGCCGCACATATCGACTGCTGCTCCACCGAAAGGGAGAAATCCATGGCTCATCTTGCACCGGTTGTGACATTCTGGAAATGACAAACAGGAACGGCAGGACACAATCATGAAAACGCGCGCCGCGGTCGCCTGGAAGGCGGGAGAACCGCTCACCATCGAGACCATCGACATCGAAGGTCCAAAAGCCGGCGAAGTGCTGGTCGAGATCATGGCGACCGGCATCTGCCACACCGACGCTTACACGTTGTCAGGCGCCGATCCGGAAGGGCTTTTCCCGGCGATCCTCGGGCATGAAGGCGCTGGCATTGTGCGCGAGGTCGGCGCGGGCGTGACAACATTGAAAGCCGGCGACCACGTCATCCCGCTCTACACGCCGGAATGCCGGCAATGCAAAACCTGCCTTTCGCGCAGATCCAATCTCTGCACCGCAATTCGCGCCACGCAGGGCAAGGGCGTGATGCCGGACGGCACCAGCCGCTTCCGCTGCGACGGCGATCCGGTGTTCCACTACATGGGTTGCTCGACGTTTGCCAACTTCACCGTGCTGCCGGAGATCGCATTGGCAAGAGTCCGTGAGGACGCGCCGTTCGACAAGATCTGCTATATCGGCTGCGGCGTTACGACCGGCGTCGGCGCCGTCATCAACACCGCAAAGGTATGGCCGGGCGCGAACGTCGCGGTGTTCGGCCTCGGCGGTATCGGCCTCAACGTCATCCAGGGCGCGCGCATGGCCGGCGCCGACAAGATCGTCGGCATCGATCTCAACCCGGGCCGGCGCGCCATCGCTGAAAAATTCGGCATGACGCATCTCATCAATCCCGATGAGGTCGGCAAAGACAAGGTGGTGCAGGCGATCGTCGATCTGACCGGCGGCGGCGCCGATTTCTCGTTCGAATGCATCGGCAATGTTCAGGTCATGCGCCAGGCGCTGGAGTGTTGTCACCGCGGATGGGGCGAGAGCATCATCATCGGCGTCGCCGGCGCCGGCCAGGAAATCGCAACGCGGCCATTCCAGCTCGTTACCGGACGCGTGTGGCGCGGCACTGCCTTCGGCGGCGCACGGGGACGCACTGATGTCCCGAAGATCGTCGACTGGTACATGGACGGCAAGATCAATATCGACGACCTGATCACGCACACCATGCCACTCAACCAGATCAACGACGCCTTCGATCTGATGCACGAAGGCAAGTCGATCCGCAGCGTGGTGATCTACTAGGCTGCGCAGCCGCAGTTCGAAGCCAGTCTAGAGCTGGGGGACAATGTCCGCTTTGGCGCCGACCGGCAGAACGACATGGAATATCGCACCACATGAATTTCCCGGCGACGCCCAAAGGCGTCCATCGTGGGCGGCAATAATCGACCGGCAGATCGCAAGCCCCATTCCCATGCCAGTCGACTTGGTCGTGAAGAAGGCCTCGAAGATTTTCTCCGCACTCTTGGCGTCGATCCCGGCGCCGGAGTCTTCCACGGTGATCGTGACGCCTTCTGCTTCGAGTCGCGATGCGATAGTCAAAACGCGTAATTTCTCGGCAGTCGTGCTCATAGCCTCGACAGCGTTCATAACCAGATTGAGCAGCACTTCCGTCAGCTGGACAGAATCAGCAGAAACGCGCGGGAGATCCAGCGCCAGTTTCGTATGAAGAGTGATTTTTCGTGAGTGCAACTCCCCGCGAGACAGGTTGAGCACATTGTTCACGACCTCGTTCATGTCGACCGGCATGCGCCTTTCGGGGTTCTTCTTGAACATCGCGCTAATGCTGGTAATGACCTCGTTTGCGCGGTGGCCGTTCTCACCAATGCTTTCCAGCGCGGCCCGCACTTCATCAAGATCGGGCTCCTCTCTTGTGAGCCAACGCGTGCCTGCGTGTGAGTTGGCCACCACCGCCGCCAACGGCTGTCTGATTTCATGGGCGATGGAGGCGACCATCGCGCCCATGGTCGTCAGCCGCGAAACTCGCGCGATCTCGGTTTGACTCATAATTTCACGTTCGCGCGCCACCGAAAGTTCGCCGAGCATTTCGTTGAAGGCACCCGCCAGCCGGCCAATTTCATCCCGGCTTTCATGGTTGAACCGCAGGCCGTAGTTTTTTGTCTCTCGAATCGTGTTTGCCAATTCAGCGAGCCGCTTGATCGGTACGATCATGTCCCGATAGGTCAAAAGAGCGACCAGGAGGCCGAGCATCCCGAGCGCTCCGATTACGATGAGACTGATGAGACGCTGGCGGTTCAGATGGTCGATGCGCTCCAGCAGAAGCTGGTCGAGTTGTTTCTGCGCGATATCCCAGGCGTCGAGCGCGCCGTTGACGGCGCCAGCGTACGACGCATCAGGCTTGGCATTGTCTGCGCGGGAGTCGACGACGGTGCGCAACGCATCAAGATAGGCGGTTGCATGGCCCGCAAAGGATGCAATTGCGGGATCGACAAGCTGCCGCAAACGGCCATCAGGATTTCCACGCTGAGCGGCCCTTAGATCGTTCGTCGCCCCGTCGATATTTGCGCGCAACAGGGTATCGAGCGCGATGAGCCGCGCCTTGCGGTCGACGGGATCGTTCGCCGCCTGTGGCGTTCGTGTCAGCAGTTGTGCGTTCCCAAGCTCTTCAAGAGCTGCCGGCAACCGCGTGACCACGACATTTCCGACGTGATAGGTATCAAGAACAGGATCGAGTGTCAGTTTCGAATCGTCGCCGACACGGGCGGCGAGCTCGCGAAGATTTTTCAGAGCGCCCAGATACGCCTCGTCTGCCGGAATGCCCGTAGTCGTGCCGGCATTCAAGTCGCGCAGCGTAGCCGCCAGCGCCTTCACAGAGTTGTCTATATGCAGAATGCCTGCAGTTTCGGCGTCTGCCCGCGACAATGAAGCGACAGATTCAGACGCAAGAGCGTTGTTCCGGTCGGCAAGCTGGGCATTTGTTTGTGTCTTCAGCACAGCCACGTAGATCGGACGGAGCAACGCCAGGTACTTGCTGCCAACGAGCTCGCTGCGCGCAAAGTTGATCGCAATCTGCTTTTCAAGCAAAAGAGCATAAGTGGCGACAGTCGTGAGCACCAAGCACACGCCGCACAAAATGAGAAACTTTGTGCCGGCACGCAAATCCTTAAACATAAGCGACCCCGAGAACCGGACGCAGGACGTTCAAACGCAGTCTAGTCGGAAATGGTCTTGGCCTCACTAATACGACTGTCCAGAATACCATGCGCCGGTATTTTGGTGCGTCTCATAAAATCGTGATTGCTCGGCGCCGGCTCGCAGAAATGGCCTTTATTACCGAGAAAACGGAGGTCGCAGCACACGGCAGGTCAGCATCCGACGCCGTCAGCAATGCGATCGTCCTGCATGACGGGCCCGCTCTTCACCAGCCAGCCCTTCACTGAATTTTTTGACCGCATTCCGGCGGCCACCGGGACGTCATTCTTTTCGCGCCGCAGCGCATTATGCAGACGAACTTTTTGCTTCCCGTATCAGGTTAGAGTCGGATAGCTTTTGATGCGTCCGCCGCGAATTGCATCAGGAAGATGAACAATGTCCATCAGAGCGGTTACTGCATTCGTATTCGCAGCCGTTTCATTTGCAAGCTACGCCGCCGATTTTCCGCAGCCGAAACAGGGCGAATGGACGGCCCGCGACTTCAAATTTCATACGGGCGAGGTCCTGCCAGAGCTGCGGATTCACTACACGACGATCGGCAAGCCGGATGGCATTCCCGTCCTTGTTCTCCACGGCAGCGGCGGTTCGGCGCAAAGTATGCTGACGCCCGCCTTCGCCGGAGAACTATTCGGAGCTGGGCAGCCACTCGACGCGGAAAAGTATTACATCATCATTCCGGACGGGCTTGGTCATGGAAAGTCGACAAAGCCATCGGACGGGCTTAAGACCAAATTTCCGCAATACAATTACGCCGACATGGTGGATGCACAGTACCGCCTGCTCGCCGAAGGACTCGCGATCAAGCATGTGCGCCTGATCATCGGTAACTCGATGGGCGGAATGCATGCCTGGCTGTGGGGCGAAAAATATCCCGAATACATGGATGCGCTCGTGCCCATGGCCTCGCAACCGACCGCCATGGCGTCACGCAACTGGATGCTGCGCCGGATCATGCTGGAATCCATCCGCCAGGACCCGGAATACGCAGCAGGCAACTACACCAAACCGCTCCATTCCGTGGGACTCGCCAGCGTGTTCTTTGGCATCGCCACGGCTGGCGGAACGCTGAACTACCAGAAGCAGGCGCCCACGCGCGCGCTGGCCGACAAATTGGTGGATGCCCGTCTTGCTGCCGCCACGACCACCGACGCAAACGATTTCATCTGGCAGTGGGAGTCATCGGGTGACTACGATGCCGCCCCGGAACTCGAGAAGATCGAGGCTTCGCTCCTGCTGATCAACGCGGCCGACGATGAGCGCAACCCGCCGGAAACCAAAATCACCGACGCGGCGATGAAGCGCGTGAAGAATGGCAGGATTTATTTAATCCCGGCGAGCGAGCAGACTTCAGGTCACAGTACGACCGGTAACGCCAGGTTCTACACGCAACAACTGGAAGAACTGCTGGCGAACGCTCCCCAACGCGGAATGTAGATTACCAACGCCGGCCCAGGCGGCGAATGATGATCTGGTCGGATTCATCATCGAAGTCCGCCACGCCCTCATCGTCTTCGTCAATGATCCGGCGCCCCACCGTCGAGCGGTCGAGGTCCGGCGGATAGGCATTTCTGCTCCACTTGCGGCGCTCCGGTTCGTCCCTTTGTTCGCGTGCGGCCCGCTGCAAAGGCGATTTCCCGCAGACGCGCCGTGCGCCTTCGAACGATTGGTAGGTACAATC
Organism: Pseudolabrys sp.; assembly: GCA_035692045.1. GTDB lineage: Bacteria > Pseudomonadota > Alphaproteobacteria > Rhizobiales > Xanthobacteraceae > Pseudolabrys. Next base: position 8,219 of record DASSIJ010000356.1, on the reverse strand, counting down.
CGAAGCCCGGAAGGATTTGTAGGCGCCGGCGCAGGCCTGAATATCGCAGCGGTTGCCCGATGGCGCCGCAGCCGTTTCTTGTACAGCACGGTGCGACACGTTCGTTGCACCAGCAGCCTGCTGTCTTGCGTCGTCTTCGCGCGCAACCGTGCCCGTCGTTTCAGCGGCAGGCCGTTGAGGTGGCGTTGCGGCAGCCGTCGATTGAGGCGCAGCCTGTTGCGCTGGCACCGCTGGCTCAGGTCGCGGCACAGGAGCCGCTTGAGGAATTGCCACTGCAGTCGACAGTTGAACGTTGGACGCAGACTCGGCGGGCGGCGTTGTGTTCGTCTTTCTTGGATAGACCGGGCTAAGCGCGGCGTTGGGCCCCTCTATTTTCGGAGTGGGCGGGGACGCGCTTGCCTGAATGGCGGGTTTGGGTTGCGGTGCCGGTGACGTCAGCCAGTGCACCTCGAGCAAAATGGTGCTGACTGAAACCATAAGAACAGTGAGATAGATAAGGAATTGCATCGCCCGGTCCTGATTGTATCCGTATCGGAACGCGGGGATCATCAACCCGGTTCCGGTGCGGAGACCGTGCAAGCGGTCGAATTATTGGAACAAAGTTTCTGTGGCTACTTCGCGCACAACCGGCGCGGGCCATTGCTCGGCTGATATGTGCAATCCGTCGCACGGAACGAGTGAGGGTAGGCCGTCGCACACGCGTTCACGTTGCAGCGGACCGCCGATTGCGGCGCGTCGGCCGGTTCGCTGGGTACAGCCTGAGCTGTGGCGCCGGACGATGCCGGCGTATTGACGCTCCTTGGCGCGGCCAGGTTGGGAGAAACAATCGGCGCGCCGATGGGCGCTTTCGGCGCAGACGGCAACGCCGTCGCCGCGGCAGGCAGCGGCGAAACCGCAGGTGCCGGTGCGACCACACGCGGCGGGGCGGCTGCACGCAGGCCCGCTTCCGTATCAGCCATCGGCGACATTGGTGCAGACAGCCAATCGAGCCCCAGCAATACGCTGCCAAGAGCAATCGCCGCCACGGCGCCATAGGTTACAAGTCGCATCGCTCCGCCCTCGGCACCAAGGATACCATGCAGGAAGCGCCATGACGACGCGGCAAGACCCGTGCTACACAGCGCCGCCATGCACAGTTCCGCCAAAACCGGTCCGAAAACGCCGTCGCTCAAGGACTTTCGACGCATCGTCGTGAAAGTCGGCTCCTCGCTGTTGGTGGATTCCTCCGCCAGCGGCTTGAAGCGCGAATGGCTCGCCTCTCTTGCCAGCGATATTGCCGGGCTGCACGACGACAAACGCGACGTGCTGGTGGTTTCGTCAGGGGCGATCGCGCTCGGGCGCGCAGTCCTCAAGTTGCCGGCAGGCGCGCTCAAGCTCGAGGACAGTCAGGCTGCCGCCGCAGTCGGGCAAATCGCGCTCGCGCGAGCGTGGTCGGAGGCGCTCGGTGGTCATGGTCTGACCGCAGGCCAGGTGTTGGTCACCCTGGGCGATACTGAAGAACGTCGGCGCTATCTCAACGCCCGCTCGACCATTGCCAAGCTGCTGGAGTGGCGAAGCGTCCCGGTGATCAACGAGAACGACACGGTGGCCACCACCGAAATTCGCTATGGCGACAATGACCGCCTCGCTGCCCGCGTCGCCACGATGATGAGCGCCGAACTTTTGGTGCTGTTGTCGGACGTCGACGGGCTCTACGACAGGCCGCCCGAAGCCGGAAGCGGCGCCAGGCTCGTGCCGGTCGTCACTCGCATTACGCCGGAGATCGAGGCAATGGCCGGCGCCTCCGGTTCCGAGCTCGCGCGCGGCGGCATGTTGACCAAGATAGAGGCCGGCAAAATTGCCACCACCGCGGGCACTCACATGGTCATCGCATCCGGGCGCGTGCAGCATCCGTTGCGAACGATCGGTGATGGCGCTTCCTGCACCTGGTTCCTCACCCCAGCCAACCCTGTGACGGCGCGCAAGAAGTGGATCGCTGGCTCGCTCGAGCCGCGCGGGGCCCTTGTCATTGACGCGGGCGCGGTGAAGGCGCTGCGTGGCGGCAAGAGTTTGCTGCCGGCGGGCGTCATCAAAGTTGAAGGCGGATTTGGACGCGGTGACGCGGTTGTTGTGCGCGGGCCGGACGGTCACGAGATCGGGCGCGGGCTAGTCGCCTATGACGCTGAAGATGCCGAAAAGATCAAAGGCCGCTCGTCAGGCGATGTGTTGTTGATCCTGGGCTACACGGGCCGCACCGAGATGATCCATCGGGATGATCTCGTTCTGGGCGGCGAGTAGCCGTCCCGGGAACCTCGAATCCCGCCGGGCGTTGTACTGGCGCGACGCGACACACGTGAAAAAGGCGATTGACCGATCGCCCTTTAGCCCTGGCCCACCGGAGGCCGGGGCTTTCGCGTCTGGGCTAGGCCATTGGCCTAGCCGGGGGTGGCCCGGAAGTCGGTCCGCCACCGAACCAGTGCGGCCTTCTGCTCGGTCATTGGATGAGCGCAGGGTCAATGGCCGCGCGAGCGCAAGCGTCTGGCGCGTCGTCCAGCGGGCGCCTGTTTGTGCTTGCTGTGCTTGGCGGGTCGAACCGGCAACGGAAAGAACGTGCCATCGGGAAATTCGAGATACCGGCTGGACACGTGTACCTGACCTTCCCGGCCTGGTTTGCCTTCGATCACGAACTTGGTGCCGACCGGAAACCGACTGGGAAGGCGGTTTGAACCGTACGCCATGGCTACCTCCTGCGAACGCCGCCACCCTGGCATTTCAATGTGTAGGTCAATTGATCGGTTGCATGCGCGGGTTTGTTATCCACGTTATCCCCAGGGATCCTTGGCCAGCCTCGGCCGGGCCCTCCCTGGCACGGGCCGGGCCGACCTCGCCGGCGCAGGCCCGACGTGATAGGAAAGTGCCCCCGGGCAGGGGTTTTCGTGGGCTTTCTGACAAATATGACGGCTACGCTTAAAAGCATTGAGGGATCGGGCGATATTGCCGCCGCCATGGGCGAGATCGGCCGCCGTGCGCGCGCGGGTGCCCAGGTGCTGGCGCTGGCCCCGGCCGAGCAAAAGAACCGCGCCCTCCAGTTTATGGCTGCGGCGATCCGGGCCCAGGTTTCCTCGATTCTGGCCGCCAACGCTGACGATGTCTCCGAGGCGCGCGTCGCTGGGGTCGCGGGAGCGTTTCTCGACCGGCTCGCGCTTGACCAGGCGCGCGTTGAGGCGATTGCCGATGGCATCGACGCGGTACGGGCCCTCAAGGATCCGGTTGGCATTGTTATGGAATCCTGGACGCGCCCGAACGGCATGCGGATCGAGCGCGTCCGCGTTCCGCTGGGCGTAATTGGAATCATTTATGAGAGTCGGCCGAATGTGACCGCCGACGCTGGCGTGCTCTGCCTGAAGGCCGGCAACGCCGCAATCCTGCGCGGCGGCTCGGACAGCATGCGCTCCAGCCGCGCGATCCTTGCCGCGCTGGCCGAAGGACTACGCGGCGCCGGGTTGCCGGAGGCAGCAATTCAGCTTGTACCGACCCGCGACCGCGCGGCTGTCGGGCTCATGCTGGCCGGGCTCGACGGTAATCTCGACGTGATTGTGCCGCGCGGCGGCAAAGGCCTGGTGGCGCGGGTTCAGGCCGAGGCGCGGGTACCTGTGTTTGCCCACCTCGAGGGGGTTTGCCACGTCTTTGTGCACCGTGCGGCCGCGCTCGACATGGCTAAAAAAATCGTGCTGAACGCAAAGATGCGACGCACGGGTGTCTGCGGAGCGGCGGAAACCTTGCTGGTTGATCGTGGCTGTGCAGCGACCCACCTGAAACCGCTCACTGACATGCTGATCGAGGCGGGCTGTGAAATCCGCGGCGACGCGGCGACATTGGCCGCGGACAAGCGCGCGAAACCGGCCAGTGAAGAAGACTGGGGTACTGAATATCTTGATGCCATCATTGCCGTGAAAGTGGTGGACGATATCTCTGCCGCTATCGAACATATCGCGCGTTACGGCTCGCATCACACCGACGCAATCGTGACTGATGACCAGACCGCAGCAGAAAAGTTCCTGCGCGAAGTGGATTCGGCCATTGTCCTGCATAATGCGTCGACCCAATTCGCCGATGGTGGCGAATTCGGCTTCGGCGCGGAGATCGGCATTGCAACGGGACGGCTTCATGCCCGCGGCCCGGTAGGGGTCGATCAACTCACCACCTTCAAATACCGTATCCACGGGAGCGGTCAGACTCGGCCGTGAAATCCAAGCCACCCGCCAAATCCGAGCGCTTACTGCCCCCGCATGCGCCCGGCATGAGGATCGGCCTATTTGGCGGAACATTTGACCCGCCTCATCAGGCCCATCTCGCAGCGACCTTGCTCGCACTCAAGCGACTGAGGCTTGACCGCGTCTGGTGGCTGGTGACACCCGGCAACCCCCTCAAAAACACCAGCGGTCTTGCCCCTCTGGTCAAGCGGATCGCGGCCGCGCGCGCGCTCACACATCATCCGCGCATCGATGTCACGGGTCTCGAAGCTGTCATTAAGACGAGATACACGTACGATACGATATCCTGGTTGCGGGCTCGCTGCCCCGGAGTCCGATTCGTCTGGATCATGGGCGCGGACAATCTGCGGAGTTTCCATCGCTGGCAGAAATGGCGAAAAATAGCGGAGCTGGTGCCCATCGTGGTCGTCGACCGCCTGGGCCCAAGCCTTTACGCAGCCGCCAGTCCCGCGGGCAATGTTCTTGCCCACGTCCGCATCCCGGAACACGCCGCCTCCTCCCTTCCGGACCGAAAGGCCCCCGTATGGGCCTTTCTGCACGGTCTCAAGTCGCCGCTTTCATCCACCGCATTGCGCGCGTTGCGCCGGCAAGGCGGAACTTCCGACTTTGCCGCGCTTACTCCCAAATCCAGCAAATCCAGGAAGTCGAAAACGAGCAGTAAGAAGAAGAAGCGTGGAAACAAAGGCCCGAAGCGCAAATTACCGGCGAAGGCCCGCAAGCGGCGGGCTAGAAAGAAGCGAGCGAGGTAGTTATGTTTCCTGAAGCCCCGGTTCGTGCCGGGGTGAGCGCAACGAAAGGACCAGCACCCCTGAATACACCTGCACTTTCTCGGGCGTCGCGTCGTAAGCCCGAAATCGTCTCGCGGCACCCAAGTGCCAAGGAGACGCTCCGCACCGTCCTCGCCCGTCTCGAAGACATGAAAGCCGAGGACAGCGTCGTTATCGATCTCACCGGAAAATCCTCGATTGGCGATTACATGGTCGTGACCAGCGGCCGGTCGCAGCGTCATGTCAGCGCTGTCGCCGACAACCTGATCAAGGGCATGGAAGACGCGGGTAGTCCCCGCGTCCGTGTCGAGGGCATGCGGCAAGGCGACTGGGTGTTGATCGACGCCGGCGATGTCATCGTGCATGTCTTCCGGCCGGAAGTTCGGGCCTTCTACAATCTTGAAAAGATGTGGTCGGCGAGAAAAGTTTAGATTGCGCTTGGTCCGAAACAGGCGCGCACTTTTCAGGATCATGGCCCAAGGCGTAAGTAACAAGACGTAAGACGGCCGGGCTGATAATCTCGGCGGCGCGATGCGTATCGTCGTTGCCGCCATCGGACGTCTGAAACAGGGCTCGGAAACCGAGTTGAGCGAGCGCTATCGCAAGCGCACAATACAGACTGGCCGGCAGCTCGGTCTGCGTGATGTTGAAATCATTGAAATCAGGGAGAGCCGCGCTGCCGATTCCGGCAAACGCATGCTCGAGGAATCGATCGCCCTCGCCAATGTCATTCCGCAAAATGCCGCGGTCGTATTGCTTGATTCCCGGGGGGAAAATCTCGACAGCGCCGGTTTTGCGACCCAACTCACCAAATGGCGGGCCAATGGCCGACCGGCCGTTGCGTTTTTAATCGGCGGCGCCGACGGGCTTGCGGCAAGCCTGCACGAAAAAGCGGAATTGCGGCTCTCGTTTGGTACGGCGACCTGGCCACACCAGTTGGTAAGGGTGATGCTGCTTGAACAGCTCTATCGGGCGACGACAATCCTGAGCGGGCACCCTTACCACCGGGGATGAATTTTGCCCGTATTGCACCCCTATTTAGTCGCAATCGGCGCCGATACGTCTGCGCCGACAATGGTCTTGCCGTTCAAACCTGTGGGCGTACCTTGATCCCGATGACTGACCTGGGGGGATTCGGGGGTCGCGAACCACGTGCCGCGCTTTTGGCGGGGCTCGCGTTCGCGTTGCCGCTCATGTTCGCGGTTGCGGCGGCACAAGAGCAGCCCATTCGGTTTGCGCAAAACGGCAACGCGGAAAAGCTCGACGCGCTCAAGCAGAACGATGAAAAGCTCAAATCGGCGCGCGACGAGCAGCGCAAGTCGGCCGAGACCGAAACCGCGCTCAAGCGCGAAATTGAACAGATCGGAGCCGACCGCCGCAAGCTCAATCAGGATCTGATCGATACAGCGGGTCGTTTGCGCGGCGTGGAAACCACGGTCGTGGCGGCACAAGAGCGGCTCAAGCCCCTGGATGACAATGAACGTACCATCCGCAATTCGCTCGACGGCCGCCGCGCAGTGATCGGCGAGGTCCTCGCGGCGCTGCAACGTATCGGCCGCCGTCCTCCACCTGCGCTGATCGCCAGCCCGGAAGACGCGCTGCAGTCCGTGCGGACTGCCATGGTGCTCGGCGCCGTATTGCCGGAGATGCGGCATGAAGTGGAAGCGCTGGCCAACGACCTCTCTGCGCTGCTCGCGGTCCGCAAGAAAATCGACGCCGAGCGCGATCAACTCAAGGTTGAAGTTGCTGCGCTTGATGGCGAGCGCGCACGCATGACCGCGCTGGTGGAAGAACGTCAGAAGCAGATATCTGACCGCGAAAAGGCCCTTGATGTGGAGCGCGCACGCGCCGGAAATCTCGCGCGCGACGTCGACAATCTCAAAGATTTGATCGCAAAGCTCGAACAGGGCCTGGACCCCGCCGCGCGCGATGCGCGCGAGGCAGCCCGATCGGACAGCCGCCCTGCGCTTTCCGCATTCCGCGATCCCGGACGATTGGCGCCTGCTGTCGCTTTCGCCTCATTGCGCGGACAAGTTCCGATTCCGGTTAACGGGGTCAAATTGAAGGATTTCGGTGCCCCGGATAGTAGCGGCGGGGCCGAAAAAGGGGTATCGATCGCTGCCCGTGCGGGCGCCCAGGTGACTGCGCCGGCAGATGGCTGGGTGGTCTATTCCGGTCCGTTCCGCTCGTACGGCCAACTCTTGATCCTGAATGTCGGCGGCGGGTATCATGTGCTGCTCGCTGGGATGGAACGGATATCAGTTGATCTCGGGCAGTTCGTGCTGACCGGGGAACCCGTTGCGGTGATGGGGAACGGCTCCCAGATCGCCGCTGTCCTCGCGACAGGTTCCAGCCAACCGGTGCTATACGTTGAATTTCGAAAGGACGGGGTTCCCGTCGATCCAGGCCCATGGTGGGCAGCTGGCGAAGGCGAAAAGGTTCGCGGATGATGCGCAAGACTTCACTCATTCTTCTCGGCGCGGCGGCAGGAGCGGCAATGACACTGCTCGCGGTCCAGCCTCGCTTAATTTTGGTTGGCGCGACTGCCAAAGCGGCAGCGGCTGACACATACCGCCAGCTCAATTTGTTCGGCGACGTGTTCGAACGGGTACGCGCCGACTATGTCGAGAAGCCGGACGACAGCAAACTGATCGAAACTGCGATCAACGGCATGCTGGCCGGGCTCGATCCGCATTCAAGCTATATGGATGCCAAGAGCTTCCGCGACATGCAGGTGCAGACCCGAGGTGAATTTGGCGGGCTCGGCATCGAGGTCACGATGGAAGACGGGCTGATCAAGGTCGTTGCACCGATCGACGAAACGCCCGCCGCCAAGGCTGGCATCATGGCCAATGACATCATCACCAAGCTCGACGACGAGCAGGTGCAGGGACTCACCCTGAATCAGGCCGTCGAAAAAATGCGCGGTCCCGTAAACACCAAGATCAAGCTGACGATCACACGCAAAGGTCAGGATAAGCCGGTCGAGGTGTCGATCACGCGCGACATTATTCGTGTGCGGTCGGTACGCTCACAGTCAGAAGGCGATGACGTCGGTTATATCCGGCTGACTCAATTCAATGAGCAGACCACCGAAGGGCTGAAGAAAGCCATCACTGATATCACGGCCAAGATCTCCGACGACAAGCTCAAGGGCTATGTGCTCGACCTGCGTAACAATCCGGGCGGTTTGCTCGAT
>DASSIJ010000355.1:0-7622 GCA_035692045.1 Pseudolabrys sp. | reverse complement strand
GGCAGTTGAGGCTTGCCATGAATGTGAGCACCACAGCGAACGCGACGACCAAACTTCTGCGAGCCACGCCGGAGACGGTGCACTGGGGCTATCTCGACGCCACGATCAAGCCTGCGCTCACCATCGATTCCGGCGAGCGGGTGACGATCGAGTGCGTCACCTGCAATCCCGAGTGGATGCCGGCGAAGGACAGCGGGTTCGATATCCTTCCCGACATCACCGAGATTCATCAGAAGGTGAAGAAAGGCTCCGGCAATCACATTTTCACCGGGCCGGTTTGCGTCCGTGGCGCTGCAGTGGGCGACGTCCTCGAAGTCAATATCCTGGACATCAAGCTCCGGCAGAACTGGGGCTGGAACGTCTTTCGCGGCTACATGGGGACAATTCCGGAAGACTTTCCCTACATGCGGCTGACGCACGTCCCGCTCGATCTCAAGGCGAACGTCGCGACCACGGCATCGGGCTACAAGATTCCGATTGCGCCGTTCTTCGGCCAGCTTGCGGTGGCGCCGGCCGCTGAGTTCGGACGCCAGAACAGCAAGGAGCCACGCGAATTCGGCGGCAATCTCGACTGCAAGGAATTGACTGCCGGGAGCACGATTTATCTTCCGGTGTGGAATGAGGGCGCCCTGTTTTCAACGGGCGATGGCCACGCGGCGCAGGGCGATGGCGAAGTCGATGGAACGGCGATCGAGACCGCGTTGACCGGCACATTCGAATTCAAGGTGCGAAAGGACCTTGGCTGGAAAATGCCGCGTGCGGAGACCGCAACCCATTACATCACGTTCGGTCTCGACACCGATCTGGACGATGCGGCGCGTCAGGCGCTCAAGGAGATGATCGATTGGATCGTCAGCATGACCGGCATCCACAAGGACGAAGCCTACGCAATGTGCAGCTTCGCCGGCGACCTGCATGTGACGCAGACGGTGAACAACGTCAAAGGCGTGCATGCGATGATTCAGAAGAGTATCCTGAAGAAGTAGCGTGAACGGGGGTGCCGGCCCGCAATTTGCATGGCCCGGAACGGGTCCCGTGATCTCTGTTGCTTAACCGGGGAAAGTTCGTGCCAGGGTTCGTTCGACTTCAGGACGTTTCTCTTCGCTACAGCGACGAGGAGACGGCACTTGCTCTCCACCGCACGAGTTTCGAAGTCGCGCAGGGCGAATTTGTAGCCGTCGTGGGGCCGTCCGGCTGCGGCAAGTCGACGCTGATGAAAGTGGTGACGGGGCTCTGGCCCGCGACGGTCGGACAGGTCAGCGTCGCAAGCAACCCGGTCGCAGGCCCATTGAACTGCGTCGGAATGGCCTTTCAGAACTCCTCGCTGTTGCCGTGGCGCACGATCCTGCAGAACGTGATGTTGCCGCTCGAGATCGTTGCGCCGCATGCGAGCCGGCTGCGCAGGGAGCGGAGTGCCTATGAAGCCAAGGCACGCGACCTCCTCGCGCTCGTCGGCCTGAAGGGTTACGAGGACAAGCACCCGTGGCAGTTGTCCGGCGGAATGCAGCAGCGCACGCAGTTGTGCCGCGCGCTCATTCATGAGCCATCGCTGCTGATGCTCGACGAGCCGTTCGGCGCCCTCGACATGTTCACGCGCGAGGAGCTGTGGCTCGCGCTGCAGGAGCTGTGGATGGCCCGCCGGCCCACGGTAATCCTGGTCACGCACGACCTGCGCGAGGCGGTCTTCCTGGCGGACCGCGTGCTGGTCATGAGCGCGCGGCCGGGCCGGATCATCTTTGACCGCGCGGTGAACGCATCCCGGCCGCGCACTCTCAACACCAGCTACGATCCCGCATCCGTCGCCCTTGTGCATGAATTGCGGGAGCACATCAGTGCAGCGCGCGCAAATGCAGCAGCCTGATCGTCAAGACGCGGGCGTGACGATCGTCGAGACCGACGATCTTCCGGTTCTTGTGCGCCAGCCGAAGTTTTTCGACCGCAAGATCGTGCGTCAGGCGCTGCCTTGGGTCGTGATCGCAGGCATGTTCGTGCTCTGGGAACTGTGCGTCCGCATTTTCCAGATTCAGCAGTTCGTGTTGCCGGCGCCGTCGGCGATCTTCGAGGCATTGTGGCAATGGCGCGCGCCGATCCTGGAGAATTCCTGGCAAACGCTGATGACCACTCTGATCGGATTTGCCTTCGCCATCGTGATCGGCGGAATCGGTGGGATCGCGCTTGGGTCCTCGCGGGCGATCTATGACGGATTTTATCCGGCGCTGATCGCATTCAACTCCGTCCCGAAGGTTGCTGTTATTCCCGTGCTGGTCATATGGTTCGGAATCGGCACGGTGCCGGCCGTGATCACGGCATTTTTGCTCTCGTTCTTTCCCATTCTCGTCAACGTCGCAACCGGGATCGCCACTGTCGAACCGGAACTGCGCGATGTTCTGCGGGCGCTCGGCGCGACACGGCGCCAGGTGATCATGAAAGTCGGCCTGCCGAGAGCCATGCCGTATTTCTTCGCGTCACTGAAAATCGCGATGACGGTCGCTTTTGTCGGTTCGATTGTGGCCGAAACCGTCGCTGCGAATTCGGGCATTGGCTATCTGATGCTCGTCGCTTCGTCGCGTTTCGAGGTTCCGCTGGCATTCGCGGGACTGATCGTGACCGGCCTGATGGGCGTCGGGATGTATGTCGTCTGCGTTGCCATCGAACAGCGCATGACCGGATGGGCGACGCGAGGTTCCGAAGGAGTGACGTTTGGCAGCTAACGGTATGAAAGGGGAGCGTGAGACGCTTCCTGTCGTAGGAGATGACGCTCCGTTTAACGTGCGTCGAATCTATTGCGTCGGAAGGAACTATCTCGATCATATCCGCGAGATGAAGGAAGCGGATGAGCGCGATCCACCTTTCTTTTTTCAGAAGCCCACCGGCGCAATCGTTCAGAACGGCGCGTTGGTGCCTTATCCCGCTGCAACAGACGATTTTCAGTTCGAGGTCGAGCTTGTGGCCGCCATCGGGCGCGGAGGCTCGGATATTCCGGTCGAGGCCGCCGAGACGCATATCTTCGGGTACGCGATCGGGATCGATCTCACGCGCCGCGACCTGCAGCGCGATGCTGCCAAGCGCGGTCTACCCTGGGAGATGGGAAAATCATTCGATCACTCGGCGCCGTGCGGTCCCATTCACCGAATTGAGACAACGGGCAAAATTCGCAAGGGCGCGATCAGCCTGTCCGTCAACGGGACGGTGCGGCAGAGGGGCGATATTGCCCAGATGATATGGAATGTGCCCGAAATCATCGCCCAGCTCTCGAGCCAGTATGAACTGTGCCCCGGCGACATTATTCTCACGGGCACGCCGGCCGGCGTTGGCCCGCTCGTGCCCGGAGACGTGGTTGAATGTTCGATCGAGGGGCTTGGTACGTTTAGCATCCAGATCGGGCCGAAGCTGCGGGCTCGAACGTAAGACACCTGGACGTCGCGTGCTTTCTACAGCTTGAGATCGGCGGCCTGGATGGCTGCGGCCCACTGCTTGATGTCCTCCGCAATCGTCGCCTTGAATTCCTCCGGCGTCGATCCGATCGCATCCACGCCATAGTTTTCAAGCGCGCGAAGAATCTTCTCGTCCTTGAGAGCGGCTTTCACCTCCTTGACGAGAATCTGGATGATCGCATCCGGCGTCCTGGCGGGTGCGATCAATCCGTTCCAGGTCTCCGACCGGAAACCCTCGAAGCCGCTTTCCGCAACCGTCGGCACGTCAGGCAGCTTTGCCGCGCGCTTTGCGCCCGATACGGCAAGCGGACGCAGCGCGCCGCCCGCGTGGGGCAGGGCTTCGGACAGATTTCCGAAATAGACCGGCGCCTGATTGCCGATAACATCGGCGATGGCCGGGCCGCCGCCCTTGTAGGGCACATGAACCATGTCGAGTTGCGCCCGCTGGCAGAGCAGGACCATCGTCAGATGGCTGAGACTGCCGCTGCCGCCGGACGCATAGACCACCTTGCCCGGGCGCGCCTTCACGTAGGCGACAAAATCCTTGAACGTCTTCGGCTCGAACTGGGGATTGGCGACCAGGCAGAACGGATTGCTGGCCACATTGCTGATCGGGGCGAAGTCGCTGACAGGGTTGTAGCTGGTCTTCCGCATTGTCGGCAGGATGGCGATCTGCGGCAGCGCGGCCATCATCAGGTTGTAGCCATCGGGCTCCGCACGCGCGATGGCCTCGGCTGCAATGATGCCGCCTCCACCGACGCGATTTTCGACGATGAACGTCTCGCCCAGCTTCTCGGTGAGATACTGGCCGATCAGCCGCGCAATCCCGTCCGTGTTGCCGCCGGCGGCGAATGGCACCGCAATCTTGACCGGACGCTGCGGCCATTTGTCGACCGCAAGCGCCTTGGGCGAAGACGCGGCCAGCGCACCGGCAGCCAATGACTTCAGGACGGTTCTTCGCGTTGTCATTCTGTGACTCCAGCTTCTCTGGTGACCGGCCAGATCATTGTTCACGACGCGCTGTTGCACGCTTCATCAGTTGATGCTCTCCGCGGCCTGCAGGCCCTCGAACATCGATGTCCGCATCAGGAAGGCACGGGAGCGTTCGCGGTCGGCTGCAATCGCGCGCATCTCGTCAAGACGATCGCGCCGCCGCGCCGGGTCCTTTTCCTCCAGGACGCGCTTGTTCTGGATTGTCATCGACTGGAGAAATTCATTGGCGACAAAGCGCCGCTGCCGGTCATACAGGTCGAGCAGACTATCAGGCTCGCCGGCGAGTACACGCGCGAGCTTCCCGGCCAGGCTGACCGCATCGTGAATGCCAAAATTCATGCCCATGCCGCCGAGTGGATTGTTGACGTGCGCGGCGTCACCGGCCAGCAGGACGCGATCGCGGCGGTAAGCCGTCGCGACCCGCTGATGTACGGTGTACAGATTGGTGTGCAGGATCCGATGCGGCCTGGGCTGCGGGATGAACGCCTGCATCCGGCGCCCCGCATCGCCGTGATCGAGCAGCTGTTCAGCGTCAGCCTCCGCCACGGTGGGGAAAACGACTCGCCACACACCGGGCGGACCCGACCCGGGCACCTTGAATGTGGCGCACCACTCGTTCGGATCGGACACGTAAGCGCTGTAGGCAAAACCACGTGTTTCCAGATCGGTCGCTGTGGTGATGACAAGGAAGCGTTCCGGATAGGTGAACCCTTCGAAACCGATATCCTGGGACTTCCGGACCACGCTGCGGCCGCCGTCGGCGCCGATCACGTAGCTGCCCTCATAAATCGATCCATCCGCCGTCGTGACTGTCGTACCGGTCGCGCTTTGCGACACCGCCGTGACAGTCGCGCCATAGTGCAACTGGAATTTCGGATTCCCCGACAGCTTCTCGGCGAGGATCGCGACCAGCTTGTGCTGCTCGCACTGAAGCCGATAGGGATAAGGCGTAACGTCGGCGAGCACGCCGAGGTCGAACGCGGCAACCACGCCTTCGTCACGGCCACGAAACTGCCATTGCGGGCAGACGATCCCAAGTTCGTGCAGCCGGTCAGTGACGCCGCTTGGCGCGAACATCTCCATGGTCGGCGGATGAAACGTCGCGGCACGCGGATCTTCGTACGGTTCCGTGCGGCCTTCCAGCACGGTGACCGACACTCCGGCCGAAACGAGGAACAGGGCCGCGGTCAATCCGGACGGCCCGGCTCCAACAATGATGACGCGGGTGTCGCGCATGAAACGGCCTAGAACTCCTCGAGGACGCGGCCGCAACCAAGGACGTGGTCCTTTATACCGCAGCGGCGCAGCGCGTCCCAATAGGTCACGACATTCATCGCCAGCACGGGTTTCTCCAGCCATCGCTCGGCTTCAGCGGCCACCGCGCCATTCGCAAGGTTTGTGCCGACCTGCAGAATGGCGTCGACGTCGTCACCATCGATGTCGCGCAATATCTTTCGCAGCGTCGCCGGCGCAACCTCTGCAATTGCGCGCGGTGACGCGCACTTGAGTCCGACCAGACGCACGATCTCGAAGCCCGCTTCTGTGAGATAGGCGCGCACGGTCTCATCGCCCTTTGATTGATGCGGCGTGAGCACCGCGATCCGCGTGGCCTTGAACAAACGCAGCGCGGCCACCGCCGCTGTCGAGCCCATCGACACGCCGACACCGGCTCGTTCGGAAAGCTCCTTCTGCAAGGCATCGGCTCCCGCAACGCCACCGGTGAAAGCCTCGATCGCAACCGCCATGATGACGTGATCGGGAGCGCAGGTCATGACCTGATCGATCGCCGGTCCGATGCCGTCCCGCATCGCCTGGACGTGAGACAGATATCCCTGATTGCTGGACTGGATCGGGCGGTCCTGAATCGTGAGGCGCGCGACGTGGTTGGTTACACCGGGCGGGCGTAACGCTTCGCTCTCGGGCCCGGCAACGGTATTGGTCGATGGAACGACGATCCCGATCTTCTTGCGATAACCAAGTGCATCCACGTCGATTACTCCGAGATCAAACCGAGCCCGCCTATCGCCGCGATTTTTTGTTGGGGGCCGACTTTGGCTTTGACGTCTTGCCTCTCTTGGGTTTTCGGCTATTGGCACTCGCCGTGGGCGGGATGATCGGCAGCAGCAGGTAATTGTCTTGTCCGCCGCCGAGATGAATCGTTGTCTTCCCGCCGTAGATTTCCAGCGGCCGGTCGCGCGGGTCATCGTGCAGGAAGGGCCCGTTGCCGGTGAATTCGTTCTTCATGTTGGAAAGGCGGCCGCCCGATCCACCTGGATAGACATAGTCACGGCCGCGGATGCTCAGCGCAATGCGATAGTTCTTTGGCACGACGATGCAGGTCGGGATGACCTCGATATCAAGCTCGTAAACCTCTCCCGGCTTGAGCGGCTGCTTTTCGTCATGGGTGTGGTAGGGCCGGAACGGCCGCGTCAGATTCCTGTCAAGCTTGCGGTGTGATGCGCGCAGCCAGCCTTGCCCGACTGGCGTGTGCGGGTCGAGCGCACCCTGGAACACCACTTCCTTCATGTCGGGCGAGAACACGCGCAGCACGAGGAAAAGGTCGGCATCGCTGGTCGACGATGAAACGTGCAATTTGGCGGCCACGGGCCCGGTGATCTCGGTGTCCTTCTCCATAGGCTCGGTCAGGAACGTAACGCCGTCGCCCATCGCGTCGAAGGTGACCTTTGCAGAGTCGCCGGGAGCGATCGTGACCAGTTTCTGCGCGTCCGTGGCCAAATGGAATTTCGTCCATTGCGTGCGCGGAAGCGGCCAGTCGTCTTCGTGGCGGATGACGAATTTTTCACCCGGGTGGCGGATATTGAGCTGAACGCGCGGCTGCTTGTCCCAACCGTTGCGCTCACCCTTCAGGAAATAGCCGAAGAATTTCTTCTGCAGACCGACCCCGTAGTCGGTGTAGTAATGCGTCCAATGCTCGATGCCATGCACTTCGAGCCATTTCTGCTTCGAAGCCGACCGATAAAAGCCCTCGAAATTACCACGCGGATGGAGCGGCTGTCCGCCCCAGTTCGCAGCGGAAAGCAGGGGCACCTTCACCTTCGACCAATCCGGCCGCATCGCCTTGTAGAAATCGTCGTCGAGAGGATGCGCGAAATAGGTCTTGCCGAGGTCGTAGCGATTGGCGCCCATCTGCTCGGCGGTGAGCGTCTCCGGTCCCGACACCCAGTCGCCGTTCAT
>DASSIJ010000354.1:0-15196 GCA_035692045.1 Pseudolabrys sp. | reverse complement strand
TCACCGATGGCAACCTGTTGTGGAATTCGCTGCTGGTAACGCTGATCACCACGTTCGAAGGATTTGTGCTCGCAGCCGTCGGCGGTATTGGCCTTGCGATTCTATTCAACCAGTCACGCCTGGTTGAATATTCATTCTATCCTTACGCGGTCATTCTTCAGGTGACGCCGATCGTCGCCATTGCGCCGCTATTGCTGATTTACCTCCCGCAACCTTTGGCCGTGCTGGTCTGCGCGTGGATCGTCGCCTTCTTTCCGGTTCTCGCCAATACGACACTCGGGCTCAGTTCAGTCGATCACAATCTTCTGGCGCTCTTTGATCTGTACAAGGCGTCGCGCTGGCAGGTGCTGTGGAATTTGAAGTTGCCATCGGCACTCCCGCAAATTCTTGCCGGCCTCCGCATCGCCGGGGGCCTGTCATTGATCGGTGCTGTTGTCGCCGAGATCGCTGCCGGATCGGCCGGTGCAGGCTCGGGACTGGCTTACCGTATCGCCGAGTCCGGCTATCGGCTCAACATCCCGCGCATGTTTGCGGCATTGATTTTGTTGTCACTCGCCGGCGTGGCAATTTTCTATGCGCTGTCCGCGATGTCATATCTTGTGTTGCGCCGCTGGCACGAGAGTGCAATCGCTCGCGAGCGTTAGGTTCCAAGCACCCACTGCATGGCAGCGCCGAGCGCGGCCATGGATACAACGACCTCGATCAGGCTGCGGTGCAATCCAAACGCCAGAACGGCGGCGATCACTGCCAGCGCTGTTGCGCGCAGATCGAGAGCAAACGGATCGAAGGCATACCAGCGCAGCGGACCTGCGTGCATTTCGGTGACTTTGCCGAACAGCACATGCAGCGCGAACCACGCCGACAGGTTCAAAATGACACCGACCACAGCCGCGGTGATGGCGGCAAGTGCGCCGGACAACTGCCTGTTCGCGCGCAATCGCTCAACAAACGGGGCCCCCGCAAAAATCCACAGCATGGATGGCACGAAGGTCACCCAGGTCGTCATCGCTGCGCCGAGAACGCCCGCGGTTACGGGCGAGAAGGGGGCGGCATCGCGGAACGCCGCAAGGAAGCCGACGAATTGGGTGACAAGGATCAGCGGCCCTGGTGTGGTTTCGGCCAGGCCCAGTCCGTCGACCATTTCCGGCGCCGTCATCCAGCCGTAGGTCTGCACGGCTTCCTGCGCCATGTAGGCAAGCAGCGCATAAGCCCCGCCAAAGCTCACCACCGCAAGCTTCGAGAAAAAGGTGCCGATGCTGACGAGAACGTGCGTTGGCCCGAAGACCAGTGCGGCAAGCGCGACGGGCAACCACCACGCAACAACGCCGACGATCGACGCGACGGTGAACTGCCGCCAGCGGTCCTTTGCCGGGGGCGGGACGTCTTCAATCTTTCCAGCTAGTCCGAGTTGCCCCGGTGCCTTGCGTGCGACAAAATAGCCGATCAGCGCGGCCGCAGCCACAATCAGCGGGAACGGCAGCGCCAGAAAAAAGATACCGACGAAAGCCGCAGCTGCGAGTGAAAGAAGCAGGGGAGTTTTCAGCGCGCGTTTGCCGATACGGATCAAAGCCTCGATTACGATCACCAGCACCGCTGCCTTGATGCCGAAGAGCGCGCCGTCGACGACAGAGATGCCGCGTCCCAGGGCGTAGAGCAGGCTCAGGCCCAGCATCACGAACGCGCCCGGCAGAACAAACAGAATTCCGGCGCTCAATCCTCCGCGCACGCCGTGCAGCAGCCAGCCGAGATAGGTGGCAAGCTTTTGAGCTTCGGGGCCAGGCAGCAGCATGCAAAAATTGAGTGCATGCAGGAAGCGCGCTTCGTCCACCCACTTCTTCTCGTCGACAGTGACGCGATGCATAAGGGCAATCTGCCCGGCCGGTCCGCCGAAATTGATGCAGCCGATCTTCAGCCAGACCATGAAAGCTTCGCCGAAGGTCGGCCCGGCAGTTGTTTCACTGGTTGCCATGCTCGTCATGCGGCTTTGGCCGGCCAGTTATGCCGCTCCTCGGCGGCAAAGCGGAGCCAGGCAAACAAGGCGTCATAGACCATGAAACCGCGATCGAGCAGTCCGTGGTCGTCGTCGCCGGCGAGCGCCGACAGGCCGAGCGAAACGGCGTGGAGTCCGGCGGCTTCGGGGGCGATATCGGGCCGTGCAGTGTCGGCACCGCGCACGATCAGGGCGAGCCGCGCCAGGGAAGATTCGCTCTCCAAACCGAACAGCGCGAGCATGGTGTCGAACGAGCAGCGTTCGCCGACATGGCTGAGCTCGACATCCTTGATATCGAACGGCACACCGCCGCTTTCACGCGCGACGTTGACCACCTGGTCCGGGTCGACAAACAGAATCCGCGCCTGCGGATCCAGAAAACGGCGAACCAGCCAGGGGCAGGCGATGCGATCGATTTTCGGGCGGCGGCGCGTCACCCAAACGCTCGGTCGTTTTGGCGTCAGCCGTTCGAGCTCTGATTTGGCGACCAGGGGCAGGCCGGCTTTCGTCCAGCCTTCATAACCGCCTTCCAGAACGCGCGCGTCGATGCCGTCGGCGCGCAATTGCGCGACCGCACTTTGGCTCATTTCGTGGCCGGCTTTGCAGGCGGCTACGATGGGACGGGTGGCGTCAAATTCGGCTTTCCATTCTTTGGTCTTCGCAGCATCGCGCCAGACTGCGCCAGGCAACAAATGTGGTGACTGTTCGTACGCATCACGCCGGCGCACGTCGACCAGTTGCGGCGCATCGCGTGCCGCAATCGCATTCCAGAGATCTTTCGGTGAGATCGAGTAGCTCGGAGACAGCATGGGTCCCCTCCGTGAACGAAGGAGACGGTGCTTGGGCTCGCAAGCCTTGAAAGCGCGGGGCGACCGTCGCAGGCCCCGCTCGTTGCATATTAGTTCAGCGCAACGGCACGATCAACGTCAATCCTGACACGAGCAGTAGCAGCAGGATGATTTTGCGAAACGCGGCATCATCGAGCTTTCCATAAAGCCTGAGGCCAGACCAGACACCGGCAATCAGAACGGGAAGCGCGAGCACATAGAGCTTGAACGTTTCGACAGTGAACGCGCCGGCGACACCAAAGGAAATCGCACTCATGACAAAGGTCGCAAACATCACGGGCTGAAAGATGGCGCGTTGCGCGTCCTTGGGACCTCCGCGCAACTGGCACCAGACCGTCACCGCAATGCCGCCCAGTCCGGTCAGTCCGCCAATGAGGCCGTTCGCGACGCCAACACCGAAGTCCGCCGGAACACCACCTTGAACCGGTTTAAGCGCAGGCCGGATCAGGCTGTAGAGACTATAGATCACCAGCAAAAAGCCCATAGTCAGACGAAGCGTGCTCTGATCGACGGTTGTTACCAAAGCGGTGCCGGCGGGAACTCCGAGCGCACCTCCGATGATGAATGGCGCGACCGCCCGCCAATTTATGGCGTGACGTACGCGCCAGATGCCGGACCCTTGCGTGACGAGTCCGCACAGTACGATTAGGAGCGCATTCTGCTCAGGCGTGATGATGTGTAGCCAGACGCCGGACACCACCAGACCCATGGCAAAGCCTGACAACCCGGAGGTCAAGCCGCCAAAAAACGCGGCGGCGAGAAAAAGACCCAGGCGTAATCCATCCAAGTGCAATTCATCCATAGTCACCGCTCCCCGGAGCGAAAGGGCGCAGCGCTTGAATGGAGTTCATCTGACGGGGAGGCGGCTTGTCCCCGAACCTTGTCGAGATCGGATTTTTTCTGATCGCTAGCCCGAACACAGCATAGGTCCCCTCCGTGAACGAAGGAGACGGTGCTTGGGCTTTTGCGCCTTGGAAAGGCGGGGCGACCGTCGCGTGCCCCACGCATACACGTTTATCGCACATTGCCCGGCCGTACAAGGCCGCCCGCATTACACACCCGCATTTTCGTCACTCGCCACGGGATGTTGTGTCCGCTAGTTTTTGCGTGGGAGGCGGCCATGACAAACAAAATCGATCTCACCGGACGCAACGCGGTCGTAACAGGTGGCGCGCAAGGTATCGGGCGCGCAATTGTCGAACGTTTTCTCGAATCCGGCGCGGCGGTTGCGATCTGGGATCGCGATGCGGCGTTGGCCAAGAAAGCCGCGGCCGAACTGCAAAAGCGCGGCCGCATTGCGACTGTCGCGATTGATGTCACCGATTATTCCGACGTCGAGCGCGCGCGGGATGAGACCATCAAAGCGTTCGGTCGCGTCGACATCCTGGTCAACAACGCAGGCATTGCGGGGCCAAACGTGAAGACCTGGGACTATCCCCTGAAGGCCTGGCAGGACGTCCTTTCAATCAATCTCAACGGACCGTTTCATTGCTGCCGCGCCTTGGCACCGGTGATGATCGCGCAAAACTACGGGCGTATCGTGAATATTGCTTCCATCGCAGGCAAGGAAGGCAATCCAAACGCGCCCGCGTATTCTGCGTCAAAAGCAGGACTCATTGCTCTGACCAAATCACTCGGCAAGGAGCTTGCGTCGTACGACATAGCAGTGAATTGCATCACGCCGGCGGCTGCAAAGACCGCGATCTTCGATCAGATGACGCAGGAGCACATCGATTTCATGCTGTCGAAGATTCCGCGCGGCCGCTTTGTCACTGTCGATGAGATTGCAGCGCTTGCGGCGTTTTGTGCGTCGAGCGATTGTTCATTCACGACCGGCGCCGTATTCGATATTTCAGGCGGGCGAGCGACCTATTGAGTCCCGCACAGCAGCGCCGCCAGCGGCTGACGGGCATCGCGTTGATGTGCGCGGCGGTCGCGACCTTTTCATGCCTCGACGCCACTGGAAAATATCTGCTGCGATACATGGATCCATTGCAGGTCGTGTGGGCGCGCTACTTCGGCGCCTTCCTGCTGGCACTCATCTTTCTTAATCCGATCACCACACCGAAATTGCTGACGACGACGCGACCGTTCATGCAGCTTGGGCGGTCGACGCTGCTGCTCATATCTACTGCAATGAATTTTTTCGCGCTGCGCTATCTCCAGCTTGACGAGGCCCTCGCTATTCTATTTTCGACGCCGTTCCTGGTTGCCTTGCTCTGCGGGCCGTTGCTTGGCGAATGGGTCGGCTGGCGGCGTTGGACCGCGATCAGCGTCGGGTTCCTTGGCGTGCTGCTGGTGGCGCGCCCGGGGTTTTCCGGACTCCACCCCGCGGCACTCCTGTCACTCGGCAGCGCCGTCTGTTATTCGCTTTACGTGATCTCGACGCGCGTGCTGGCGCGCAGCGATTCCAGTGAAACGACCCTGTTCTATTCGAACCTGGTTGGCGCGGTTGCGATGCTGCCGGTCATTCCGTTCGTGTGGACCCCGCCGGACAACGCTTTCGTCGTGGCGCTGATGGTGCTTGTCGGTGCGCTCGGCAGTGGCGGGCACTATCTCCTCATCCGCGGCCACCGGTTGGCGCCGGCATCGACGTTGGCGCCTTTCATCTATACGCAAATGGTCTGGACGACGACGCTGGGCTTCCTGGTGTTCGGCGATGTGCCGCACCCGTGGACGATCGTCGGGGGACTGGTCGTGGTCTCGTCCGGTCTCTATTTGCTCTACCGCGAGCGTCAAATAGGCAAGAGCACGACCAGCGAAGCGGCGATCGAGGGTCCGCTCCAATAGGAGAGTTGCGGCCCCTTCCTTCTAGGCGCTAAGTTGCCGCCGCTTAACACGGATTTTGAGCTTTCGAGGATCATCTATGGCCACAGCAAAGGACCGCGCGCAGGCCAAGGCCGGCTCCGGACTGAACGACGATATCGGCGAACAGAAGCGCCTGGCCCTGTACCGCTCTCAGGTGCGCCTGCGCGAGGCGGAACAGCGCGCCTACGACCTGTTCCTGCAGAATCTGGTCAAGGGGACCAGCCATCTGTCCCTCGGGCAGGAGGCAATCGCCGCCGGCTTTGCCGAGGCGATGCAAAAGGGCGATCTCTCGTTCTGCACTTACCGCGGCCATGCGCATACGCTGGCGCGCGGCGTGCCGGTCGAGAAGGTGTTGGGTGAGCTGATGCAGCGCGACAACGGATTGATGCGTGGCAAGGGCGGCTCCATGCATCTCACCTCGGAAGAGCACGGCGTGATGGGCTCCTATGCCATCATCGGTGCGCATCTCCCGATCGCCTGCGGTGCCGCCTGGCGCGCGCAGTACAAAGGCGACAAGGATGTCTCGGTCTGCTTCTTCGGCGACGGCACCACCAATATCGGCGCGTTTCACGAGGCGCTGAATTTCGCGGCGGTGTGGAAGCTGCCGGTGATCTTCGTCTGCGAGAATAATCTCTATATGGAATATACGCCAATCGCCGATGTCACCGCGGTGCCGCATCCCGCCGCCGACCGCGCCGGATCTTACGGCCTCGAGCGCATCGTGATCGACGGCAACGACGCCGACGAATGTTATCGCACCGCGCAAAAGGCGTTTGCCAGGGCGCGTGCCGGCGAGGGGCCCTCGTTGATCGAATGCATGACCTATCGGCACAGCGGTCATTCCCGCGCCGACCCCGCCAAGTATCGTCCCGAGGGCGAGCTGGAGAAATGGAAGTTGCGCGATCCGATCAAGATTTATCGCGAACGCCTGAAGCAATTCGGCGTCAGCGATGCCGACATTGCGGCGATCGACGCCAGCGTGCGCAAGGAGGTCGATGACGCAACAGAGGTCTGCAAGGCCGCCCCCAATCCGCCGCTCGATATTCTCACCACCGATGTCTATGCCGATGGAGGCTGGGCATGGCGGAACTGAGCTATCGAGACGCCGTCATCCGCGGCATCGCGCAAGAGATGAAGCGCGATCCTGATGTCGTGTTCCTCGGCGAGGACGTGGCCAAGGCCGGCGGCGTATTCAAGGCGACTGTTGGTCTTTACGAACAGTTCGGGCCGTTGCGCGTGCGCGACACGCCCATTTCCGAGCAGGCCATCCTCGGTGCCGCCATGGGCGCGGCGATGACCGGCCTGAAGCCGATCGCCGAAATCATGTTCTCGGATTTCTTCGCGGTTTGCTTCGACTATATCGCCAATGAGTTTCCCAAGAGCCGCTATATGTCGAACGGGCAAACCAAATGCCCGCTGGTGGTTCGGACCGGCAATGGCGCCGGCTCGCGCTTCGGCGCCCAGCACAGCCAGAGCGTCGAGAACTGGTGCATGATGATCCCGGGCCTGAAGGTGGTGGCGCCATCGAGCCCGATTGATGTCATAGGGTTGCTGGCGGCTTCCGTGCGCGATCCCGATCCGGTGATCTTCCTCGAGCACAAATCGCTCTATGCGACGAAGGGCGAGGTGCCGGACGGCGAGATCGTCGACACCCTCGGTACGGCAAAGATTCTGCGTGCCGGCAAGGACGCCACCATTTGCGCCCTTGCGCTGATGGTGCCCCGCGCGCTCGCCGCCGCCGAGAAGCTCAAGGCCGAGCACGGCATCGATTGCGAAGTTGTCGATGTGCGCTCGCTGGTGCCGCTTGATACGCAAACCATCCTGGGCTCGGTCGCCAAGACCCACCGCCTGTTTACGGTCGAGGAAAATCCGCGGCTATGCGGGTGGGGCGCCGAGATCGTGTCGATTGCGGCGGATGAAGGTTTCTATGATCTTGACGGCCCGCCGGTTCGCATTACCACGCCGCATATTCCGCTGCCGGCAGCCGATATTCTGGAAGACATCGTGTTGCCGACACCCGACCGGATCGCCGAGCGCGTGTCGCGGTCCTTGCAGGGGTAACGAACCTTCATGCGTGCGTTGTGGTTCATCGCTGCTCTCGCCGCATTGCTGATGCTGGCACAGCCTTTGGCCGCGCAGACCCCGGCGGACCCAATCGTCAAGGCTGAAGGGCTGCGGCAGGTTTCGCCGCACGTCTACATTATTCCTGACAACAGCGTGCCGCTGGTGCCAAATGTCGGTTTTGTCATCGGCGAGCGCGGCATCCTTGTGATCGATACAGGGCTTGGGCCACGCAACGGGTCCGCTGTGCTGGAGGTCGCGAAGGAACTCGGCGGTTCGCGGGCGCTCTATCTCGTCACCACGCATTTCCACCCAGAACACGATCTTGGCGCGCAGGTGTTTCCTGAAAGCACGACGCTGATCCGGTCAAACGACCAGGCGAAGGACATTGCGGAATTCGGCCTGCAGGTTGCGCAGGTGTTCGCGCGTCGCTCGGCGATCAATGCCGAATTGCTCAAGGATGCCGATTTCCGCAAGGCGAACGTGACCTTTGATCGGGATTACGCGCTCGATCTCGGCGGTGTGAAAGTGGATCTCATCGCCATGGGTGCGAACCACACGCGGGGCGACACCGCGATTTGGGTCGAGTCGGACCGCGTTCTCTTCTCCGGCGATGTTGCCATGCGCGCGCAGCCGGCTTTCGCTAGCCCGTATTCGACGATCTGGCACTGGCTCTCGAGCCTCGACAAACTCGAAGCGCTCAAGCCGGCGGTGATTGTTCCGAGCCATGGTCCGACCGGCGACGCAGCTTTCATTTCTGGTTACCGCAATTACCTGATCGAAGTGCGCGATCGAACCGCCGCCGATAAAAAGGCGGGCCGCACCGCGGATCAGACGACTGAAACGGTCACCGCCGCGATGGCGGAGCGCTTCCCCGACAAGGGACGCCTTGCCGGTGCGATCAAGGCGGCTTACGCCGAAGCGCAATAAGACAAATTGAGGAGCGTCACATGGCTAACTACGACAACCTGCTCGCCGATGTTCCGACCGACCTCTGGATCGGCGGCAAATGGCGCAAGGCATCCGATGGCGGCCGTTTCGACGTGATTGATCCGGCGACGGAGCGCAAGATCGCCTCGGTCGCGAGTGCCACGGTCGATGATGCCAAGGCCGCGCTCGATGCAGCCGAAGGCGCCTTCGAAGGCTGGGCTGGCCGCAAGCCGCGTGAGCGCGCCGAAATCCTGCGCAAGGCCTTCGAGCTCATCATGCGCGACGCCGAACGTTTCGCGAAGCTGATCACGCTGGAGAACGGCAAGGCATTGCCCGATTCGCGCGGCGAGGTGGCCTATGCGGCCGAGTTCTTTCGCTGGTACGCGGAGGAAGCCGTGCGCAATGTCGGCGAGGTGTCGCGCGCGCCGGCCTCGGGTGCACGCATTTTCGTGCACCACAAGCCGGCCGGCATTGCGGTTCTGGTGACGCCGTGGAATTTCCCGGCGGCGATGGCGACACGCAAGATCGGGCCGGCACTCGCGGCCGGGTGTCCTGTGGTTCTAAAACCCGCATCTGATACGCCGCTCACAATGCTGGCATTGATGCCGGCGCTGGAAGAAGCCGGTGTTCCGGCCGGTGTGGTCAATGTCATTCCGTCGCGCTCGTCCGGCAAGGTGGTCAGCGCCATGCTGCACGACCAGCGCGTGCGCGTTGTCTCCTTTACCGGATCGACAGAAGTCGGGCGCAAGCTGCTGCACGAGGCCGCGGACAACATCATCAAGCCGGCGATGGAGCTCGGCGGAAATGCCCCCTTCATCGTGTTCGAAGACGCCGACATCGACTCCGCGATCGACGGCGCGATGATCGCGAAAATGCGCAACATGGGCGAGGCCTGCACTGCGGCCAACCGCTTCTACGTGCACGAGAAAGTGCATGACGAATTTGCCAGGAAGCTCACGGCAAAGATGGGCTCGCTCAAGATGGGCAATGGCCTCGACGAAGGCGTCAATCTCGGGCCATTGGTCAACAAGGATGGCCGCGACAAGGTGATCGAACTGGTCGACGATGCGGTGAAGAAGGGCGCAAAGGTGCTGGTCGGCGGTAAGCTGCCGGATGGCCCGGGTTTCTTCTATCCTGCGACGGTGCTCACCAACGTGTCCGACGATTCCAAAATGTTGAACGAGGAAATCTTTGGCCCCGTCGCTTCGATTCAGACCTTCAAATCGGAGGACGAGGCAATCAAGCGCGCCAACGACACCGAATATGGCCTGGTAGCCTATCTTTATACCAAGGACCTCACCCGCGGCATGCGTGTCTCCGAAAAGCTCGACTTCGGCATGATCGGCCTTAATCGCGGCCTTGTCTCGGACCCGGCGGCGCCATTCGGCGGCACCAAGCAGTCCGGCCTCGGCCGCGAAGGCGCGCAAGAGGGGATGAAAGAATTTCTCGAGACACAATACGTGTCGGTGAGTTGGTAGGCTGCGCCGAACACTTCAGGAGAATTGCGTGGACGTTCTGATGCCGCAGCTCGGCGAAACCGTCGCCGAAGGCAAAATCGTGAAATGGTTCAAGGCGGCCGGCGATGCGGTCAAGCCGGGCGACAACCTGTTCGAGATCGAGACTGACAAGACGTCGATGGAAGTGCCGTCGATCACCGCCGGGACGCTGAGCGAAATACGCTTTCAGGTTGGCGAGGTGGCCAAGGTGGGCGCCGTGGTGGCCGTAATATCGGGCGCCGGTGCTGCCGCAAGTCCGGCGGCGGCGCCGTCAACGAACGTGCCACCCAAGGCTCCAGTCGCGCCGGTGCCTGCCGTCACGCCGGCCGTACATTCCACGCCGATGCCGCGTCCCGCTGCGCCAATGGATCCTTTCCGCGAAGTCCGGACGCCCGAACGCAATTATGGTCCGGCGAAGCTTGCCAGCGGTACGGTTGTCACGCCGCTTGCAAGGCGGCTCGCCGGAGAGCGAGGCATCGACCTGTCGCGCGTTTCTGGGTCGGGTCCGCATGGCCGCATCGTCGCGCGCGACGTGGAGCAGGCGGCGCCTGGCGCGACTGTTGGCGCGGCCCCGGCCGCAATGGCGAGTGGCGCCAGCGCAGCGCAGGTGAAAGCCCTCTATGACGGTATCGCTTACGAGGAAATACCGCTCGACTCCATGCGCCGCACCATCGCGACGCGGCTGGTCGAGGCCAAGCAGACGATCCCGCATTTCTATCTCACGGCCGATCTCAATGCCGGCCGCCTGATCGCGATGCGCGAGGAGGCCAATGCAGCCGCACCAAAGAACAAGGATGGCCAGCCGGCGTTCAAGCTTTCGCTCAATGACTTCATCATCAAAGCCTGGGCGGCTGCGCTCCAGCGCATCGCTGCTGCCAACGCGGTGTGGGCGGGCGACCGTATTCTTCGTTTCCAGCATTCCGATATTGGTGTGGCGGTTGCGCTCGAGGGCGGGCTGATCACGCCTGTGCTCCGCAATGCCGAGGCTAAATCGCTCACCGCGATCTCCGCGGAGATGCGCGAGCTTGCCGAGCGTGGGCGCCATAAGAAGCTCAGGCCGAACGAATATCAGGGCGGCTCAAGCGCGATTTCCAATCTCGGCATGTATGGCGTGCGCGAGTTTTCGGCCATCATCAATCCGCCTCATGCCACCATCCTGGCCGTCGGCGCGACCCGCCGTGCACCGGTCGAAGCAGACGATGGCAGCGTGAAGTTCATCAGCCAGCTCACCGTCACCTTGTCGTGCGATCATCGCGTCGTGGACGGGGCGCTTGGCGCGGAGTTGCTGGCGGCCTTCAAGGATTTCATCGAAAAGCCTGTCACTGCACTGGTTTAATAGGAGTAAGCGAAATGGCTGGCGAAAAGCCGGACGTATTAATGGTCGGGGCCAAGAAGCCCGTGATGATGAAGGGCTTCGAGGGCAAGGTGACGCTCCACCACTGGCTCGACGCCAAGGACAAGGCCGCCTTCGTCAAGGACGTTGGCAACAGGATCAAAGCGATTGCGATTGCCTACACGGCCAATAAGGTCGACGGAAATTTTCTTCAGCAATTTCCCCACATCGAGCAGGTTTCGAGCTTCGGCGTAGGTTACGACCATATCGACGCCAAGTGGGCGGGCGAGCATGGCATTATCGTTACCAACACGCCGGAAGTGCTCAACGAGGAGGTGGCCGACACCGCGCTCGGTCTCCTGCTCTGTACTGTGCGTGAGTTGCCGCAGTCGGAACGTTACTTACGTGCCGGCAAATGGAAGGACGCGCACTATCCGCTCACCAAGGCCACGCTGCGCGATCGCACGGTCGGGATGGTCGGCATGGGCCGTATCGGCAAGGCAATCGCTCGGCGGCTGGAGGCATTCGGCGTGCCCGTCGTCTACCACAGCCGCAACCCGCAAGCGGGTGTCGCATACAGATACTACCCGAAGCTCCTCGACATGGCGCGCGACGTCGACACGCTGATGGTGATCGTGCCTGGCGGCGCGAACACAAAGAACATGATCAATGCCGAGGTGCTCAAGGCGCTGGGTCCGCGCGGTGTTGTGATCAACATGGCGCGCGGCTCGGTGGTCGATGAGCCGGCACTGATTGAAGCGCTGCAGAAGCGCACGATCTATTCCGCCGGCCTCGATGTGTTTGCCAACGAGCCGGACGTACCGAAGGAACTGATCGACATGGATCACGTCGTGTTGTTCCCTCATCTCGGTTCGTCGACAGAGGTAACCCGTGCCGCGATGGATCAGCTTGTCGTCGACAATATACTCGCCTGGGCAGCCGGTAAGCCGCCCCTCACGCCGGTTGCCGAAACACCCTGGCCGCCGAAGCGTTAGTCGCAAGGCCGGAAGCACTGATGCTATAGTGTGGCCATGACCCGTGTTGCGATTGCTCTGGTAGCGGTCTGCGTGGCTGGCGTCGCCCTCGCACAGGCGCCGTCCCCGCTCGGCGACTCCGCCCAGCGGATGATCGGCAACTGGGAATTCTCCAATGCCGATCGCGACCGTACCTGCACCGCCACCTTCAAAAGCGACCGCGGCCCAGGCGGCTTCAAGGTCGAATTCGATGCAAATTGCGCGAATCTTTTCCCGCTGGTGCGTGATATCGCGGCCTGGAAGTTCCCCGATAACGATCTGCTTTACCTGCTCGATGCCAAGGGCAAATCGATCGTGGAATTCAGCGAAGTCGAAGACGGCATATTCGAAGCACCGACGCCGGGTGTCGGGGTTCTGTTTCTGCAAAATGCCGCTGCCGCCGGCGCGCCGCCCAAACCGGCAGAACAGGTGGCCGGCGATTGGGCGATCGTGCGCAAGGGCGGTTCGCCTGTCTGTGTGTTGACGCTGGGGATGACCAAGGCCAGCGACGGCTTTGGCGTTGTGGTGAAGCCCGGCTGCGATGCGGCGATCACACGCCTGAATTTCACGCAATGGCGCATCGATAGCGACCAGTTGATGCTGGTGCCGTCGCGTGGCAATCCGTGGCGCTTCGAGGAGATCGACCCTACGACATGGCGCCGCGTGCCGGAGAGTGCCGACCAAATCACCCTGGTGCGGCAGTAGCGCCGAGCCACTTCCATCCGCGTTGGAAAATCAGAAGGCGCTTGGCGGCTGATGCCGTCGAGAGGGGGGAAAGATGAGCAAGGAAAGATTGAATGCATTCAGCGACGGCGTGATCGCTATCATCATCACGATCATGGTTCTGGAGCTGAAGGTGCCTCATGGCGCCGATTGGCAATCGCTTTCCGGCCTGCTGCCGATCTTCCTGAGCTACGTCCTGAGTTTTATTTTTGTCGGAATTTACTGGAACAACCATCATCACTTGCTGCACGCCAGCCGAGGCGTCAACGGCGCCATCATGTGGGCCAACATACACCTCTTGTTTTGGCTCTCGCTTATTCCCTTTGCGACCGGATGGATGGGCGAGAATCACTTCGCAGAACTTCCAACCGCCGTTTATGGTGCAGCGCTGCTGATGCCGGCGCTGGCCTACATTATTCTGCAGATATGCATTGTGCGGAACAACGGAGAGGACAGAACCCTGGCCAATGCGCTCGGTCGCGACGTCAAGGGGAAACTGTCGACGTTGTTGTGCCTGGCGGGGATCGGGTTGTCGTTCGTTGACCCACGACTTGGCTGCGCTGTCTATGTGCTGGTGGCGATGATGTGGTTCGTGCCGGATCGCCGAATCGAAAAGTCCATCCGGCATTCCTGACCACCTAGATCAGCCTCAGTCCTTTAAAGCTTGCATGGCCTTCCTTGCCGACGACGATGTGATCGTGCACGGCGATGCCGAGCGGGCGCGCAACGTCGATGATCGTCTGTGTCATCTGAATGTCGGCGTGTGACGGCGTCGGGTCGCCTGATGGATGATTGTGCACGAGGATCAAAGCGGTGGCGGAGAGTTCAAGCGCGCGTTTGACGACTTCGCGCGGATAAACCGGCGTGTGGTCGATCGTGCCGACCTGTTGCAGCTCGTCGGCAATCAAGCGATTGCGCTTGTCGAGGAACAGCACACGAAACTGCTCCTTGTCGGCGAAAGCCATGGCTGTGCGGCAGTAGTCGATGACGCTCGACCACGATGACAGCACCGGCCGCTTTTGAACCTGGCCGTGCGCCAACCGGCTCGCCGCGGCGTGCACCAGCTTGAGCTCGGTGATGGCGGCATCACCTATGCCTTTGATCTCGGCGAGCCTTGTGGGCGGCGCCGCTATCACTTCGGGAAACGATCCGAATTTGGCGATGAGGTCCTTGGCGAGCGGTTTGACGTCGCGTTGCGGGATGGCGCGGAACAGCACGAGCTCCAGCAATTCATAGTCGCTTACGGCCTCCGCACCGGCCTGGCGGAAGCGCCCGCGCAATCGCTCGCGATGGCCATGATAGTGAGGCTTGTCAGTCATGAACGTGTATCTACGCGCATACACACGTCATAATTGTATCATAGAAAAATACAATCTTAGCGGAAATGCCGGAATCTGCGATGAAGCGGAAAAGGCGCGTTTTCAGCGTTTATAAGGCGGCTTGTGCAGACCGGCCGGCGAAAAGGTAAAGACCTCGACGCCATCATTGGTAACCCCGACGGTGTGCTCGAATTGCGCCGAAAGAGATCGATCGCGCGTGACTGCGGTCCAGCCGTCAGACAGGACTTTCACATGCGGGCGGCCGAGATTGATCATCGGCTCCACCGTGAAAAACATACCGGGTTTGAGCACGATGCCTTCCCCGGGCCGGCCGACGTGCACGATATTCGGCTCGTCATGGAACAGACGGCCAAGACCATGACCGCAGAAATCACGCACCACGCTCATATGCTGAGCTTCGACGTAGGTCTGGATCGCATGTCCGACGTCGCCGCTTGTTGCGCCGGGCCGGATCGCGGCGATGCCGCGCATCATCGCTTCGTGGGTGACGTCGATCAGCCGCTCGGCGCGACGTGGGACTTCGCCGATCGTGAACATTCGGCTTGAATCGCCGTGCCATCCGTCGAGGATCAGCGTCACATCGATATTGACGATATCACCATCCTTTAACGGCTTGTCACCGGGTATTCCGTGACAGACGACGTGATTAAGGGA